>JACPPM010000107.1 GCA_016191015.1 Acidobacteriota bacterium | reverse complement strand
TTCCGAACTCCTCTCAGGAACGCAGGAGGAGAGGAATGCAGGAACGGAGCGGTCGCCTCGGACGATCAGGGTGGCTCGGAAGAACGCTCTCACGCTCCACGCTCCAGGCCCGCGAAGCGGGCCGGACGCTCTCACGCGCGGCGGAGACGCAACCTTTTTGGTTGCGGCTCCGCCGCGTTAGGGGCTACTGGAAGCCGACGATATTCAGGTCGAGGAAGCGTTTGAGAACCATGAGGGTTTCTTCCTCGGGGAGCGGCGATTCCGAGAGGAGCGTGTTCACGTCTCGCTGACCGTTGATCTTGCCCAGGATCTGGATCTCCTGTGGGGCGAAGACAGTGTCATTGCTCTCGCGATCGCCCTTGACGATCGGGACGCCCCCACGCGGGATCGATTCGCTCGCCTTGAGTTTCGTGGCCATGTTTCGGACCTTCAGGATGTAGATCTTCGCATACTGATTCAGGGGATCCAGCTTGAGGACCTCGGCGAATGTCTTGCGCGAGAGCGTGAAGTGCCCGTCCTTGAACTCCTGATCGCCCCGCCTGATCAGGGTCTTGATCTTGCGCACTGCTTCCCCGGGCTTTGGCTCCTCGCCGGTCGAGTCCACGGCCACAGCGCGCTCGTGCAGGAGCTTGAACATCAGCTCGCTCGCTTCATACTCGGACAAGTTCATCTCATGGGCCAGCTTGCCAAGGCTGTGGCCGTTGCCGGCGAGGGCCAGAGCCAGCCCCATTTGCTCATCGAGCTTCCGGTCCTGGGCGCCCGGCAGGATGCGGAAGGTAGTCGAATTGCTCGGGATGACTTCACGGATTCGAGTCCAGTCATCGATGCGTTTGATACCTTCGAGGATCAGCCCCGAGACCTCCACCGACAACGCGATCTTCAGATTTTCGGCAAGCGGCTCCTCGAAGAACACGAATTTTCCCTCGCTCCACGAAAACATATCGAAAACGGCTTCGCGCGTCTTGAACTCGATGACGTGACGCAACAGGTTTTCGGTGATCGTACCGTCTTCAACGAGGACCTGGCCAAGAGGCTTCTTGTGTTTGTGTTGGTGGACGAGCGCCCTGAAGAGCTGCTCCTCACTGATGTGCCTCTGGCTGACGAGAAAGTGCCCAAGCGATTCACGGGGGTTATTGGAGGAGCTGGTGTAGATCCTGCCTTCCTTGAAGTACATCGTCTTGTGCAGCGAGCCACGCTCGACTAGCAACCTTCCCGTCTTGCGGCCGAAGGCGATCCACTGCAGAAGGTCCGAGAGGCACATGGACTTCAGGCTGCCGCTGATGGCGACCGCCTCCTGCTGCCTACCCATCCTACTCCCTCGTGCGCAGATATGACGTGCTGACTTCCAGCCTGTTGCTATATGTGACTGATTTGTCTATAGAATCCGACTTTTTTCGACACCGCAGATCTTATGGTTCGCCTCCGTGTTTGTCAATCTTCGACCCATGCCGCGGCACGCTCGTCTCCGCGCAACACCCATTCGCGCCGGCGCTCGTTCGGTACCAGATGGGCTGGGTGCCGGCTGCTTCTCTTACCCGCGACGTTCGACCGGGATGTACTCACGCGCCGGGTGTCCAGCGTACAACTGACGCGGTCTCCCGATTTTCTGGCCGGGTTCAGCGATCATCTCGATCCACTGCGCGATCCATCCGACGGTCCGGGCCATCGCGAAGATGACTGTGAACATGTTCACCGGGATCCCGATCGCCTTCAGGATGATGCCGCTGTAAAAATCGACGTTCGGGTAGAGCTTCTTCTCGATGAAGTAGTCATCGTGCAGCGCCACTTCTTCCAGCTTGGTAGCGATATCGAAGAGGGGATCGCTGTGGTGGAGCTGTCTGAGCACCTCATGGCACATCCCGCGGATGATCTTCGCCCGGGGGTCGAAGTTTTTGTAGACGCGATGGCCGAACCCCATCAATCTGAACGGGTCCGTCTTTGATTTCGCGCGTTCGACGAACTCCGGGATCCGCTCGGCCCGCCCGATTTCGGCGAGCATCCGGAGCACCGCCTCGTTGGCGCCTCCGTGCGCGGGTCCCCATAGGGCGCTGATGCCGGCAGAGATGCACGCGTAGGGGTTTGCCAGCGAGCTGCCTGCGAGGCGCACCGTCGAGGCGCTCGCATTCTGTTCATGATCCGCATGCAGCGTGAAGATCACATCAAGCGCTCTGGACTGGACGGGATCGACCTGGTAGTCCTCGCACGGGACCGAGAACATCATTCTGAGAAAATTGGCGGCGTAGTCGAGGCGGTTGTCGGGGTAGACGATCGGCTGCCCGATGGAATACTTGTAGCAGGCAGCGGCCAAGGTCGGCATCTTGGCAATGAGCCTGTGGGCGGTAATCATCCGGTCGTGCGGATCGTGGATATCCAGGTGATCGTGGTAGAAGGCCGACAGAGCGCCGACGCAGCCGACCAGGATGGCCATCGGGTGCGCGTCGCGCCGGAATCCCTGGAAAAATCTCCCCATCTGCTCATGGAGCATCGTATGGTGGCGGATGGTGTGGGTGAACTCGCCGAGTTGCTCGCGCGTGGGGAGCTCGCCGTTGAGCAACAGGTAGCAGACCTCCGTGTAGCTGCTCTTCTCGGCGAGCTGCTCGATGGGGTAGCCCCTGTAGAGGAGCACGCCCTCCTCGCCATCGATATAGGTGATCTTGCTCTCGCAACTCGCTGTCGACACGAATCCGGGGTCCAGCGCGAAGAGTCCGAATGCCTTCGTGAATGCGCCGATCTCAACGGCACCTGGACCCTCGGTTCCGTGCCTGATCGGCAGCTCGATCTGCTTTCCTGTGCGGTTGTCGACGATCGTGATCGTGTCCCTTGTTTCAGCCACGTTCCCGCCTCTCCTCCTAGATCCGCGGCCCGGCGGCCGCAACTTCCTGATTGACCATCCCCGAGTACTGTTCAAAGCTTTTCGCGAACATCGCCGCGAGCTCGCGGGCTTTGTGATCGTAGGCGGGCTTGTCCTGCCAGGTGTTGCGCGGGAGGAGGAGGCTTGCCGGAACTTCGTGACAGCTCTGCGGCACCATAAGCCCAAAAACGGGGTCCGGGTTGTACCAGAGATCGTCGAGCAGACCCGAGAGGGCGTAGTACAGCATCGCACGGGTGTGCTGGAGCTTCATCCGGTGCCCGACGCCGTAGGGCCCGCCGGTCCAGCCCGTATTGACCAGCCAGACATTGCTGTTGTGCTTCTTCAGCTTCTTGCCGAGCAGATCGGCGTACACCGTCGGGTGCAGCGGAAGGAAAGGCGCCGCGAAGCAGGTCGAAAAGGTCGCCGTCGGCTCCGTGATGCCCGTCTCCGTTCCCGCGACCTTCGAGGTGTATCCGAGGAGGAAGTGATACATGGCCTGTTCATGCGTCAGCTTCGAGATCGGCGGCAGCACGCCAAAGGCGTCCGCAGTGAGGAATACGATGTTTCTCGGGTGTCCTCCAATGCCGGGTATGACACAGTTGTCGATGAACTCGACCGGGTAGGTCGCCCTCGTGTTCTCCGTGATGCTGTCGCTGTCGAAGAGCGGTTCGCGCCGGTCATTGAGAACGACGTTTTCGAGAACCGATCCATACCTGATTGCGTTCCAGATCTGGGGCTCGCCCTCCTTCGACAACTTGATCGTCTTGGCGTAGCAGCCGCCTTCCACGTTGAAAATGCCGCTCTCGCTCCAGCCGTGTTCGTCATCTCCAATGAGACGCCGGTTCGGGTCGGCAGACAGAGTGGTCTTGCCCGTGCCCGACAGACCGAAGAATACCGCCGTGTCGCCTCCGCGGCCGATGTTCGAGGAACAGTGCATCGAGAGAATGCCCTTGAGCGGCAGGATATAGTTCATCACGGTGAAGATCGATTTCTTGATCTCGCCGGCGTAATGCGTCCCCCCAATCAGGACCATCCGCTTCTCGAACGAGATCACGATGAAGCACTCGCTCCGAAGTCCGTCGAGGGACGGGATGCCCTCCATGCCGCAGACATTGATGACGGTGTACTCGGGTGTGTGCACCTCGAGCTGTTGCTGCGTGGGCCTGAGGAACAGCGTCTGGGCGAACAGCGAGTGCCACGCTTTCTCCGAAATGACACGCACCGCGATCCGATTCTCAGGGTCGGCGCCGGCATATCCGTCGAAAACGAAAACGTCCTTGTCCTGCAGGTACGCGCGCGCCTTGTTGAGCAGCGTGTCGAAGCGCTCCGGCGACAGTCTGCGGTTCTTGTCCCACCAGATCCGATCCTTCGTCGAAGGCTCTTCCACCACATACTTGTCGTTGGGGGAACGGCCCGTCTTGGGCGCCGTGATCGTGTTGAGCGCTCCGTTGGCGGCGAGCTGCCCCTCGCCCCTCTGCACCGCGATCTCGATCAGCTGCGCCACCGGGAGATTGCGATGAATCCTGCGAACGTTGACGAACCCAGCACTTTCAAGCATTGTCGGCATTGTCCCTGCCCTCCCGTCGAGTCCCCAGAGAGTACCCATTTCACGACCTGTTGTCCAGCACGCTCCAAGCCCGGGGCCAATCGCAAGGCCCGGGTCGAAGCCCCGAGCAAACCACAGATTCCGCCGATTTCGCAGATCGATCCGGACAGGCCTTTGACTCTCTCCACCTGTTTGGTGTACGAAATCGCACGTGATACCGCGTGAGTTCCTCCGGCGCATTCGACGGCTCGAGATACGGACCCGCAAACTGGTCACGGACACATTCGCCGGAGAGTATCACTCGATCTTCAAGGGGCGCGGGATGGAGTTTGCCGAGGTCAGGGAGTACGTGGCCGGGGACGACATCCGCCTGATCGACTGGAATGTGTCGTCGAGGATGGGCCACCTGTACGTCAAGCAGTTCGTCGAGGAGCGCGAGCTGACCGTGATGCTCCTGCTCGATGCCAGCGCTTCCTCGCATTTCGGGACGCGCGTTCGCACGAAGCGCGATCTGCAGGCCGAGATCGCCGCGGCCCTGGCCTTCTCCGCCGTGCTCAACAACGATCGAGTCGGGATGCTGATCTTCACCGATCGCGTCGAGAAGTTCATCCCGCCGAAAAAGGGTCGGATGCACGCCCTCAGTATCATCCGCGATGTGCTCTACTTCGAACCCACCGGTCGTGGCACCTCCCTCGACACGGCGCTCCGATACCTCATCAATACCGTCAAGAAAACCGGGGTGGTTTTCATCCTCTCCGATTTCATCGACGATGGCTACGAAGCAGCGTTTCGAGTGGCCGCGCGAAAATACGACCTGATAGCGGTCGTGGCTGAGGACGAAAGGGAATTCGAGATTCCCGACATCGGACTCGTCGCCCTTCGAGATGCGGAATCGGGACAGGAGCAGATTGTGGACACGAGCTCGCCGCTGATCCGGCGTAAGATGTCGGAGGCGATGCGGCGCCGCCGCGAGATCGCATCGCGGCTCTTCGTCTCTACGGGTGTAGATAAAATCGAGCTGTCCACGGGAGCGTCATTCGAGGCGAGACTCCAGAGCTTTTTCGCATCGCGGGCCAGGAGGCTGCGATGAGAACGGGCGTCAGGCGGACGCCGGCGCGCCGGCGGGAATCGCTCGCGGCTGTTCTGGCCTTCAGCGGGATCTTTATCGGCGGTCCGCATCTCCTCCGTGCCGCCACACTCGAGACAACGCTCTCTCCGCCCACGGTCCATGTCGGCGATCCCATCGCCCTCACGCTGACTCTGCGCTCCGCCGAAGGGGAGAGCTTCGAGCTCCCGCAGGCCGGCGAGAAGCTGGGGGACCTCGACGTCCTCGCCTGCGACAAAGGGAGCCCCGTGAAGCAGGACGACGGCTCGATCGTGCAGACCATCACCTACCAGCTCGCGGCCTATAAGCTCGGGAAGGTGCAGGTGCCATCGGTCGAGATCAAACAGACTGGGCCCGCGGTAGAGGTCCTCGCCAGTACACCTGGTGAGGTGGATGTCACGAGCGTGCTGAGCGGTCAGGAGAAGGAGATCGAGGACATCAAGGCTCCGATGAGCATACCTGCGGAATTTCCCTGGTTCTGGATCTGCCTCGGGCTCATCCTGCTGGCGGCGGCCGGCTTGATCTGGTGGTGGATGAGATGGAGGAGGCAGGCGGCTGCAGGGGAGGGCGCGCGAACGGCCGAACCGTTGCTCTCGCCTGAGGACGAGGCGATCGAGGCTCTGAGGCGGCTCGATGAAGCCGGCTACATCATGAAGGGCGAGCTCAAGAAGCACTGCATCCTGCTCTCGGAGATCCTCAAGCACTACGTCTATCGCCGCTATGGAGTGCCGGTCGAGGAGCGGACAACGGAGGAGATCATCGACAGCTCGCAACGGAAGTTGCCGGCCGCGGTGTTTTCGCTCCTGCAGGATTTCCTGCTGAGGGCCGACATGGTGAAGTTCGCCAAGTACGCGGCCACCACTGACGAGGTCCGCGAGATGGTGAAATGGACCCTCCGGATCATCGCGGTGTCGAGGCCGGCTGTCGAATCGCCGGCCGAAGAGGCGGTGAGTGCCTAGGGCCGGAACCGGGTCGCTGCCGCCATCGCCTCCACCAGCACCCTGCACGACCAGCCAGGAGGATCGCGAGGCTTATGTCCAGCGAATCGCCACCCGATTCCTGCGGTTCGGCTCCCATCACCTGTTCCTCTCCCCGCGTGACTACGTCATGATCGATGAGTGGTGGAGCAGCCACATTCCCTCGCGCGTCGTGATGTTCGGTCTTGACCGTGCCTTCCTCGCCCGTCTCCGCCGGCCACGCTCCCGCAAGATCCCTCCGCGTAACCTCTCCTTCGCGGCGCGTTCGGTGAAGAAATCCTGGGAAGACTACAGGGAGCTGAACACGGGTGCCCGGAGGCAGAAAGCGAGCCGGTCTCAGAGGGTGGAGGGTGAGGCAGGGGAACGATTGCGAGAGGCCTTGACGACGGCGGTTGCGCGCGCGCGCTCCCGGGGACATCACGACCTAGCCATGCTTCTCGGAGAAGTGCTCGGCAACCTCGAGCACGGGCTGAATCGCCAATCGATCTTCGAAATCGAAGACTTCCTCGAGGAAGCGTGGGCGGGGATCTCCCCAGTTCTTCTCGGAGCTGTGGGCCCTACGGCGATCGCACGGGCCAGGGAACGAGCCCGGCGCGAGCTCGCCGATTACACATCGGATCCGAACTTCGAGACGTACGTCGAGACGATGGCGATCAGCGTTTTGCGCGACGAGTACCCGCTGCCCGTGCTCACGGTGCTCTGATTGACTCCCCACGCCGAATATCGGATATTGATTCTGCGAGGTAACTCATGACAGATTCGAAGCGACCCAGACGCATCGGAGTCCTGACCGGTGGTGGTGACTGCCCGGGCCTGAACGCTGTGATCCGCGCGGTGGTGAAGACCGCGCATTACCAGTATGGGATCGAGACCTACGGGATTGAGGATGGCTTCACGGGGCTGATCGACAAGAAAATCGGTCCGCTCACGCCGGCGAAGGTATCCGGGATCCTGAAGCAGGGTGGGACCATCCTGGGCACGAACAACCGGGACAACCCTTTCAAGCATCCGGTCCTTGTGGACGGCAAGCTCACTCACGTGGACGTCTCCGACAAGGTCCTGAAGACGATCGACTACAACGACCTCGAGGGGATGATCATCGTCGGCGGAGATGGCACACTCTCGATCGCGAACGAGCTCTCCAAGAAGGGAGTCCATGTCGTCGGGGTGCCGAAGACGATCGACAAAGATCTCTCGGCAACAGACATCACCTTTGGGTTCGATACGGCCCTCCAGACCGCCGTCTACTCGATTGACAAGCTCTATTCGACCGCGGCTTCGCACCACCGGGTGATGGTGGTGGAGGTCATGGGTCGCTACGCCGGCTGGATCGCACTGCAGTCCGGCATGGCCACCGGCGCCGATGTCATCCTGATTCCGGAGATACCGTATCGGATCGAGCGGGTCTGCGAGGACATTCTCAGAAAGGAGCGTGAGGAGGGCCGGGAGTTCACGATCGTCGTCGTCGCTGAGGGCGCCAAGCCGGAGGGCGGCGAGATGACCGTGGCCAAGAGGATCGAAGGCTCGGCCGATCCGGTTCGGCTCGGCGGGGTCGCGTTCAAGATCGCGGCGGAGATCGAACAGATCGCGGGCAAGGAGTCGCGTGCCGTTGTGCTCGGGCACATCCTGCGAGGCGGCAGCCCGTCGCCTTTCGACCGGCTGCTGGCGACGCGCTTCGGGTGCGCCGCCGTCCATTTCCTCATGGAAGGGAAGCACGGCCACATGGTGAGCCTGCAAACGCCCAGAATCGTGCCGGTGCCGCTCGACCAGGCCATCTCGCGCCTGAGGCTGGTCCCGCCTGACAGCGAATACGTCGCGACGGCCCGTGCGATGGGCGCCACCTTCGGAGATGGCAAGTGATTCTCCCGATCGCTCTCGCGCTGCTTCTCCAGGCTCCTCCCCCTGCCATGATCGTCACGCCCACGGAC
Source organism: Acidobacteriota bacterium (assembly GCA_016191015.1). Classification (GTDB taxonomy): domain Bacteria; phylum Acidobacteriota; class CAIWXX01; order CAIWXX01; family CAIWXX01; genus JACPPM01. The sequence goes on along the minus strand of JACPPM010000107.1, from coordinate 36,126 downwards.
GGAGCCGAAATGGTGCTCATCCCGGCAGGCCCGTTCAAGATGGGCAGCACGGACTTCAAGGTGGAACAGCCGGTCCATGAGATCGACCTCCCAGCCTTCTACATCGACAAGTATGAAGTCACGAATGCGATGTACGCCAAGTTCGTCGCGGCGACCCAGTACAAGCCCCAGGGAGACTGGAAGAAATATGCCGGAGAGGGACTCGAGAACTACCCGGTTCAGAGTCTGACCTACGCTGACTGCCTGGCGTATTGCGGGTGGGCAGGGAAGCGACTCCCGACGGAAGCCGAATGGGAGAAGGCGGCCCGCGGCACGAAGGAGTTGCGGTACGCATGGGGACCGGAATTCATGCCGAAGAAATGCAATTCCGCCGAGGAAGGCCTGAAGGCAACTGCACAGGTCGGCGCCTACAAAGATGATGTGAGCCCCTACGGGGTCTTCGATATGGTCGGGAACGTCTCCGAATGGACATCGTCCACCTTCGCTCCGTACCCGCTCGACCGTCCCCTCGATCCCTCCACGATCCCGGCCGACAGGCGCGGACGCATCATGGTCCGAGGAGGATCGTACACGACCGAAGCCAAGGCCTGCCGTTTGACGCAACGCAGCACCACGATGCCGTCGGTCGTGCCGGTCTACTGGTACGGCTTCCGCTGCGCCATGGACGCCCGTCGGTAGGCGTGGAGCGTAGAGCGAAAGGGGCGAGACCGGTGCACCGAGCTAGAGTGAGAGAGTCGGAAAGTGAGAATGTGAGAGAGTTTCGTGCCGGCCTGAGCGGCGGTGCTTCAACCTCTCCAGCCTCGGGTCCCGCCCTGCCGCTGGCCTCTTGACCCTGGTCCCTACGCGGTCCGGCGGGATTCGCCTCCATGTGCTGCCCTGACGAGCAACCAACAGGCGACTGCGACGAGGGCGAGGGAGAGAAGGGGACCGATGCTGCCGCCCATCAGAGCCTCCTCGGGCGGTTTCCGCTTCAATCCCGCGAAGACACCGGCCACAATGATGCCGCAGATGCCTTCGCCTGCGATGAAGCCCGAGGCGCAGAGGATGCCGGGGTTGGACTCGTCGGCGGCCTTCTTACTACGACTGTCGATAAAACGACGGACCAGCCCGCCGACAAAAATCGGCGTCATGCTCGAGATCGGAAGATAGAGCCCGATGGCGAAGGGAAGGCCCGGGAGACCGGCCAACAGCGCGCAGACGGCCAGCCCTGCGCCGGTCGAAACAAGCTCCCACGGGAGCTGCCCCGAGAGCACTCCTTCGATGACCGTTTTCATGAGTGTGGCCTGAGGCGCGGGGAGCTCGGCCGACCCGAACGTGTATGTCCTGCCGAGGAGAATCATCGTTCCCGCAATAGCCCAGCAGGCGACTGAGGCGCCGATGAGCTGCCCGAACTGCTGTCTCGCCGGGGTCGCACCGACGAGGTAGCCGGTTTTCAGATCCTGCGAGATGTCTCCGGCCTTCGATGCGGCAATGCAGACGACCGTGCCGACAGTCAGGACCGCGGCCCGCGCCATCGAGTCGACCCACCCGAGCGCTGCGAAGATGCCGCTGATCGCGAGCAGCGTGACCAGGGTCATACCGGACACGGGATTCGATGACACACCGATCAAGCCGACGATGCGCGCGGAGACAGCGACGAACATCATTCCGAAGAGGGCGACGCCGAGCGCCGCAACGGTGCGCGGGACGGCGGCCATGTTGCCCCCAATCAGTCCCGGGACGAAGATGAGTGACGCCACGACGATCGAGACTCCAGCGATGATGACGCTGCCAGGCAGATCGTGGTCGGTCCGTTCGTGTCGGGCGGCACCGGCGCCGTTGCGCATCCCGCCGACGACGGCGCGGAGAGACGAGACCATCGTGGGCGCGGAGCGGATGACGGTCACGATGCCCGCCGCCGCGACGGCGCCGGCGCCGATGTAGCGGACGTAGCGCCCCCAGAGCTGCCCGACGCTCATGTCCCGCACGAGGAGCTTGAGCTCAGGAAAGAGGGGAGCATCGAGATGGCCGCCGATGGCAGCGATGAGGGGGATGAGGCAGAGGGAGGAGACGAGCCCGCCGGCGAGCATGATCGCCGATTGCCGGTAGCCGAGGATATATCCGACAGCGAGGAGGGCCGGGGCTACCTCGAGCGCGACCTCAGCCTTCGTGATGCCGGGAATGGCGAGCGTGACGTCCGAGGGGATCAGGGCGAGGAGGCCGAGGATGAGTTTCGCCGCGAAGCCGGCGCCGAGCCCGATGAAGATCCAGTGGGATCCTTTAAGCTCTGAGACGGTTGCCCGAAGGACCTCGGCGCAGGCTGTCCCCTCCGGGTAGGGCAGCTCATCGTGGGCCTTCACGATGAGGAGCCGCCGCAAGGGGATCATGGCGCAAACGCCGAGTATCCCACCCAGGAGGGCGAGTCCTGCGATCTGATAAAAACCCGGGACGATGTTCCAGAGAAAGAGCGCGGGGATCGTAAAGATCGTTCCGCTGGCCAGAGAGGTCGAGGCGCTCCCGATCGTCTGCGCGATGTTGGCCTCGAGGAGCGTCCCTCTTCCCCAAAACCATGCGCCTGCCTTGAAGAGCGCCACCGTGAGGACTGCAATGGGGATCGAGGTCGAGACCGTCATCCCAACCCGCAATCCCAGATACGCATTCGCCATTCCGAAGACAACTCCGAACACGACACCCGCGATCACGGCCTTCACTGTGAATTCCGCTGTTTCAAGCTGATTGGTCATTAAGCCTCCCCGGAAGTCCGGCAGATTGTATCAGCATCGTGCCTGACTGTGATCTCTCTTTGTCTCGCGAGAATACGGAGCGGCTCAATCCGTCTCGATCGGCTCGACTTCGATCCGGTCGCAGTAGATCGAAAAGAATGTTCGCGCCGGGTTGCCTCGAAGGTGGTAGCGGAAAGTGAGCGTGCTCCCTTCCGGGCCTGCATGTGGCGTCGTCGCTTCTACGGTCGACCAGCCGGAGCTGATCGGGCCGGTGAGGATTCGCTCGCCATCCCACTCCACGTCGAGCGTCGGGTCATCGCCCTGTTCCAGCCGGAGTGGTCTCATTCGGGCCTTGACCCGATATCGGAACCGGGGATTCGCGTGCAGCCTGATCGTGGAGAACGGGCCGCGGGACCTCAGGTACCCACCTCCGGTCTCCTTGTGGTCCCACCCGACACCCAGGAACGGAGAGCGTGGCACGACGGATCTGAGCGTTATCGTGATCCGGCTTGTCGCGAGCAGGTATTCATCGAGCGACGCCAGTCCCGGGAAAAGACGGTAGAGGCTCTTGGTACCCGATTCCGACAGCTTCCAAGTCGAGTCGCGGTAGGGGAGGCGGGCGAGTAGATCCTGTTCAGTCGGGTCGGTGTCCACCCACGCGTAGACAGCGATGCCCTTCCGGAAACACGCGTCGATGACGGTGCGAGCGGAGGCCTGATCGACGTTCAGGTTTGCCGTCTTGAGTCCGTGGTAGTAGCGGAGCATCCCCGAGCCGGAGTAGGCGAAGACGAGTGAATCCGGGCCGGCGGCATCCGCGACGGTTCGCGTTGTCGACGCTGCGGCCTTCCAACCATCCTTGACATGGAACTCGTCATATCGGTTGAGAAAAATGGCGCCGTAGACGGCGTTGCTGAGAACGAGAGCGGCGGCGCCGTACCGCGTGAGAGCCCGATGCGTGCACCGCCTGGCAGCGGTCACCATCCCGTGGGCCGCAAAGACGCAGAACAGCAGTTGAGCCGGCAGGAGATAGCGATAGAGCAGCCAGTGATACCAGTAGGGATAGAAACCGTAGAAGGCCTGAAGGATGAGGAACCAGATGATTGTGAGCCACTTCAGAGCGCTCGGGAATCGCCGATCGACAAAAGCCCAGACGATGAACGGGAGCTGGAACAGAGTGCCAAATTGCATCAACCATTTCAGGTATGTGAGGACGATCGTCCCGACGTAGGCCGATGTGAAGACGCTGGTGTGCCCGCCGTAGCTGGAGTGCAAGGGGCCGCCGTAATAGGCCCAATTGACGGCAAGTTGGAGGGCGAAGGCTGGTGCGAATCCGGCGCCGAATCCAAGCAGGTCCCTGAATCTCCGTCCAATCGCCAGATAGATCGCGGCCGGGACGAAGAAGAGGATCAGGTTGGGGCGGGTGAGGAACGCCCCCCCGAGGGCGAGCCCCGAGAGGGCGGAGTAGGTGAGTAAACTCCGGCTCTTCCGGACCAGCAGCAGGACGGCCAGCAGGATGAACGAGGCGGCGACCAGATCGCTCATGAGGATCGTGGCGAACGCGAAGAGCGGCGGCGAAAGCGCGCCCAAGCCGGCCGCTGCATAGCCCGTGGCCCGTCCGGACACTTCCTTGCCGATGCGGTAGAGGAGCAGGAGACAGAGCGCGCCCATGAGGGGCGGGAGGACGAAGGGTCCCTTGGGTCCGAGCATCCAGACAAGCGGAGCCATGAGGGCCGGGGCGCCAAAGGGGTAGAGCGGGACCGATCGGCCCCCGATCCAGTTATAGGCGAGTGGAGTCGTCACGGCGCCGTCGTCCTGGAGGCCGAGCGATCGAAGAACTGTTTCGTCCTCGGCGAAATGCAACCCCGCCATTCGCAGGGCCATCGATGCGTATCCGTAGTTGTCCGACCACCCGAGGTCGAAAGAGGTGTAGTGGAGATAGAACAGGAACGCCACGACCGGCAGCAGCAACCGCATGCGGACCAGCATCCGGCTAGTCTATCATCACCGTAGCTGCTCAGGTCAGGTGAGACCCACCACACACAAGGCTACGGCAAAGTCCCGGAAACCGCAGATTTCACGGATTGACTCGCAGATGTCGCCGATTGCTTCGCACCGACCCGGGAGTGAGGAGCAAGTTGCTCGTCGGTTGAATGCTGGAAGAATCTGCGCAATCCGCGCGGAAATCTGTGCCATCTGCGGTTTCGCACGGAACGGCCTCGCCCGAGTCGGCGCCTCGACTTTGCCGCAGCCCGGCACCACAAAACGCACAAAACCCACAGAAGTCACAGAGGTTCAATACCACCTTATCATCCGTTCCTTCTGTGCCTTTGCGCGTTCTGTGCCTTCTGTGGTTAAGCAGCCTGAGTAGTTGCTCATCACCGCCGCTGTGGACGCGTGTCCTCGCACACGCCTGCCCGTACCCGAAGTGCGTCGCCCCGGGTACTGGCACCGGCATTCGGCCCGAGCACGGTTCAGATGTGACCCCCGTCACACCGAATCACGAGCCCTCTGCCGATATTGAGGTAGTGAATATGCTAGAATACCCGCATGTGCGGTTAATGGGTCGAGGAGGACTTATGCGTGCATGGATACTACCTGTCATACTGGCTGCGTGCGTGCCTGCTCTGGATGCCGGTACCGAGGCCCAGTTCTATATCGCCTACTCCAAGGACAACGGCGGAGACGGGAACTACAAGGTTTACTACGCCCAGGCCACCGGCGAGTTCAGTCTGCTGGTCGGGCCCAAGCTGTTGCTCGATTCTCCGACTGCCGCATTCGGAGTCCTGAGCAACAAAGGGAACAGGCTCGCCTATGTCGAGCGGGATGCGGCAACGGGAGCCTCCCAGCTCTACTACTCTGACCTCGATCAACAGGCCAATATCAAGGCAGGCCCCTTCAAGCTGACCAACGACGCCAACTATACCATCCAGTATCCCACGATCACGTATGACAAGAGATTCGGCTTCACTCGTGCGTCGATGACCGGTGGACCGGCGACCGAGGAAGCATTCGTGTCGATCCTCCACCGCAAGAAGAAAAACGTTCTCAAGAAGATGACGCCCGTGACGAATAACTCTGTGCAGGATACACAGGCCTTTCTGATGGGCTTCCTCAAGGGAATTTACTACGTTCGTGATGGCAGCATCTGGTTCCGCACTGTCAATGGCAACGGGCCGAAGGGTACGGAGAAGGTGGTCCTCGCCGGTGCCCCGCCCACCTTGGTCTACAGCGATCCCTCAATCACCAAATCTGTGGGCCTGCTGGCCTACATCAAGTCCGACGCGTCGGGCAGCGCGAATCTTTTCCGCGTCCTCGTCGACGCCTCGGGCACGATTCTGGGCGCCGAAGAACAGATTACATTTGTCTCGCCGCCAGCGAAAGTTGTCAAAGGAGCCATTTCAACGGGTGCGGCGCAGATGTTCTGGGTGGTCGACCGCGGGGACGGCTACCAGGATTTGTATCGACAGTGGTGGTATGGCCCGGTATCGAACAACCATCCCGTCGAAGCGCCCAGGCTCTGGATGACGGGCGGATACGGAGATCGTTTCGGTTCTGTTTACTGCGCGGAGCCGTGACGGGCGTCGTATCGCAGGTCTAGTCCCGACACGCCCTCTCAGAATACTCGCAATCTCTCGAGGACGAAACCTCGCTGGTCTGCTGATAACCTTGCCCCGGTGATCCCGCTCTCGGCCCGGATGCTGGGTCGTTGCCGGCGGTCACCCGATCCTGTCGGTTGGATGGCCAAGACAAACGCTCCGCTTCCCGGGTCGATGCCTGACAGGTCCCTCAAGTAGCGCGAGAGGTCCGTGGGCGCGTCGCGGAGAGGACCGCCCGCGACCGCGAGGAAGACGTATCGGTTGTCCATCAGGCGACGGATCGTGGAGGCAACCTTCGCCGAGATGTCTGCTCCCTCGGCCGACTCGATGAATCGTCGCGTCAGCTTCTCTCCCTTTCCGTTCGTGGCCGCCAAAAGAATTCCGTCCGTGGCCGGCGGACGTGTCGCGTCGCCATCCACCGTGATGCTCGACCCCCCGCTCGCGACGCTCGAAGTCACTTCCCAGGTGCTCAACTCCCACGGCTCCGCGAGCGATTCGATCGTGATGACCTCCACCCATGCACCGTCCCGGGGGAGGCGATCGACGCCGATTGTCATGGTACGCTCGCGGTCGAGTGCAACGGACGCGATCGCGTTCTCGCCGATCCGCACTTCGACTGAGCGCCTCACGCCATCATTCACCGCAGGTCTCAGATCGAGACGGAGCTCCCGTCCGTCGAGTCGCCGGGGGTCGACGTACAACCGGAGTGAACGCCTTTCCACTGCGTCGGAGAAATCGTGTTGGACCTCGTAGATTGTGGCAGCACCGAAGCTCCCCGCTTTTCGGAGGAACGGGACTTCGTCGAGCGACTCGAAGAGATTCCCGGCAACTGTGGCGGGCGGCTCGCGCCGCCAGAGGATGTATTTGAGCGGGAGGATGCCCTGCAAAAGATCGAGGGCCGCTCGAGATGGGTAAGTTTCGAGCGTCCTTGCGCGCGCGAAGTAGGAAGCGGGAACGAAGCCGCTGACGCCGTTGAGCAGATGATATCGATGCCGTGAGGACTCATACATGGCACGGTATTGTCCGAGATACGTCCCCAGCGGAAGCTCGACGAGGACCCCCACGTCCTTCCTGGATTTCAACCATTCGTATGCTCCGACATCTCGCGTCCGGTAGCGAACCCACGGGACAGGGGCATTCACGAACTCGATACCAATCAGACCCATCACGATCAGTGGGCCATAGCGTGGTATCCAACCCACTCCGCGCAGGCGGTCCATTCCGTAGGCGCTCAGCGTGAAGAAGCACAAGAAGAAGAGAACGCTGATGCGGGAGGCGGCGCGAATACCCCAGAAGCCGGGGAAGTACGAATTGAAGAAGCCGTAGATGCCAGGGCCAAGGGAGGTGCCTGCCACACGGATCTCGAGGCCCAGCGACGCGACAAGCGCCAGCGCCGCGATCCATGCTAGTACACGAGTGTGCGGAACGTGTGACCCACGGTGTGTTGTCCAGAGCACATCGCCGAGCCAAACGGCGAAGAAGATGATCAATGAGCCCGCCACGATGCGCGATTCTGGCGGAATCAGGCCCCCCAGCGTTGCGAGACAACAGACGACTGTCATGGCGACGGAGATGAAGCGGGCGATCGTGAGGAAGTTCGAATGAACTGTCTCGTCCTCACGCATCCGACCTCGTCCGACGACGAGCAGAGCGATCGCGAGCACTGTGCCGATCAAGCCAGGCGCGAGACACTGGACGGCGTTCCACGCGAAGAGTTTTCCTATTCCACCCAGTACCGTGCTCTGGCAGAAGTATGTGGCATACGCAGCGAGGTCGGCCCCAAAGGACTCCAGACCGGTCAGCGAACGTTCGAACCCATAGGCCCTACGCACCTGCATGTACTTCAGGTAGTAGGGGAGGAGGATCGACGCCGCAGGAAGCGGCGCAGTGAGCAAGGCGGAAATGGTACGCAGCGTGAAGGCTCTCCAGTGAGCGGCGAGGAAGAAGAGATGGAGCAGGGTCATGAGGAGGAGTGCATAGACACCGTAGTATGAACAGGACAATGTTGTGGCGGCGAACGCGGCCCACGATCCCACGAGGTATCGCGCCTTGCTCAGTCGGAAGTACCGGTTGAAGAGCATGACCTGGAGGGGCAAGTACTGGACCTGGGAGAGCTGGAGGTGCGAGAAGTCCATGCGAAACGGTGCGAAATCGAAAAGGATCGCTCCCACCAGGGACGCCGCCGAGCTTATGCCCAGCTCGCGGCACATGAGGTAGAAGAACCAGCCGGTCAGGACAAACGAAAGGAAATACAGCAGATTGTTCGCCAGGATGGCGCTGCCCCCCAGCAGAAACACCGGCGCGGCGGTGATCGATGGCAGCAGGAGCGTCTCCGAAAACGCCAGCGCGCCCTTCTCCGGATAGAACACCGGCGGATCGAAGAGCGCCGCAGGGTCATCCCAGATGGACTGATTGACCCAACTGAGGATCCAGGAGGTCAGGAGCGGATCGCCTTCGTCGCGCACGTAGCTGGAGGGGTGGAGTGCGAGCGGCCAGGTGACGATCACCGAGCAGATCAGGAAGAGACCGATGAGCATGAGATTCAAGCTCACGCTGGTCTTTCGATCGGATGGATCGCACCTGATCGTCGAGGTGGTGGAGCCCACATCCTGCTGCCGCTGCGCTCCAATCCGATCCCGCATCGTTCCGCTACTATCCGTGATGAGGACTATGTCGTCAAGCCGAAGGCCGCGCTGATTCAGGCTATGGATTTCGGGGAAGTACCCGACCTTCTGAATCCGAATGGGTTGAACTATACTGCCGCCGATGTTGGCACGACAGACCATGCTCTTGTCTCTGTGCGCGATGGCCCTCGCGTCCGCATGTCACCGGAAGGAGCAGGTGCCGGGCCGGGACCTTCTGGCTGACCCCCGCGTGATCGAGTTCGCCGGCGATCGCGTGCGGATCGACATTGGCGAGCCTGAGGCACGCCTCGCGTTGCAAGGTGAGTGGTTCTTCGACAAGAACACCGATAGCGGACCCAACGTCGGCTCGACCTCACCGCGAGGGGGTCTGATCTCCTTCAGGTTGCTGAAGCCCGCGGAATCCGAGCTGAAGCTTAGATGCAGATCCGACGGAGCTGAAGCGCTGGTTCCTGTCCTCAACGGGCACAACCTCGCTGAGGTACAGGTCGGTCCGGAATGGACCGAAACCAGATGTCGGGTGAAGAAGACGTTTCTGCGCGACGGAGAAAACCTCCTGTTCCTCAAGAGCGTCAGGAGGGCTGCGGCCATCAGGGTGGATTACATGAGCGTCGGTCCGGTGGGGTGGGATCCCGGGCGCGGCTTTGCGCGTCGCTACGGACCGGCGATCGACCGCGCGAATCCGTCGCCGAACCCGTCGACGCTCGTTGCGCCACCTCGCGGTCAGCTCTCCGTCTACGCCTATGTCCCCGCGCGCGCGAGTCTGTCGTTCGAATTCGGAATCGTGAAAGAGGGCGCGCCGGCCGGCGCTGCGGCAGACTTCAGTGTTGGCATCGAGGACGACTCGGGGCGGGTGCAGGACGTATCGTCGCGTGATCTTTCCCTCGGTCTCTTGAGATCGTCCCACGACGCTGGTACCGCAAGCCTCGACGAGCTCGCGGGCCGGACCGTCCGGATATTGATGAGGTCGGAGCGGGTCGGAGAGCGTCCACTCCCGAAATCCGTTTATTGGAGAGCGTCCATTATTGCTCCGGAGAGGCGTCCGGACACCGTGGATAGAAACCGGCCGGGAGGCGTCAGGGGGCCGGTTGTCATCTACCTGGTTGACGCGCTCCGTGCCGACCGGCTCGAACCCTACGGTTACAGCCAGCCCACATCTCCGCGCCTCACACGGTTCGCCCGTGATGGGATCGTCTTCAGGCAAGCCTGTGCGCAGTCGGCATGGACACGCGCATCGGTGGCGAGCATCATGACGGGGCTTTATGCGTCGTCGCACCTGGTCGAGGGGCGTCGCGATGCACTGCCCGTCTCCGTTCCCACACTGCCCGCGCTGCTCAAGGAGCACGGCTTCGCCACATACGCCTTTGTGACCAACGGGAATATCTCAGCGGGCTTCGGGTTCGGGCGACACTTTGACGAGTACATCCAGCTCCGCGAGAACGCGCAGTCGCCCGCGATCCACGTATTCTCGAGCGACCTGTTCAGCGTGATTGAATCACACCCGGCCCTCCATCGTGGCGGGAAGCCCGTCTTCATCTACGTGCATGCGACAGATCCGCACGCTCCGCACGTGCCGGGCCCGGGTGACTACACAGGGCTTCCGGCGTGCGCTCCAGAGGCTGAGCACAGAGTTTCCGCTCGGAATTGGCGCGGAGACGATGCTCCAGGAACGGCTGAGGAGCTACGACGCTGCGCGCTGGCGCTCTACGACCGCGAAGTCCGCCACAGCGATTTCTACTTCGGGCGCTTTCTCGACATGCTGAAGAAGAGAGACCTCTATGATGACGCCCTCATTTTCTTCACTGCCGACCACGGCGAGTCGTTCGGAGAGCATGACAAATGGGGCCATGGCAAGACGCTCTATCAGCCGGAGCTTCGCGTGCCGCTGATCGTGAAACTGCCACAGGCCGCGCACCCCGGGAGGCAAGTCGGTGAGGCCGTGCGGCAGATCGACATCCTTCCGACGATCGCCGATGTGCTGGGCATCGAGCCACCGGCGGGGATTCAGGGAAGGAGCCTGCTGGAGGAGCTCGACGGCCCGCCTCCGGATCCCCAGCCGGCATACAGCGAGCTCGTCCTTGGTCCTCGACCCCTCGCGGCAATGGTCTTCAACGGATACAAGCTTATTGCCGAGCAGCAGGAGGAGATGGCTGATTACAAGCTCTACGACCTGCCCCATGATCCGGGCGAATCCCGCGATGTTTCCGAGAGCCACCCCGTGACGCTCGGATTCATGAAGTCTGCCCTGAGAGCCTGGACAATCGGCCAGGAACTGCGGAAGCGTGCGATCGAGAAGCCTGATGAGGCTACTCTCGACCCCGAGTCCGAGGAGGTCCTCAGGAAGCTGGGGTACATCGAGTAGGTGAGCAGGCTTCATTTGCCCGGCACACCGACGCGTCGCTCACCCGACCTTGCGTTCCTCGATTGACATCCTGCGGCCGATTTCACTATCCTTCGGGGCATGGCTGGTGAGGCGGAAGTCGGCGTGGGTGCTGAAGATGATCGAGAGAGAATCCGGGCAGAGATAGAAGGGGAGATCCGCACTCTCGGGCAGAAAGTTGCTTTCATCCTGCATCCCGACCAGGTGACGCTGCGGCCGTGCGCGACGCTCGTCTTCGGCCCGCCGCCCGAGAGCCCGGGCGTCAAGCCCGATCCGGCGGTGGTGGACTCGTATCGGCGAGCGGTCCAGGTGGCCCAGTTGGCGCCGCGGTACTGGACCGAGGGAGAGGGGCGCTATTTGCGCCATCACGCGCGATTCGAGGTCGAGGATGCCGACGGGCTCTTCGAGCTCTATCGGATGACCAGCGAGATCCCCGGCAATGAGGTCTTCATTTATGATCTGCCGCTCCCGTTCGCTCGTGACTTATGGCTGCCCATGTTCTGGTTCCACCGATCGTGAAGCGGTGGCGTTCCGCATTGTTCGATTGACGGGATGGAATGAGATGCACGATCGAGAGCGTCGAGAATCGCCTCTGAGGCTCCGGCCGAACGCGATCACTTAGATGGACATCGAGAGAGCGCTCGCGGACCTCGAACAGGACATCGCCAAGCTCAAGCGGGACTTCGACCGCTTCCTGGCCGGAGCAGAGAAGGTCTCGCCCGAGCGCGAGCGGGACCGGGTGCTGGCTGAGATCAAGCAGCTGAATTCGATGACGATGCAGAACTCGGGCCAGAGGTTTCTGTTCCAGTCGCTGATGACGCGGTTCTACAGCTACAACGAATTGTGGAACCGTCTGCTGAGAGCGAAGGAGGAGGGAATCGCAGCTGCCGCGGCCTCTGCTGCCGCCGCACTCCATCGACCCCAGCACATGGACGCAGCCAACGCGATGCGCGTCGATGCCTGGGTTTTGGGATCGACGAAAGATGCCGCGCCCGTCGGCGAGCTCTATCAGAAATTCCTGGATGTGAGATCGGAGACGGGTGAAACGACCCAGAAGGTGAGTGAGAAGGCATTCCACCAACTGGTTCTGGCCCAGTACCAGCAGCTCTCCAACAAGTACGGCACCGATCGGATTGAATTCAAGGTCGCGGTCAAGGACGGCAAGGTGCAGCTCAAGGCGAAGCCGCTCGGTACCAAATAATGTTCGGGACGTCGAAGGTCAACGAGATCGGCGGAGACCTCGCCGGGGCTCGACGCCGCCATCAGGCTTATTGAGGACGGAGAAGAATGGAAACAGAAATCAAGCGTGCGCTGATCAGCGTCCATGACAAGAGCGGCTTGGAGGAGTTTGCGCGAAGTCTGCGCGATCACGGGTGCGAGATCCTGAGCAGTGGCGGGACATATCGGTTCCTCTCGGGGAAGGGGATCGATGCGATCGAGATCGCCGCCTACACGGATTCTCCCGAGGTCATGGGCGGCAGAGTGAAGACGTTGCACCCGAGGATTCACGGAGGCATCCTCTGCCGGCGCGATCTCGAAGGGGATGTGGTGGGCCTGCAATTGATCGGCGCCGCCCCCATCGACCTGGTCGTCGTGAACCTCTATCCCTTCGAAAAAGTATCCGAAAGCGGTCCGGAGAACGTCTCCGATGTCATCGAAAATATAGACATCGGCGGCCCGGCGCTCATCCGCAGCGCGGCGAAGAACTTCGCTCATGTCGCCGTCGTCGTCGACCCCGCGGACTATGCCCAGGTGATCGCTGATCAGTCCGCTATGACGCTCGAGACCAGGCTCCGTCTGGCAAGGAAGGCTTTTGATCGCGTGGAGGCATACGATCGGGCCATCGCGGAGTACTTCAGTCGTCTCGAGGCAAGAGGAGGACATTGTTCCTATCGCAGCAGTGGCGGCACCTTCCCGGAGCGGATCACGCTGCGGCTCGCCTTGGCCGGATCGCTCAGGTACGGCGAGAACCCACACCAACCGGCTGCACTCTATTCGGATGGAACACAGACTCCGTGGCGCCAGATCCAAGGCAAGGAGATCTCATACAACAACTGGCTGGACGCGGATTCCGCCTGGAGGCTCGCCTGCGAGTTCGACAGGGCAGTGTGTGCTATCGTCAAGCACAACAACCCCTGTGGAGTTGCCGAGGCCGTTTCTCACACCGAGGCATGGCGCCTCGCGCTGGAATGCGATCCCGTATCGGCTTTCGGCGGTATTGTGGCCGTCAACGGGACGGTCGGCGAAGAGCTCGCCGCTCAGATGGCCGAGATTTTTCTTGAAGTCGTCGTCGCCCCTTCATTTGATCCCGCCGCGCTCCGGCTCTTCGAGAAGAAAAAGTCGCTGCGGTTGCTCGAAGTCCCCCCCTCCTACGGCCCCCGCCCATTCGAGATCCGGGCCGTCGGAGTCGGCTACCTCGTCCAACGTCCAGACTCGACACTGCTGGAGAACACGTCCGTCGCGACGACCCGCGCGCCGGACGAGGCCGAGATGAACGATCTGCTGTTCGCGTGGAAGGTCGCCAAGCACGTGAAGAGTAATGCCATCGTGCTGGCGAAGGATTGCCAGGCGATCGGCGTCGGGGCCGGACAGATGAGCCGTGTCGACTCTGTGAGACTGGCGGCCGCCCGCGCTCGCAAGCCTCTCCAGGGGGCCGCCCTCGCTAGCGACGCGTTCTTTCCGTTCCCGGATGGCGTCGAAGAGGCTGCCAAGTGCGGGGTCACATCGGTGATCCAGCCGGGTGGGAGCGTGCGCGACAACGAAGTCATCGATGCCGCCAATCGTCTCGGGCTCGCCATGGTGATGACAGGGACCCGGCACTTCAGGCACTAGCTGTCCGGTCGGTAGACGCCGAGCCGCCCGTCACTCTCTCCCCCATCCTGCCGTACCCCAAGTGTTTTCAATCACTTCTTGAATGTGTGATCAATATATCCGGGGGATGAGTGACAGGTTGAAAAAAAGGGATTGACGGATCATTTATTATTTGATAAAAATTGCTCGTTTTGATTGCAATCGATCGACACCGCCGAGAAGCTTCATCGGGGGAATGAAACTTCTGAGGAAAGGAGGCGCCCTACACATGTATCAGGAAATCAGCATCGAGCAACTGGAAACCAGAGAAGCGACCCTCACAGTCTACATCTGCAACTAACGCTTAGGGAGGCACTCAAGACATGTACCAGGAAATCAGTATCGAGCAGCTGGAAACCAGAGAAGCGACCCTCACGGTCGTTATCTGCAACTAGTTAGCTAGTAGAAACTTCGAATCCGGGTGATAATCGCGAGTATCACCCGGATTCGCACAGAAGGTTGCGCAAGGATCTGGTGCGGTTCCCGCGGCAGGCATTCGATGAGGATCGGTCCAGCCGCGAAGTTATGATGTCATAACCGTAATAATCATACTAATATGTTCATTAACATACTAAATATTTATAGACCTTTGGTCTCTTTCCGCCACGTCATGACGGAAATTGTGTACTGGGTGAATATTCTGTAGCCGCACGGTGAACGGGCCCACCTCGACACAACTTCTCGGCAAACTGGAATCAACCATGGACACGACAGAGCAGCGTCTTGCAGTCCTCGATGGGAGCGGGAGTGTGATACCGCTGCGGCTCGTCCCGGGAATTGAGTTGTCGCCGTTGGACCTGTCAACGTCGAACAAGACCTATCTGCTGAAGGCCGAAGACAAGTACTTCAGGTTATCGGAGCCGCTCGCTGTTTTGGTAAAGCTCCTGCTCGCCCACCACGAGGTCCATACTGTTGTCAGCGAATACAACAGCACAACGAACAGCCAGTACACCTGGGACGATATCCAGCACATCATCCTCACGTACCTCAAACCAAAGGGGATACTCGCTGATGGGGGGGTCCAGGGAGGGGGAACTACCCCTCGTTCCACGAGGCACGCCTCGAATTCGATGATGTGGCTGAAGCTACCGATCGTTCGCTCGTCAGTAGTCGAGAAGATCACGACGCCGATGACCTTTATCTTCCACCCCTCCGTATTCTTTCCGCTGCTGATCGCCTCAGTAGCGTCGTACGCCTATCTGCTGATGACGGCGAAGCCGTGGATGATCGATTGGGATCAGATTTTCTCGTGGAAGCTTTTGATCGTGTACGTGGCTGCCAACCTGATCCGGGTGCTCCATGAGCTGGGGCACGCGACGGCAGCCCGCAGATACGGTGCCAGCGTGAAGGAGATTGGCGTTGGAGTCTATCTGTTCATGCTCGTGGCTTATACCGACATCAGCGACGCATGGAAGCTTCCCCGCTGGCAGCGGGTCGTGACGGATTTCGGTGGCGTATACATTCAGCTGCTCATTTCCATCTTCTTGATCATCGCATTCGGATTGCACTCGTCTTCCCTGGTGTTCTTCCTCCTGATGGTCAACACAGTCAGTTTTCTTGTGATCTTGACGCCTTTTTTCCGCTTGGACGGGTATTGGCTGTTTTCGGACATATTTGGGATTCCCAACCTCCGGTCATCGGCGAACACGGCCCTGAAGAAGATGATCTACAGGCTCAGGGGGCGAGAACTGGTCGAGAATGCGGTGAGCAGCCTCCAGCCTGTTTCCAAAGCGATGCTGTACGCATATCTGGTCACCAGCTATGCGTTCTTCGCCCTCGTCATCTACGTCCTGAAGGACATCGTGATCCGGTCAGCAGTTGGCTATCCGCAGAGCGTTCTGCAACTCTATCACGCGTTTGGGGCTCCCACGGCCTACGCGAGGATTGTCCAGATGCTCGTCGTGCTGCTCGGCCGCACGTTCTTGATCGTTGCATGTAGCGCGGCAGTCTACAAGGCGATTCAGTTTGTTATCCGGCTCTACAGGACTCGATAGAACGCATCACCCATAACATTCAAGAAGGTGGTTGCAATGGCACAAATACAATTACCCGAAGGGGCATTCTCCACAAAGATGTACTGTTCGCTCGTCAGCATCCTCAAGGATCACTATGCCTTGCCGCAGATCCAGGAGATCGCCCAGCAATGGTTCCTCCGTTATCACGAATACCGCACGGAACACCGGGGTGGTCAGGCGCTCCCTCAGATAACGGATGAGGAGAACTATGAAAAGCGTATCAGCCAGTATCAGGAATACTATCGCAACGTCGTGTTCCAGGGAAAGGAACACCTTGACGATGTCCTAAAAGAGAAGAGGGGTGCGATCATTGCCGGCTTCCACACGGCAGCATCGTACCTGATCGGCGACCTCTTGTCGTTTCACGGCCTCAAGGCCAGTTACGTGGTGGAAAACAAGCAGTGGGCGAATTATCTGGAGCTCGCCACCTCCAAGCAGATGGGCAAGGTGGAGAAGATCTACCCCAAGGTGGACTACATCAACGCGCGGAGCGTGAGTGTCGGCATCGAGATCCACAGCAGACTTCGCAAGAACGAGATCATCATCCTCATGTTGGATCGGTCGGAGGGGATCGGCGACATCGTCCAGAAAGGCACGAACATCACGTTTCTTGGAATTCCAATGAAGATCCGGGCCACTTTCGCGCAGCTTTCCCACCGGACGAAGGCGCGGGTGCTCCCGATTTACACCTACCTCGACGATGCGCAGAATCCTGTGTTCGAGCTCAAAGCGCCTATCTTCCCAGATTTGGCCAAAGAGAAGAGCCAGTGGGTTGGCGAGATGGTGAGCGACGTCTTTAAAGTGTTCGAGGAGTTCGTGCTCAAGTATCCACACGAATGCTACAGCTTCTTCTCCGCTGACCTCCCGGTCCTGGAGGAAATCCGTCTCCCGAAAAACCTGAAGGACGAGGATGTGTTTTTGAAGACGGATCCGTGGCTGGTCCACATTCTCTCTCTGAATGGAACACAGATGCTGGTCAGCTTCAACGACAAGAAGCTGTACCGTCCGTTCGAAGGGACCGCACGCGTCCTGGACCTGCTCTACGCGGGCGATACCGTGGGCAATATATTGAAACGTGCGACGTCAATAGAGGAAAAGGATTCTTTCATAAAGGATCTGGAAAACCTGAACCGTCTCGGGGTGTTCACCGCCTGAGCTCCACAAAGGGAGGACTCGTGGCGAGAGGGCGCGGTTGAGCAGCATGAACATTGCGGAAATCCGGAAATATCTTCCCCACCGATACCCGTTCTTGCTGGTCGATCGGGTTCTGGAGACCACGACGGATTCGATCACCGCGCTGAAAAACGTGACGATCAACGAGGCGTATTTCGACGGTCACTTCCCGGATGTGCCGATCGTCCCGGGGGCGCTCTTGATCGAGAGCATGGCGCAGACGGCTGGTCTGCTGTTCCGCCAATCGTGTCCGCCTGAGGAAGGGCGCAAGATCGGTTTCCTGGTCGAGGTCAGCCAGATGAAATTCTACAATCCCGCGGTACCAGGAGACAGCCTCATGATTACATGCCGCGTGAGCAAGAAAGTGTCGAAGTTCATCACGTATGAGGCAGAGGTGGTCGTCGCTGGCAGGAAGGTGGCGCGAGGGTTCCTCACGCTGATGATCCAGCAACAATGACAATCCGACGTCTCGGAAACTCTCCAACCAATTGAGAATCAATGGCTCGCCGAAAGTCTGTGGACGGTTCGAGCGGAATAGTGGAATGTTGGAATGATGGGCGCTGCAGCCGCGCCAAAGCGGCCCATTGCCAAGAACTCCCCATTGCCCCGGCTGCTCCCCTCCGAAACCCACTATTCCATCACTCCATCATTCCATCATTCCAATTGCGCGCGACGCGCGCCATGTTCGAAGACTGCCCCTGAAACAACTCCATAACAAAGGTTTGTTCAAATGTCCGAAGACATCAGAATAGTTATCACCGGGTTGGGCCCGGTGACCCCTATCGGCATCGCCAAGGATGCTTTCCGGGACGGTCTGCGGGAGGCTAGAAACGGGTTTGGACCCGTGCAACGCTTCGATGTGTCGTCCTTGGACCACAAGTGCGCCGGGCTGATCACAGACTTCAACCCGTTGAAGTACCTCCAGGGCATCAATGTGCGTCGCATGGCCCTCAACTCACAATTCCTGGCTGTCGCCACGCAGCTGGCTATCAGCGATGCGAGGTTGGATAGCGTCGACGGCGAGGTTGCGCCCGAGCGCGTTGGCCTTGTGTTCAACACAGCCAACGGATCAATGGAAGTAACCCGGGATTTTCTGATGACGCTCTACACGCGGGGACCAGCGGCCGTCAGTCCGCTCACCTTCGCACAGACCGTCGCGAACGCGCCGGCGGCCCCGTTGTCGATCCGTTACAAGCTGAAGGGGTGCAGTACGGTGATCATGGGGAGCAGCAGCATCGGCTACGGGTACGAGATCATCAAAAAGGGACAAGCCGATATCGTCTTGTGCGGCGGAACGGATCATGTGACCGAGGATGGTTTCGTCACCTATTCGAAGTTGGGCCTCTTTTCGCGCAGCGGTACGTGCCGGCCCTACGACAGAGCGCGGGACGGTCTGATCACGGGGGAAGGCGCGGGGATGGTAGTTCTGGAATCGGCGGAGAGCGCGGAGAAGCGTGGAGTAAAGGCGTATGCCGAGCTGCTCGACTACACCATGCTGTGCGACGGTGTCATGAACAAGTGGATCAACCAAAGATCGCCGGACGACATCTACCACTGCATGCGTCTGCTGCTGGAGAGGACCGACGTTGACCCGGCCTCGGTCGATCTGGTCAACGGCCTCGCGCCGTCGATGCGAGGAATAGATGAAACCGAAGCCGTGGCGGTTCGGAGGCTGTTCCCGAATGTCGAGACGGCCCTCACGTCGATAAAGGGGTCGATCGGGGAGACATGGGGGTCCGGCGAGACGTTGTCCGTTATCGCCAGCGCGTTGATGATGGAAGACGGGGAGGTGTATCCCGTGGCTGGCCTGCAGGAGGTTGATGATGCGTGCCCCGCCGACCCGGTCCGCGGCGCACCTCTCCAGAAGCCGCTTCGGCGCGTGGTCACCAACGGGCACCACATCGGGGGCAACAACGTGTCCATCCTGATGCAGAAGTACGGACACTAAGGAGGGGAAGCAGTGAGCGAGCAGGAGAGGAAACGAAAAGTTGCTCTGGTGACCGGCGGGTCGCGGGGCATTGGGAAAGCCGTTGTACGCAAACTTGCTGGTGACGGATGCACAGTCTATGTCAACTACCGCTCGCGCGAAGACGAGGCGAGGAAGATCTGCGACGAGATCACCGGTGCCGGGCAGCGGGCCCAGATCATCTCCGCCGACGTCTCCGACAGCAAGCAGGTGAAGGCCATGGTCGATCAGATCATCGCGCAGGAGCAGAAGATCGATGTGCTGATCAACAATGCCGGCATCTACTCGACGGCTTCAAAGGGCGGAGCTTTCTTGAATTTCACCAAAGAAGAAGATTGGTGGGAAGTGGTCAAAGTGAACCTCGGGGGCGTGATGAACTGCTGCAAAGCTGTGTTGCCTCATATGATCCAGAAGAAATACGGGAAGATCATCAACATGAGCTCGGTCAGCGGAATCCGCGGGACTGCCGGGAACACCAGCTATTCTGCTTCGAAGGCAGCCATCATCGGCTTCAGCAAGGCATTGGCCCGGGAGGTGGTGAGATTGAACATCACCGTCAATTGTGTCGCGCCTGGATTCATTGAGACCGACATGACTACACAGCTCCCGGAAAACGTCATCAAGGGCATGATGCCCAACATCCCGATCCAGCGGATGGGACGGATCGAGGAAGTTGCGGAACTGGTGTCGATGCTGGCCGGTGACAGGGTGGACTACCTTGTCGGCCAGGTCATGGTGGTGGATGGTGGGATCACCATCTAGCGGCAATCGCGCCGCCCGTCAATCGGAGGCGAGAGCATGAAACAGACAAAGAAGATCGTTGTCACCGGGATCGGGACAGTTTCGTCGATCGGGAGAGATGCGGCGGAGTTCGCAGAGAACCTGAAGCTCGGCACGAGCGGGCAGAAGGACATAACCCGTTACGATTTCTCTGATCCAGTCTACCGAACCCGCAAGGGGGCGATGGTCGGCTATGACCCGACCGAGCTGGAGGCGATGGAGATCACGCAGATCGCAGCTATCGCGCAGATGGCTGCCGAGGAGGCGGTTCGGGACGCCAGGATGGACTTCGCCCGCGAGGATCCGTTTCGTGTCGGCGTCTCGCTCGGCACATCCCACGGCGGGAATTTCGCGTTGATCAAGTACATGCGCCAGAAGCTGGCAGGACAGGGCATCGACTACGAGTTGCTCCTGCATTCCACGCCAACCATCGCCGGCACCATCAGCAAGCGTTTCGGCACCCGTGGTCCGAACCAGACGATTTCCACAGCGTGCTCCTCCGGCACCACTTCGATCGGGTACGGGCTCGACATGATCCGGCACGGCCGCTGCGATGTGATGCTCGCGGGCGGAGCGGACATCTTCTCCGAGGTGTCTTTTACTGGATTCAACTCACTGCAGGCCATGACCAAGTCGGTGTGCCGGCCGTTCACGAAGGAACGCGACGGCATCATGCTGGGAGACGCGGCGGCGATTCTGGTGCTCGAGGAGGAGGAGCACGCCCGGGCCAGGGGAGTTAGGACATACGGGTACGTCGGTGGCTACGGGCTGGTCAACGAGGCCTACCATGCAACCGCTCCGGATCCGACCGGCGATGGAGCCTACCGGGCCATGCAGCAGTGTCTCGAAGACGCCAACCTCACTCCTGCCGACGTCGATTACATCAATGCCCACGGCACCGGGACCGACTCGAATGACCCCATGGAACTGCTGGCGATCCAGCGGCTGTTCGGCGACAGGATGACCCGCCTCTACATCAGCTCGACGAAATCGATGATCGGGCATACTCTCGGGGCGGCCGGAAGTATCGAGCTGGCGGCGACCCTGATCGCGATGGATCAAGGCTTCATTCCGCCGACGATCAATTTCACTTCGCCGATCGATGGGTTCGAACAGGTGAATTTTGTTCCCAACCGAGCGGTCGAAGCGCCGTTCGAAACCGCTCTTTCCAATTCCTTTGCTTTTGCCGGGAATATGGCCAGTGTAGTAGTCACGAAGAAAAGGAGCTGAGCTCATGACCGAACTGGAACAACAAACGAGAGAAACGCTGTTACGCGATCTCAAGCTGATGATCGATCCCAACGAGTTCAAGGAAGAGACGCTCTTGTTCGATCCGGTCAACGGATTGGGACTGGACTCCTTGGAAGCGCTCGAAGTTGCGACCAGTCTGAGCAATCGCTTCGGCGTGAATTTCGAGGGGTCAGACGAGAGTGATTTCCAGTCCGTCAAGACCCTTGCGGCATATATCGAGAGGAAGAAGCTCGAAGTGCAGAACTGAATTCTGTGGGACGACCGTCCACACAGGAATCAAAATCCATCACCTCTATGTTCCAAGAGAAATCCACATCCCTCATCGGCATCATCGAGCGGTATCCGAAGCTGATCGACCAGATCATCCCCTGGGCCCAGACCTTCTATCCGGAGAAGGAGGCCGTGGTGACACCCTTGGTTCGCCTTACCTATTCCGAGCTCGAAGGTCTCATCCGTTTCTACGCAAGAGGGCTTCGGGAGAAGGGGTGCCAGCCGAAGGACCGAGTGGTGCTCTTGCTGGAGAATTCCTCCGAATACATCATCGCGTTCTTCTCGATATTGCGCGCAGCTGCCATCGTGGTTCCCTTGAATATCAACCTGCAGCAAAAAAACTTGCATGCCATCCTCCATGAGGTGAAGCCCCGTTTCATCATCACAAGGCCGGCGCTCCGGCGTCGGTTCCAGGGGATGGCCCAGCTCGATGAATCCTCCATCCTCACTGACTTCTTTGGGCATACCAACGCCGAGGTTGGGCGGCTCGCGCAGGAGCAGGGCACCGATACCAACGGACATGACAGGCGTCGGGTTGACAAAGATCCAGCCGTCCTCATCTATACCTCGGGTACGAGCGGGCATCCGAAGGGTGTGCTTCTGTCGCACCACAATATCATCAGCAACGCTGTCTCGAATCTGTGCGCACTGAGATTCACGGACACGGACAGGACGCTAATCTGCCTCCCGATGACATACTGCTATACGATCGTGAACCAGATGATTTCGCATCTGTTCGTGGGTGGGACTCTGGTCATCGGCGGGAGTGTATTCATGGCCAGCGGATTCTTGCGAAACGTCGAACGGGAAAAGATCACGACGTTTTCTGCGACACCCGCCACATACGAGATCCTACTTCGATCCTCCGGCATCGCCCAATCCGACATCAGCTCGCTGCGTCTCTTCACTATCGGGGGGGAGAAGGTCTCTCCGGTCTCCCTCGGTAAACTGAAGAAGGCGTTTCCCGGGGTCAGTATGGCCGTCACCTACGGCCTTACGGAGGGCGGGCCACGGATCTCCACGCTGCACGTCGATTCGCTGGGGAAGAAGAGCCGGTCGGTAGGAAAAGCGAATCCCAATATTCTTGTTGAGATCGTGGATGAAGCGGGGAACGCGCTGCCTTCCAACCAGGTCGGGGAAATCGCGATTTACGGCAGTAACGTGATGATCGGGTACTATCCTCACCACAAGCATTCGGTGCCCCTCACTGAAAGCGGCTTTCTCAGGACCGGTGACTACGGGTGGATGGACGAAGAAGGAAACATCCACATCAACGGGCGTAAGCACATCATCAACACCGGTGGGGAGAAAGTCTCGATCCATGAAGTCGAGGACACCCTGCTCGACAGCGGGTTGATCAGTGATGGGATCATCGTCCCGACGAAAGACCGTATCAAGGGGACCGTGCTGAAGGCGATCGTCGTCCCCAAGGACGCTCAGGTATTTTCGGTCGACTCCCTGCGGAGGCATTGCACGGAAAAGCTGGAGAAATATAAGGTCCCGAAGAGTTTCATGGTCGTGAATTCGATTGCGCTCGGACTGAACGCCAAGAAGAAGCGGGCCGTCTAGCGCGGTCTGCGGCAGAGGCGAGCCAACCCCCATATGCTTCCAGAGTGCACGGTGATCATGGCGGGGACCATCTTTCCTTATTTCTCCTCCAACGTGGTCCTCATAAGGGGGCGGCACAATATTCTCGTTGACACCGGCAATGTGCATTTGCGGTCGAAGTTGATGAGTGGTCTCCACGCTGAGGGGCTGGAGCCGGAGCAGATCCACTGCGTCATCAATACCCATCTTCATTACGATCACTGCGGCAACAACCAACTGTTTCCTCACGCAAGAGTGATTATCACCAGGCATGAGATGCACTACCTGGAATACATCATGGCCAGGGGGCGCGAGAGCATCGAGGAGATGGTCGCGCGGCATTATGGGCACCTGACCGACCGGCAAAAAACGGCGTTCGTAAACCTCGCCGTGCTGAACATGAAGGTCCTGGACTATGTATACGAAAACCGCTGCTCCATCGAAGCCTTCCAGGGGAGCACGCTCAGACTCGAAGCTCTGACGCTGGAGCACACTCCGGGCCACACGCCAGGGCATTTGGTGGTCTGCCTCGAGGAACCCGATGGCCGCAAACTCACCGTGACCGGCGACGTGGTGGTCTCGAAGGAAGATTTCGTGAATGACGGGGATAGTGATCCGTTGACGATGAACCATGCGGAACTACTGGAGGGAAGGAAGCGAATCACCGGCCGGACCCATGCGATCATCCCCGGCCACGGCCCACGGTTCGACCTTCAGGAGCTCGAGGGCGGCTCGCAAATGGGGGAACCCGGCGGGGCCCGGGGTGCAACAGTAGCAGGAGGACGAGGCGAAACATCATGAACAACGAACGACCGAAGACAATCATCATCAGGCGCGGGGTCGGCTTGTGTTACCCCCTCGGACCAATGCTGTCGGGGATCATCCTTGTATCGATAGGCGTGCTGTTGATCCTGCCACAGATCGGAATCGATACCACAGCTCTCTGGAAGTTCTTCTGGCCCGTGCTGCTCATCAATGTGGGGTCGCTCCTACTGTGGAAGGGACTCAGGAGGAGGAGCACGACGCGCAACTCCACGAGAAGAAAAGTCGAGTAGGAGGACACATTCCGATGATGACACGAATCATCCTGGCAACGATTCTCGCAGCCACGACATGCTTCTGCGCGCCGGCGCCGGTGAAGAAATACCCTGAGATACAAAGCCTCTATGCGAAATTGCAGGAGCAGCCCGGTAGCGCGCTGTATTTCGAGTACGGAGTTCTGTGCCACAACACGGCGCGCTCGTCTCACGACCCCGACTTGATCCCCATCGCCGAGGAGGCGCTCGGCAAGATCACCTCTCAAGATAAAGAATACGCCGTCGCCCGCATGTACCTCGGGAGCCTGTGGACACTCAAGGCATTGCACAGCTGGTTCCCGCCGAACAAGCTGAAGTTCGTCCAGGAGGGGGTGGCAATCATGGATCAGACCATCGAGGCCAATCCTCGGCAGCCCCTCCTCCGCTACATCAGGCTGTCGAACAACGTCAATCTCCCGAGTTTCTTCAACCGGACAGACACTTGCAGGGACGACGCCGTGTTCCTGATCGGGGCCTGCGCACAGCCCGATTCCTGCACGTTGACAGCGTCCCAGCTGACCAACGTCTATACGTTGTTGCAGCGGATCTACGAAGCGGCCGGCGACACCGTCAAGGCGGGAGAGATTGCCGCACAATTGAAAAGGATGGGAAGCGCGGAGAGCGGTGCACGATAGTTGGACCGATCATACCAAAGGAGAGATGCGGATGAACAGAAAGGCGCTTGCGGCAGCCTGGATCGTCGACTACGCGGTCATCATATGGGGCCTGCTGGTCCAACAATACCACCTTACCTTCGGGGTCGGTCTGCCGTTGACAATCGCCCTCCTGGCCTGTCATTGGTTCGCCGAGCGTACCATCTCCCCGTACCGGGCGATGCTGGTGCCCATTCTCCTGGCACAGCTCGTCACGTATGTCATCATGAAGAACCAGGCGCTGGTACCGTACGCGGGGTGTTTTTTCTATGGAGGATTCGCGCTCCTTTCGGCGGCGCTGTTCCTCGCGCGGATGGCAACCCGGAATACATGGAACGCAGTCCGGTCGTTGGTGTTGACTCTCGCGTTCGGATCGGCATTCCTGCTCACAGTGACGCTGTTTCCCCACCCCTACTATCTTTTCGGGCCGCCGCTGGCCCTGGCGATTGCAGTCGGGGTGACGCGCGTATTGCCAGCAGGTGCCCCGCAGCTCGGTAGCACTCAGGCTCCGTGTTCTGGATCGACCACGTGACTGTCCGAAAGGAGATAGAAGAATGTTCATGCGCACAGTGAGAATCACGGTGATGCTCTGCATCGCCTGTTCGGCCCCATGGGGCTGCGCCAAGAACCATGCCCAGGATCGGGCAGAGGAACTGAACGAGAAGGTCAGGCAAGATCCGAGCAACGTGTCGCTGCTGGTCGATCTGGGCCGCGCCTATCATGATGCCGAGAACCCCGGAAAGGCGATCGAGGCTCTCGACCGGGCCCTGAGCCTGGACGAGGGCAATCCCGTTGCGATGGTCTACCTTGGCAGCTCCTACACGAAGAAGGCTCGGGATGCATCGGCCGTGGACGAGAAAGTGGAAAGCCTCAACAAAGGATTCATCCTGCTGGATCAGGCGGTCGCAAAGAGCCCGGACAACTATCTAGTCCGGATGGTGAGGGGATTCAACAGCCTTGGCATCCCCGATCTCTTCTCCAGGGGGAAGTACGCCATCGAGGATTTCGAGTACCTGCTGAAGCGTCTGGAAGTGGATCCGAAGGTGGTGCCGAATGCCACGATCCCCCGTATCTACTACGGGCTCACGCTTGCATATAGGAGAAACAATCAGCCCGAGAAAGCCGAGCAGATGCAACAGAGACTGCTCAGAGAATATCCTGAATCCGAATACGTCAAGGCCTTGCAACCCCAGGAATAGGATTCTGATCCCACCGTGTTGTGGAAGATAGCATTACGCAATCTGCTGCGGAACAAGCGCAGAACCGGGTTCAGCCTGGCCCTTGTCGTCATCGTCACGATGGGGCTCGTACTTTTCAACGCATTTGTGGACTACACATATACGGGCCTGCGTGAAACGATGATCCGCTCGCAGCTCGGTCATCTACAGATTTTTCAACGACCCTATGACGAGGTGACCGGGCAGTCACCGCTGATGCACGATTACAAGTCCGTGAAGGATATTGTCAGCACCTCCGAGCATGTGGCGATTGTGGGGGCCAGGCTCAATCTCCAGGGACTGATCACTAAAGGCGGGGAGGCGGAGAGCATTAGCTTCATTGGCCTGGGGGTCGAGCCTGAGGCTGAGAGTTACCTGAGTACTTTTCGGACTACTGTGGAAGGCGATCCACTCCGATCCGACAGACCATTTGCCGTGCATCTTGGCCGGGGCCTGGCGGCGCAGCTGAGCGTTGTGCCGGGCGACTGGGTGACGATCCTGGGCACGACCGTGGATGGTGTGATCAATGCCCTAGACGTGGAGGTTGCCGGCACAGTGACCCTCGGGGTGCAACAGATGGACAATCGATATTTGTACATGCCGATCCAGGGGGCACAGTCGCTGATCAGCTCTGACGCCGCCACCAACATTGTGGTGTTGCTCGACAAAACCGATCACACCCGCAGCGTGGCGGATCAGATCGAGCAGCGGTTCGCAAAGGAGCACCTCGACCTCAAGATCAAACGGTGGGACGAACTGGCAGAGTACTACCGTCAGGTCGTATCGCTCTATTCGAGGATTTTCGGTGTTGTCTCGGTGATCATGTTGGCGATTGTGATCTTTAGCGTATCGAACACGATGAGCATGAGCCTGATGGAACGGATCCAGGAGCTCGGCACATTGCGAGCGGTCGGGGCAACCCGGCCGTACTTGATGAAGCTTCTTGTGACCGAAGGCTTCTTGCTCGGCTTGCTCGGTGGATTGGCCGGCGTGTTGGTCGGGGTCTGTGCCTGCCAGTTCATCAACAGCCTGCACGTGGTCATGCCTCCGGCTCCGGGCATGACCAGGGGTTATCCACTCGGCTTCAGGCTCGGGTGGTCGATTCTGACCGGCCCAATGCTCCTTGTGGCGTCCACGTCGGTCCTCTCGACCCTGCTGCCTGCCTGGAGGGGATCGCGGATCAACATCGTGGAGGCGTTACGGTATGTTTAACTCCCCTAGAACCGTCGCGGTCCTCTTACCCCTGACGGTGCTCATGCTCGTCTGCTGCGGCCACGCTGCTGCTTTCTCTGGCGATGAAATCCTGGCTCAGGTCGACCAGTTCAGAAACCTCTGGGATTCCTACGTGGTCAATCTCGTGCTGGAGAACCGAATGGATTCGGTTCCCACCAAGACGTTCGAATTCGAGGTATACATCCAGGGGAAAGACGACAGCCTGGCTAAGTTCCTGGCACCGCCTTCGGAAAAGGGCAAACTGCTTCTGACGACCAAGGACGGCATGTACTTCTATGTTCCCTCCACCTCGCGACCCATCAGGA
Source organism: Acidobacteriota bacterium (assembly GCA_016191015.1). GTDB lineage: Bacteria > Acidobacteriota > CAIWXX01 > CAIWXX01 > CAIWXX01 > JACPPM01. The sequence continues at coordinate 8,430 of JACPPM010000107.1, read as the reverse complement.
TCAGCCCCATCCAACGCCTCTTGGGACCGGTATCCAACTCGGACGTTGCCCGAACCTATTTCTCCGAAGACTACAATGTGGCCGCCACGAGGACCGCTACCGAAGGAGCGGACTCATTCATCGTCCTCGATCTCTCAGCCAAGAACAAAAACGTCGGATACAGCCGAATCGAGCTATGGGTGACGTCGGGCTTGCTTCGGCCGTACAAGGCGCTCTACTACGTCGTCTCAGGCAAACTGGTCAAGACGTGCTACTACGAAGGTTTTGTGAAAACCGATCATGGATGGACCTATTCGGTGATCAGGGTTGAGAATGCTCTCAACAGGCGGGAAACAACGACCATGACCATCAGGAAGGCTTACCCCAAACAATTCCCCGCATACTATTTCTCACGCGAGTATCTGCCTAAGATCAGGTAAGCCCTTGCGGAAGCCACTTCATTCATCGTAACTGCGGACTACCGAGTGAGATTCTTCGCTTTGGCCGGCCTTTTTTGCGGGGTGATGAGCCGCTCTGTGCTTGCCGGTGATCCCGCGGCTGTGACGCGCATAGTGTCTAAGAAGTTGAGTGCTTCCATGGAATGGCAAAACTTTCGAGGTGGCGAGATCTTCCGGACTCCTCTCAGGAAAGCGGGAAGGGAGGAAAGCAGGAACGGAGCAGTCGTCTCGGACGATCAGAGTGGCTCGGAAGAACGCTCTCACGCTCCACGCTCCAGGCCCGCGAAGCGGGCCGGACTCTCTCACGCGCGGCGGAGGCGCATCCTTTTTGGTTGCGGCTCCGCCGCGTTAGGTCAGGGCGGCGTGTCCACGCGGGCCGACGCGTTCGCAAGCTTGGAGGGCGGTGACGACGGGGAGCCCGCCGCGAAGCTCACCCTCGGGTGGACCACCTCCCTTCTCACTGAAGGAGCTCAGTCGTATCTGAGAGAGGACTCCGTCTTCTTCACCCCCGATCCCACGCGTGACTATGTAACGGAGGGCTACCTCAACAAGCTCTCTCTCAAGCTCACGCCGGACGTGGGCGACTGGCTGAGACTATCGTATGACGGGTACGTCCTCAGTGACGGCCCGAGAGACGCCGAGATCGCCTACAGGACGAGGGAGATGTTTTGCGAGGTCATGCGCGGACCACTCATTGTCAGCCTCGGCCGGCGGATCGAGAATCTGGGCAGCAATTTCTTTTGGGAGCCGCTGAACATATTGGCCCCCAGGAAAGATGAAGCTGACTACCTGGATTCCAAGGGCCTGCGCAATGGGGTTGACCTGGCCAAGGTCGAGTACTTCTTTGGAAGGCACAGCGTGCAGATCGCATGTTCGCCCGTCTCCGGCGCCGGTGACCTGCGGAGCTCCCGTTACGGCACGCTAGCCAAAGCGTATCTCTCGCTCAACAAGTTTGATGTGACGGCGGCCGTCGGGTTCAAAGGGGACGGAGAGCGGCTCTGGGGGTTTGATCTTTCCACCGTCATCGGCCTGTTCGAAGTCCATTCGGTCCTGAGCCACTCATTCCGTTCCGCCCGCCAACAGCCATACGAACCCTGGCGAACGGAGCGGACCGATGGATGGCAGGTGATCGTGGGCAGTCTCTACGGCGCGGGGACGAAGCTGATCCTCATCGGCGAGTACTACCACAACCATTCCGGTTTGGGCGGCAACGACTGGTCAAGCTACGCCGACTTCCTCGGCAACATCCGCGACAATGGACCACGGGATCCTCGGTTGTACGCGGGGCTGACTCTTGCGGGTGCTGTCTACAAACCGACGACCATGCGCCGGAACTACCTGTTTGGACACGCGAGCTATGAGCTGACTTCGGCCATCACCCTCTCGGCGACGACGATCTCGTCCATCGATGACGGCAGCATCTATTTCTCGCCCAAAGTTGATTGGGCACCGCGGTCGCATGTTGCCGCGTACTGTCAAGCGACAGTGTCCTTCGGCAACGACCTATCAGTGTTTGGCTTGAACCCGACCGGGGGCTCGCTGAGAGTGGGCGTGACAGTTGATTACACCAAGTAGGATTGCCGCAACGTCCACGATGCCGTTCGTTCGGCTGTCCCTCGCCGTCCTGATGACGACGGCGAGCGCGGGGGCAGTGACAATCCAGGAGATTCGGATCAGCGGGAACAGCTATACCGCCCGGGAGACAATCGCCGGGTTTTGCACGTTCAAGGCCGGGCAGGAGCTGACCGAGGAGGAATTGACGCGGGAGATTGCGGCGAGCCAGATGAGCTTGACGCGCACCAATTATTTCTATCGTGTCACCGTGTCGTCCCTGCCCCGAGAAGATGTGGAAAAGGCTGTGATACACGTCCGGGTTGATGAGGGCTTCTTGTGGCGCTTCGGGGCGGGGCCCACTTATGTCACCGTCGGCAAAGAGAACATGGCGGGGAAGGCGCGAAGCCTGTATGTGACAGCCGGATGGAATTGGCAGGAGGTTGCCTACGGCCGGCGGTTTCTGTTTGGCAGGCCGGTGAGTCTCGGGTTCGATCTGGGCCACCGTGTCGAGGAGAGGCGTGAGATCGAAGGGCTGCCAGGCTCAGGGTGGGAATCCGGCACCCTCCGGGCATCGGCGGAGATGGCGTACTATTTCTCCCCGTTTGTCTCGGCGGGGATCGCTGGAAATTTCGCGAATGTCAGCTTCAAGACGGACAGAGTCGACAAAGCCATCGCACACGAGATCGGGCTGCTGCACCGGCAGGGGATCACCGAGCAGAAGTACTATCTGCACATGGACCGGCTGAATGACGTCTTCGATCCCACCAGGGGTACGCAGATCGGAGTCGAGCTGCGGAATGTCAACGCGACTCGGAATACCAGCCGCCATTTCGATTCCGATTTGGACGCGGTATGGTACGCGCCGCTCGGAAGGGACATCTATTCCAGGAATCGCTTCTATGCGGGGTGGCGTTCGCCTGAGACGCCCTACTATCACCTGATCGATCTGCGCGGCATCAACGGAATTCGCTGTGACAGCCCGCGGAATGCAGTGGGTACGACTGGGCTCTTCCTGTCGACGGAACTGCAACGCCGCTTGGCAACCCTCACCTGCGGGCATCTCGATCCAGTGATTTTCGCCGATGTCGGAAGAACCTGGGAGCCGGGAGAGGGGCGCAGATTCGCAGGATTCAGCTACGCGGTCGGTGCCGGATTGCGGTTGGTATTTCCGGCGCCGATGTACGTGAGGGTACGCTTGGAGGCAGGGACTGGAAGCGGCACACCCGGTCTCTTCTTCGCCGTGGAAGGGTATCGAACACAATCGAAGAGAGATTGGCCATGAAACCCGCCTCCGATGGTTCGGTATCCATGCCGCGCGCGATGAGTTGTGTCCGCCTGCGCTCCGTCACCAAGGAATACATGCTGGGAAAGGCTCTCGTCCCTGCTCTCCGCGGCGTCACTCTCGATATCGATCGCGGGGAATTGGTGTGCGTGGCCGGGCCGTCAGGAAGCGGCAAAACGACTCTGCTGCATCTGATGGGGTGCCTGGACAATCCCACCGCCGGGGAGCTGACTGTGCTCGACAAGAACGTCGCGGAAATGTCCGACGGCGAGGCCTGCCGGATGCGAGGAACCAGGATTGGCTTCATCTTCCAGTCTTTCAGCCTGATCGAGGTCCTGTCGGTCTTTGAAAACGTCGAGTACCCCCTCCTGTTGCACGGCTGGCCAGTCGGCGGACGAAGGGAGCGGGTGGAAGAAGTGCTCGCTCATCTCGGCCTCAAGGATCTCGCGAAACGACGTCCGACACAACTCTCGGGTGGCCAGCGCCAGCGCGTTGCCATCGCCAGGGCGCTGGCACCGAATCCCGATCTGATCTTGGCCGACGAACCCACGGCCAATCTCGACTCCACAACCGGACATGACGTGATCGACTGGCTCTCACGGCTGAACGGCGAATACGGGATCACCATCGTGTTCGCCTCACACGATCCAAAGATCATTTCGGCCGCCAGGCGCAACATCAACATCGTCGACGGGCTGATCGCGTCCGATGTGACGCTGTAGAACCCGCGCGCGCCTGACGCCGCATCCCTACCCGCCCTGTGGCCAGACCTGGCGATCACCTCACTACGGAGGCTCCCCCCGGGGCTCTTTGCCCGAGAGATCTAGCATCCGGTCATGGGTTGCATACTCCTTGGTCCGGTACACCCCGCCGCTCTGGAGCCTTTCGAGCTTGTCAAAGATCCGGGCCATCCGCATCGCTCCCCCTGAGATCTCCTCGATCGGCTTCTTCTGATCGTTGTCCTTCGTCCGCAGCGCGAGGAGCTCGAGCTGCGAGATGATGGCCTGAAGCGGCTGTCTGAGCTCGTGGAGCAAGCCGATGGTGATCTGCTGGAGCACGTCCATTCGTTCGTGCTCTCTTCGGAGTGTGGCCATGTGCCGCCATCGTGCAAAAGAATAGGCGATGCCGAGCAATGAAAGCAGGAATGCGGCTCGCACCCACCACGTGGCCCAGATGGGCCGGAGGATTTCGAAGGAGAAAGTCGCGGGCTCGTGAGTCCACATTCCGTCCTTGTTCCCGGCCAGAACTCGGAAACAATACGCGCCGGGGGGCAGCGTCGTGTAGAAGGCAGTACGCCGCGTGCCCGGGTCAACCCAATCTGAGTCGAGTCCGTCCAGCTTGTACTTGAACCTGACCTGCGATGGAGATGAGTAGCTGAGTCCCGCATAGTCGAACTCGAAGTTCTTCTTCCCGTATGAGAGCTCATAGGGGCCGGGCGATTCGAGGGTTTCTCCGTCAACGCTCACGCGCTCGATGACGATGGGCGGCGGAGTTCGGCTGATCTTCATGTTGGCAGGGTCGATGATGGCCACCCCCCTGGAAGTCGGAAAACAGAGTCTCCCATCTGAAGTCTTCCAGCCGGCCGGCTGCATGCCCCCGCTGCACTCGGCACTCCTCAATCCGTCCACCTCAGTAAAGAACCTCGGAGAAATCGACCGCCTCCGGCCCTCCAGGAAATCGGTCAGCTCCCGTCGTGGCACCCTGGCGATCCCTGTGCTGCAGCTCAACCACAAATCCCCGCTCCTGTCCTCGAGAATCCGGAAGACCCAATCATCTGGCAATCCGTCGGCGGTCGTGATGCTGCCAAGCTTGCCGTTTGAGAGGCGGCTCAACCCGCCCCCGGTTCCGATCCAGATTGCTGCGTCCTCGTCCTCGTGAAAACAGTACACCGCGTCGTCTGGAAGCCCCTGTTGCGTATCGTATGTCTTGAATCGTCCGCCCCTCAACAGGGTCAGGCCACCGGCAAAGGTGCCCACCCAGAGGTTTCCTTCTCGGTCCTCTTGGACCGCCATGATCGTATCGTCCGGCAGCCCATCAGCCGTCGTGTACCACCGTAGCGCTGCGCCGTCGAAGTGCCCCAGCCCGCTGCCGTATGTGCCGATCCACAGGCTGCCATCCCGTTCCCAGCAGAGCGCGCTCACGCTCTCGTCCCGCAAATAACGCGCTGCGACATGGGGGAGGAAGCGGCCACTGTCGAAGCGAGTGAGACCCCCACCGATGGCTCCGACCACAAGCTCACCGCCGGGATCGAGACCGAGAGTGAGGATGATGTCGCTCGAGAGACCATTGGCCGTCGTGAAATGCTCGATCTTGCCGCCCCTCAGACGATTCAGGCCTCCGCCGTGGGTCCCCACCCAGAGGCTCCGCTCGCGGTCCTCGATGACGGTGAGTGCAAGGTCGTGGGAAAGCCCCTCGCGTGAGCTGAAGCACGTGAACTTCTCGTCCTTCAGGCGGGCGACACCACCCGAGTCCGTTCCTATCCAGACGTTTCCCTCCGCATCTTCGAAGAGAGCGCGGATGATGTCATCGGGCAGACCATCGTGCATGGTCAGGGTTTCGAATTCCCCGTCTCTGAGTCGGCTCAGCCCGCCGCCGAGAGTGCCGACCCAGAAGTTCCCATCAGAATCCTGAAGGCTGCAGCTCACGGAATTGTATGGGGTCACCGGTTTCGGGACATACGGTGCGAACTGCCCGGACTCGAACCGGAACACTCCGCCGCTGAACATGCCGACCCAAACCACGCTCTGTCGATCCACGTAGACGGATCGAACGTCCGTGCCCGGTAGACCCTCGGCCGTCCGGTAGTTCGAGAACTTCCCGTTCCTCAAGCGGCTCAGGCCGCTCTTGGTCGCGATCCAAAGATCCCCGTGGGAGTCCGATGCGAGCGCGTGCACCACATTCCCCGCCAAGCCATCGTCGAGCGTGTAGACAGTCACCTCGCGGCCCTTGACGAGATTCAGCCCGCCGCCGATGGTGCCAACCCAAAGGTTTCCCGCCGAATCTTCGTGAATCGCACGCACTTTGTTGCTGGAGAGGCCTGATTCCTTCGTGATCGCCTCGAAGCGGCCATCGCGATACTTCACAAGCCCTCCACCGTCCGTGCCGATCCACAAGTCTCCGTGCCGGTCCCCGCAAAGCGCCAGGATGCTGTTACTACGGAGCGCGGGCACGTTTCTCTTCGCGAAGACGGTGAACCTCAATCCGTCGAAACGCGCCAAGCCCAACTTGGTCCCAAACCAGATGTGACCGTCCTGTGTCTGACCGATCGCGGCCACCGAGCTCTGCGGCAGTCCCTCCTTCGGCTGCCAGACGTCGCACGTATACTGCGTCACCGCCCGAAGAGGATCGAGCGCGCTGGCGCGAGGAATCGGGGAGAGGCAGAGTAGGAGAAACACGGCTCCGTCGCGCAGCTTCACATTGGGCATCTGAGGCCGATTCTATCACGGGAGGTGGATCGGACGCGCGGGAGCGGATCCGCCCCGGGCGATCTCCGTTGTCTCCCTCTGAGGCGAGCACTGGCGGTCTAGGAGCCCCGTAGTCGATGGGGTGCGCATCCGGCGAGCAGGGGTGGCCTGGCTCCCGTCAGCGTCGATCAACCCGTGTAGGTTCTCGACACACGGTCCGCCGACCGGTGCTCTGTGACATTCTGCATCGGTGATTCATCCATGATAGCGAGCGACTCTTCCCCATGAACGCTGACGGATCACGCCGGATCTTCTCACTCGCTTCGACATTCCTGGTGCCCCGCGACAGATGTACGTCGTCTTCTGGACCCATTTGTTCCGAATCTCAGACGGGCCCCGCCATGAGCGGGGGGCCCGCCCTCCGCTTGGGACCTCGGGTTTCTTACGGCTGCGGATAGATGCCGCTCTTGTAGACGACGTAGTCCCACTGGACGTCGGACCCACCAAACACCCCGAACATGATTGGCCAAGCTCCGGGCATGTCGACGGGCTGTCCGGTCCCTTGATACACGCCATTCCAGTAGTACATATATTCTGTACTGGTGAGAGTCACCCGCAAGGTCCCCCATTTCGCCGGAGAGTCAGGTCCGACGTTGATCTCGACCAGTTTGTCGCTGCTGTTTTTCAGCCTGAGGCGCGCGGTGCCGGAGTTGACCTTCAGGTAGGTCTCGACGGTTGCACTGGCATAGGACAGGCTCGGCAGCCAAAAGCCTCCCCCGGATCCTCCGGATGTAGTCAGCACACCGCCGCTGACCGATTGGTTCGTCCCATTCAGAAAGGAGCTCCATGCAGGTGTGCTATTCCCAGGGAGTGCGTCGGCCTCATAGTAGACATCCCAGCTATATGGCCGTGGTTCGAGCACCTGCGTGGTCCCGTCGTTCTTGAACACAACCGTGATCAACGGTATTCTCTTGACGGGTTTTCCCCAGGCATGGCCGGATCCGCCATAGTAGTACTTGGAGATGGCGAAGGGCAGTGTGAATGTGCGGCCATTGAGGTTCCCGTCGAAGGACCCGGCACCATTGGGCTGCGTGACCTTGAATTGCGGCTTGGCATCGGCGTAGACAAACTTGTTTGTGAGGTTTATGCCGCCTAGATACGAGTAGGTATACGTGATCACATTGTACTTGTCAGCGGTGGCTGCAAGCCCCTGGAGAGGGTTGCCGTTCTCATCGACAATCTGGATGTTGACGGAAGAATCCACGACGGAATCGAGGAGCCAACCAAAACCCCAACTGGCGATTTCATCGAACGGTATTTCGAGTGAGCTTTTCCCTATCAGAATATTGATTATCTTCTTACTTACCCAAATGAACCCTTTGATTGCCCAGCTTGGGGCGTTTTTGGTCGCCTGAGCCACTGTCACCGTCGGCCCCCATGCTCCGGTTGTGACTCCGCCTTTCCACGTATATCCGTAGGATTGGACAACTTCACCCTGCTTGAAGGTTGAATTCCAGACGTACTCGTTGGAACTGGCGCTGGAATGGTAAATCCACCCTGTGCCAATCCAGTCGGTGCGAGCCGTGCGGAAGTAGTGAAGGGTATAGTAAGCCGTCGTTGTTCCATCCACCAGAACGATCTTGTTGCTCAGCTTGTCACACTCGTTGTCGATCTGGCCGTTCGAAAGAATGTAGTTCCAGCGGCCCCATGGGTTGGTAACTGAATTAACTGCACTGGATATACCCTTCATCTG
>JACPPM010000116.1 GCA_016191015.1 Acidobacteriota bacterium | reverse complement strand
GGCTTTGGCTGCTCAATTTGAATGTGCTGTTCTCAAGGACGAAATCAACAAGGACATCTCCGCGCCCTCTGCGTCTCTGCGGTGAGACGAATGGCCCTTCTTGCACACTGCCTGAGTAGTTACCGACAAAGACTGTATCGGCCGTGCGATCGTTGTGGCATACTTCATCCTCGCAACAAGAGGATAGCTGATGACGATCAATGCGCTTCCCCTGATGATCGGTGCCCTGTGTACCCTGGCGATAGCCTATCGCTACTACTCGGCGTTTCTGGCGGCCAAGGTTGCCTGCCTTGACGACAACCGTCCGACCCCGGCTCACACGAACTTTGACGGTCAGAACTACTATCCGACGAACAAGTGGGTGCTTTTTGGGCACCACTTCGCAGCCATCTCGGGTGCAGGGCCGCTAATCGGACCGGTGCTGGCGGCGCAATTCGGATATCTGCCGGGGTTTCTTTGGCTTCTCATTGGTGTAGTTCTCGCGGGCGCCGTGCAGGACTTCACGATCCTGTGTGCGTCAGTGCGTCGCGGCGGCAAGTCGCTTGCCGAAATATCGAAAACCGAGATCAGCCCGCTGGCGGGATTCGCGACCGCCCTGGCGATTCTCTTCATCGTCGTCATCGCGCTTTCGGGGCTGGGACTTGCTGTCGTCAACGCGCTCAAAGAAAGCTCGTGGGGCGTTTTCACGATCGCCATGTCCATTCCGATCGCGCTCTTCATGGGCATCTACATGTATCGGCTTCGCGTCGGGCGGATTGGCGAAGCGAGTGCGATCGGTGTGGTTTGCCTGTTTATCGCGGTGGTGGCGGGAAGGTACATCCCCGGCTCCTCGCTCGCGCCCTACTTCACCTTCGACCACGCGCAGATCACCTATCTGATCGCGGGATACGGATTCGTGGCCTCGGTGCTCCCGGTCTGGTTGCTGCTGTGCCCTCGCGACTATCTCAGCTCATATATGAAGATCGGCACCATCTCACTCCTGGTGCTGTCGATCCTGATCGTCAATCCTACGCTCAAGGCGCCGGCCATCTCGCAGTTCTCCGCAGGCGGGGGGCCGATCATCCCCGGGAAGCTGTTCCCCTTCGTCTTCATCACGATCGCCTGCGGCGCGATCTCCGGCTTTCACGCCCTCGTTGCCAGCGGAACCACGCCGAAAATGATCGGCCGCGAACGCGACTGCAGGATGATCGGCTACGGGGCGATGCTGATGGAAGGGCTCGTCGGTATCACAGCGCTGATCGCGACCTCGGCTCTCTTCCCCGCCGACTACTTCGCGATCAACGTCCCGGCCGAGAAATTCGCGAACCTCGGGATGACCGTCCAGAACCTGCCGGAGCTCGAGAGGCAGGTGGGCGAACACGTGGGTGGCAGGACAGGGGGGGCGGTGTCTCTGGCCGTTGGGATTGCGCAGGTGTTCACCGCGATCCCCGGCATGCGACACCTCATGTCCTACTGGTACCATTTCGCGATCATGTTCGAAGCGCTGTTCATCCTGACCACGATCGACACCGGCACACGCGTCGCGCGATTTCTGGTGCAGGAGTTTATGGGGCGCGTCTACAAACCGCTCGAGCGCACCGACTGGCTGCCGGGAACAATCCTGTCCTCCGCGCTGGTCGTGTTCGGGTGGAGCTACTTCATCCTGACGGGGAGCATCTCGACGATCTGGCCGATGTTCGGCATCGCCAACCAGCTCCTCGCCGCCATCGCGCTCTGCGTCGGGACCACGGTTCTCATCAACTCGGGGCGCGGGCGATACGCCTGGACCACTCTGCTCCCGCTCGCCTTCGTCTCGACCACCACCTTGACAGCCGGCTACAAGTCCATCACCGGCAATTTCCTCGTACTTGCGCGCGGGCCCGACGTTGCGAAGCACTTCCAGGGATATCTCGATGCCACACTCACCGGCGTCATGATGGCGTGCGTGGTTCTCATCCTCGTCGAGTCGCTGCAGAAGTGGCTGCGCGTCGCGCGAGGAGGGATCCGTCCTGCGATCGGAGAGCCGACGTGAAGGTCGTGGCGCAATGGGGTGATCTGGCCGATGGGGTGCTGGTGGGCCGGCGGGTATCCCGTGAGCAGGCGCTGGACATCCTCACGACTCCTGACAGCGAGCTGCTCGGTCTTCTCCAGGCCGCGTTCGACGTGAGGAGACGCTTCTTCGGGACACGGGTCCGCATCCACGTCCTGGTGAACGCTCGCAGCGGCAACTGTTCGGAGGATTGCCACTTCTGCTCCCAGTCCGCCTCGTCCAATACCGAGATCGATCGATATCCGATGATGAGCGCCGATGCGCTCGTCGACGACGCCCGGCGCGCTCACGAGGCCCGCGCCTGGAAGTATTGCATTGTCACCGCCATGCGTGCGCCCGACGTCCGTGTGATCGAGACGATCTGTGACGCGGTGCGTCGCATACGGCAGCGGTACCCGATGATGATCTGCTGCTCTCTCGGCCTCCTCACCCCGAGCCAGGCAGGCAGCCTCAAGGAGGCCGGCGTTGACCGGTTCAATCACAATCTCGAAACATCCGAGCGCTTCTTCCCACGGATCTGCACGACTCACACCTATGCCGACCGCGTCCGGACATTGCGGACTGCAAAAGAGGCGGGACTGTCGATTTGCTCAGGCGGCATTCTCGGAATGGGGGAGACCGACGACGATATCGTGGATCTGGCGATGTCACTCCGGGACCTGGATGCTGACTCGATACCTGTGAACCTGCTGAATCCGGTCCCCGGCACGCCTCTGGATTCTCAGAACGCCCTGACTCCCCAACGCTGCCTCAAGGCCCTGGCCCTGTTTCGCTTCGTCAACCCGGACAAGGACATCCGCGTCGCGGGTGGGAGAGAGGTGAACCTGCGGCACTTGCAGCCGCTCTCGCTCTACGCCGCGAATTCGATTTTCGCCGGCGGCTACCTGACGACCGGCGGGTTGCCCGCCTCCGACGTCCATCGCATGATCGAGGATCTGGGGTTCGAGATCGAGGAAGTCAGAGAGTGAAAGCCGCAGCCGCGCCACCCAGGGCGCTGCTCCAGGCCTGGGACAGGAAGTATCTCTGGCATCCGTTCACTCAGATGCAGGATTACTGCGCCGAGCGGCCCGTTATCGTGACCCGCGGTCGAGGCCACTATCTCTACGACGCCGACGGCTCGAGGTACCTCGACGGCGTCTCGTCGCTCTGGTGCAACCTCTTCGGTCATCGCAAGGTCGCGATCGACCAGGCGATCCGGCGGCAGCTCGCGCGCATCGCCCACTCCACCCTCCTCGGCGTCACTCATGCGCCGGCCATCGAGCTCGCCCGGCGTCTCACCGAAATCGCCCCGAGCGGCCTTGCGAAGGTCTTTTACTCCGACGACGGCTCGACCGCCGTCGAGGTCGCGATGAAGATGGCCTTTCAGTACTGGCAACAGGCGGAGCGACGCCGGTACCGCGCTCGCACATCCTTCCTGACGTTCACCAACGCCTATCACGGCGACACGATCGGCTCGGTGAGCCTGGGCGGGATACCGCTTTTCCACGGCCTCTACCGGCCCCTCCTCTTCACGACGCACAGGGCCCCTGCTCCGTACTGCTATCGATGCCCGCTGAATTTGAGCCCCGAATCGTGCCAGATGGACTGCGTCGGCGAGGTGGAGAGTATCCTCCGGCGGCGGCAGAGAGAGATCGCCGCACTGGTCATGGAGCCGCTCGTCATGGGCGCTGCGGGCATGCTTGTACAGCCTGCCGGCTTCGTGAAGCGCATGCGCGAGCTGTGTGACCGGTACGGTATCTTCCTGATCCTCGATGAGGTCGCGACTGGTTTCGGACGCACGGGGAGGATGTTCGCATGCGAACACGATGACGTCAGGCCCGATTTCCTATGTCTGGCCAAGGGGCTCACCGCCGGCTACCTCCCGATGGCAGTGACTCTCACGACAGACCGTGTCTACGGTGGATTTCTCGGACGTTTCGGCGAGCTCAAGCAATTCTTCCACGGTCACACATACACAGGCAATCAACTCGGCGCCAGCGCGGCGCTCGCGACGTTGAAGGTATTCGAGGAGGAGCGGGTTCTAAGGAAACTCACCGCCAAGATAGCGTCGATGCGAAATGCCTTGGGAAGCCTGAACGACATCGCCTGGGTGGGCGACATCCGGCAGGCGGGGCTGATGGTGGGAATCGAGCTGGTCAGGAGAAAGACGAGCCGGAAGGCGTTTCCGTGGAAGGCTCGGGTGGGGCATCGGGTGTGTCTTGAGGCGCGCCGGCACGGAGTGTTGATCCGGCCGCTCGGCGATACGATCGTGCTCCTTCCGCCGCTTTCGATTACCCGCGCCCAGATCCACGACCTTGTCGCCGCTGTCTCTGCGTCGGTCCGTGCGGTTGCCAAGGGAGGGTGACACCGTGGGGTTCCAGGCCGCGCTCTTCATCACTGGCACTGATACAGGTGTGGGGAAGACCGCCGTCACTGCCGCCCTGGCGGGGCTCTTGCGGGATTCCGGAGTCCGGGTCGCCGCGTTCAAGCCTGTCGAGTGCGCTGCGCCCGACGATCCTCGCGACTCGGATTTGCTGGCCGGCGCCACGGGACAGGAGCCGCCCGAGTCCGTGTGCGTATATAGCCTGCCTCATCCGGTCGCTCCTGCTGTTGCCGCCGACATCGCCGGGGTGCAGCTCGAGCCAAGCCTCATCCTCAATCGGTTTCACTCCCTGCGGCGCGCCCACGAGGCCATTCTCGTCGAGGGCGCCGGCGGGATCATGGTCCCGATCACCTGGAGGTACAGCTTCCTCGACCTCGCGGCCGACATGCAGATTCCGGCGCTGATCGTCGCTCGCGCCGGACTCGGCACGATCAATCATACGCTCCTGACATATCTGGCGCTGGTCGATCGGGGCGTCGCTGTGTATGCCATCATACTCAACGGCAGCCCCGAACGTGCCGGGCTCGCCGAAAACACCAATTGCGATGCCGTGAAGCGCATGACCGGTTTCGATCGCGTGTTCAGGTTGCCGCAGGTCCCAGCGAGAGAGACGAGAATCGTCGCCGTCTCGTTGAAGGAACATCTCAAGGTGCTGTTCTGAGGCGGCGCCGACAGGCCGTCGGGGGCGCGTCGCCGGAGAGGTGAATGGACGCCGCCGGCGACCTTGACACCAGCCTCAGATTCGTTCACTCTCCATCGAGAAGCGCGATTGCGCAAAGGGAGGTTCATGCCATGATACGAAGTGTGTTCACCGTCGCATCTCTGCTCCTGTCGGTCACGGTCACCTCCCTCGCGGCCGGTGAGACGATCCTGGTGAGCACGTCGACGGCCGGTGGCTCCGGCGCGGGCAGCAGCTACCTGCCCTACATCTCACCCAACGGCCGCTTCGTCTGCTACGTGTCGGAAGCCGGGGACATCGTCGAGGGCGATGGCAACGGCAAGCGAGACGTGTTTCTTTTCGACGTCCAGAAGCGCACCAATCTGCTGGTCTCGACCGGAGTCGGCGGCGTGGCCGCGAATGGCATCAGCGAGAGCGCCATGCCGTCGGCCAACGGTCGCTGGGTCCCGTTTTCGTCCGGTGCCACGAACCTGGTCGTTGGCGACGGCAACGGGTTCATCGACGCGTTCCTTTACGACAGCAAGACGAAGACGATCGAGCGCGTATCGCTGGGTGAGGGAGGTGAGGAGGGCGACTGGATCACGTACGGCCAGGGGGTTTCGCCCAGCGGTCGCTTCGTGCTGCTCGGCTCCGTCGCCACCAACCTCGTGGCGGACGACACCAACGGCAAGCGTGACGTATTCCTGCGAGATCGCAAGACCGGCACCACGGAGCGCGTTTCGCTCACGTCGGCCGGCGGGGAGGCCGACGCGGACTGCTTCGTCTTTGTCCAGCCGATGACTCCCGACGCCCGCTACATCACCTTCTACTCGGCGGCCACTAACCTGGTCGGCGGCAACCCGAACCCGGGCGGCAACAGCGTCTACGTGAGGGATCGCAAGGCCGGCACCACCACGCTTGTGTCGCTCACCGCGCAGGGCCAGCCAGCCATCGGCGACAACAAGGTGGCCGCGATCTCGAAGAACGGCCGGTTTGTGGCCTTTTACAGCAACGCCGCTCTTGTATCGGAGGACACCAACGGCGCCTATGACGCTTATATGCGCGACCTGAAGGCGGGCACGGTGCGGCGCGTGAGCCTGGGCAACGGGGGCGTGGAGGGCAACGGCACGAGCTTGCTGCGCAGCATGTCGGGCAACGCCCGCTTCGTCGGCTTCGTGTCCGAAGCCGACAATCTCGTTGACGGCGACGTCAACGGTAAGCCGGACGCGTTCGTGCGCGACCTGAAGACGGGGGTGACCACGAGAGTGTCTGTGGCCACCGACGGCTCCGAGGGTGACCTGGACAGCAACTGGCCGTTCATATCCGACAACGGCCGCTGGATCTCGTTCTACTCCGAGGCAACCAACCTGATCACCGGCGACAATAACGGCGCTGGGGACGTGTTTCTCCGCCGGCGGTAGGCACTCAGGCGCCTAGCCTTCTTGAGGGGCAGAAGACAGACTCTCCTCGGGCTTCTCAGACGCCAGAAACCGGCCCAGCTCCTCCTTGAGATCCTCAGCCTTCACGATCCCCAGAGCTGAGATCACGTCCCCGATCAGTAGACGTCGGCGCGATCGCAGGTCCACTATCTGATCGAGCTGCTCCCGGTTGACGATCTCGCCCCAGAAGTCCTGGGCTTCGAGGAGCTTGGAGGGAGACTGCTGAGATTTGAGCGCCGGTCTGAGTTTCTCGATGACCGACTGCGCATCGCAGATCCCGTTGACCATGGCGATCGCTCCGATGCTGAAGTGTGAGACATCCAGCGCCTTCTGGCATTCTATGGCGAAGTCCAGTGCCTTTTGATCGATCAGCCCCTTTTGCACGAGGTACTCACCGAAACGGGACGTATGCATCCGAGCCGAACGGGCCAAAACGCGCTCGATCCTCGCGCGGATCGTCGCCGAGTTGAACGGTTTGATCATATAGTCGTCGACGCCGGATGCCAGCGCCATCGCCACGTCTTTCTGCTCGGCGTGCGATGTGATCATGAGTACGTGCACGTCGCGATAGGCCGGTTGCTGCCGGAGGATCTTGGTGAACTCGATGCCATTCATCACCGGCATCTCCCAATCGAGCAGGATCACGGAGATGGATGGGTTGCTCTTGAGCACCGCGAGGCCCTCGTTGCCATTCGGGGCCTCGTAGACGTGGCGGACGCCCATCCGCAACAAGCCGCCCCGCACGACCGCCCGCGCCACCGACGAATCGTCAACGACGAGGACGTGCAGGGACTGGAGATCGGGCATTGGTTTCAACATTAGCAGAACCACCCAACCGACTCAACCGTCCGCATTTCCCGGTTTCGGCGCCGCTGAAGATGCGCCCTTATCGCCGGGACCGCGCACGGGCGCATCGCTTGGTCCGAATGCTCCCACTTGCTATCATCTACGTGGCAGGTGAAGGGATGGGACTCTGATGTTACTCGACAATTTCAAGCGGCAGCTTCCGGATACCGATCCTGAAGAGACAAGCGAGTGGCTCGACGCGCTCGAAGATATCGTGCGACGAGAGGGTCCGGACCGCGCCCGGTTCGTGATCCGCCGATTGCTGAAGAAGGCGCGGATGATGCGCTTGGGCGTCCCGGCACTCGTGCAGACCCCCTACATCAACACGATTTCGCCCGAGCAGGAACCGCCATTCCCGGGGGACGAAGCGATCGAGCTCCGGCTCAGGCGCATGATCCGCTGGAACGCGGTTGCGATGGTCGTGCGTGCGAACAGCCGGTACCCGGGCATCGGCGGGCACCTCTCGACCTACGCCTCAGCGGCCAGCCTGTACGAAGTTGGGTTCAACCATTTCTTCCGTGGAAAGAGCGACGGTTCCTCAGGCGATCAGATCTACTACCAGGGACACGCCGCACCAGGTATTTACGCGCGGGCGTTCTTGGAGGGACGTCTGACCGAGGGTCATCTGGAGCATTTCAGGCGTGAGGTCGAGCGCGGGCGGGGGCTTTCGTCGTACCCGCATCCGCGTTTGATGCCCGATTTCTGGGAGTTCCCGACGGTGTCGATGGGGCTCGGTCCGATCAATGCGATCTATCAGGCTCGGTTCAACCAGTATCTTCAGGCTCGCGGGATCAAGGATACATCCGGGTCGCGTGTGTGGGCCTTTCTTGGGGACGGTGAGTGCGATGAAGTGGAAGCGCTGGGCGCTCTGACCCTGGCAGCTCGCGAGGAGCTCGCCAACCTCACCTTCGTCGTCAACTGCAACCTTCAGCGCCTTGACGGACCGGTGCGCGGGAACGGCAAGATCATCCAGGAGCTGGAGGCCGTCTTTCGTGGGGCCGGATGGAACGTGGTCAAGGTCGTCTGGGGTCGTGAGTGGGACGACTTGCTGGCCAGGGACATCGATGGACTGCTCCTGCGCCAGATGAACGAAACACCCGACGGCCAGTTTCAGAAATACTCGGTCTCGCCGGGATCTTACATACGACAGCATTTCTTCGGCGCGGACGAGAGGCTGTTGAAGATGGTCGAGCATCTCAGCGATGACGATCTCGTGCGATTGCGCCGCGGCGGCCACGACTACCGCAAGGTCTACGCCGCCTACGAGGCCGCAGTCGAGCACACGGGATCCCCGAGCGTGATCCTCGCTCAGACAATCAAGGGTTGGACGTTGGGCGAGGGGGTCGAGGCGCGTAATGTGACACACCAGATGAAGAAGCTCAGCGAAAAGGAGCTCCGGGTCTTTCGGGACCGCCTGGACCTGCCGATTCCTGACAGCAAATTGAAGGATGCACCCTTTTATCACCCGGGAGCCAAGAGCGAGGAGATCCAGTATATGCTCGAGCGGCGGAGACTGTTGGGCGGATGTCTGCCGAGTCGCATCGTGCGGACCCGCACGCTGGTTCTGCCGGCAAACGATCTGTATGGCGAGTTCTTCCACCCCACGGCCGCGGGTCAGGAGGTCTCGACGACGATGGTCATGGTGAGACTGCTGAGAAAGCTCGTCGATGATCCGGCGATCGGGAAGCGCGTTGTGCCGATCATACCCGACGAGGCGCGGACGTTCGGCATGGATTTTCTGTTCAAGAAGATCGGGATCTACTCACCGCACGGGCAGCGGTACGAGCCCGTCGATTCCGACATGCTGCTCAGCTACAACGAAAGCGCGGAGGGCCAGATCCTCGAGGAAGGCATCACCGAGGCCGGCGCGATGGCGTCCTTCACCGCTGCAGGGACCTGCTACTCGACTCACGGGGAACCCGTCATCCCTTTCTACATGTTCTATTCGATGTTCGGCTTCCAGCGCACCGGTGATCAGATCTGGGCGTTCGCCGATGCGCGCGGGCGCGGTTTCGTGATCGGCGGCACATCCGGGCGGACCACGCTCAACGGCGAAGGACTGCAGCACCAGGACGGACACAGCCACGTGCTGGCGTCAACCGTTCCGAACGTCATCGCATACGACCCGGCCTACCACTACGAGATCGCGCTGATCGTGCGTGAGGGGCTGAGGCGGATGTATGAGCTGCAGGAGGACATCTTCTACTACGTGACGGTACACAATGAGAACTACGCGATGCCGGCGATGCCGGAGGGGGTCGAGCAGGGCGTTATCAGAGGGCTGTATCGTTTCCGGCCGGGTCCGGCTTCAAAGCCTCACCGCGCTCAGATCCTCGGGAGTGGCGCGATCATGAGGCAAGTGATGCGGGCCCAGGAGATGCTTGCCGAGCAGTTCGACGTATCGGCCGACATTTGGGTGGCGACGAGCTACCAGCAGCTTCGGGCCGAGGCCCTGGAGGCGGAAGCCTGGAACATGCGTAATCCGGAGTCCGAGCCGCGCACGCCCTACGTCACATCCGTCCTCGCGCAGGCCCAGGGACCGATCATCGCGGCAAGCGATTACATCCGCGCTTTGCCCGATTCGATCGCACGCTGGGTCCCGGGTCCTTTCTTTTCGCTCGGGACGGACGGCTTCGGGATGAGCGACACGCGGGAGGCGCTGCGGCGGCACTTCGAGGTCGACGCGGAGGCGATTGCCGCATGCACGCTCTCTCAGCTCGCACGCCTCGGGCGCATCGATGCGAAGACAGCGGGGCGGGCCGTCTCCGACCTCCTCTCGGGACACCGGCCGGCACTGGAACCGAAGTAGTTGCCAGCCCCGGGGACTGCGCCTAGAATTCCCTGATTAGTGTCCAAGAAGTTGAGTGCTGACACGAAATGGAAAGAACCTTTTCACCGCAGAGACGCCGAGGACTCAGAGAAGCGTGCCCCCTCTGCGCACTCCGCGCCTCTGCGGTGAAATAACATGCCCATGAACCCCCGCTGCTTGGTTGCGGCTATGCCGCGTTAGGGGAGTGACGGATGGCCACAAAAGAAATGCGGACGGTGTGCAATAGGGATTGTCCCGACACGTGCGGGCTGATCGTGACGGTGGAAGATGGGCGCGCGATCAAGCTGGATGGTGATCCCGACCATCCTGTCACGGCCGGGTTCATCTGCCATCGCACGCGCCATTTCCTCGACCGCCAGTACTCGCCCGAACGGCTCACCGCTCCTCTGCTTCGCAAGAATGGCGATCTGGTGCCCGTCTCGTGGTCGGAGGCGATCGATGTGGCATCCCATGAGCTCCTCAGGATTCGTGCCGAATCGGGGCCCGCTGCCATCCTCCACTACAGATCAGGGGGCTCTCTCGGACTTCTGAAATCGATCGTGGATTACTTCTTCGAGCTGCTCGGCCCCGTGACCGTCAAGCGGGGCGACATCTGCTCGGGAGCCGGCGACGAGGCACAGGAAACTGATTTCGGCGAAGAAGAGTCCCACGACGTTTTCGATATCCTGAGCTCGAAGAACATTCTTCTCTGGGGGAAGAATCCGACAGTTTCAAATATCCACCTCGTGCCCCTCCTCAAAGATGCTCGACGCCGGGGCGCAAGAATCACATTGATCGATCCGATACGTCACAAGACGCAGAGCCTGGCAGACCGAACGGTCCAGCCAAAGCCAGGCGGCGACCTCGCCCTCGCTCTCGGCGTCTCAGCGCGGCTCTTCGAACGTGATTTAGTAGACCCGGGCGCCCCGGTGTACTGCGATCATTTTGCGGAACATCGGGCTCTCGCGATGTCGAAAAGTGTGAAGGAGTGGGCAGACGCGGCGGATGTAGCGCCGGATGAAATCGAAGCCATCGCGGATGCCCTGGCGGGTCGCCCGTGCAGCATACAGGTTGGATGGGGAATGGGCCGACGGATGAATGGATCGGCCATTGTGCGTGCTCTGGATGCGCTCTGCGCCCTCAGCGGCAACATCGGCATCAGTGGAGGAGGAGTCTCTTTCTACTACAAGCGTAGAGGTGCCTTCGATACCTCGTTCCTCTCGAAGAGATCGGCGCGAACGCTCTGCGAGCCGCTGCTCGGCCGGGAGATCATGAGCGCGGCCAACCCACCAGTCCGTGCTGTCTGGGTGACAGCCGCGAACCCGGTGGACATGCTGCCGGATTCGGCAGCGGTCGCGCGGGCGCTGGAGACACGTGAGCTCGTGGTCGTCGTAGACTCGTTTCTCACCAGCACGGCCCGCCGCGCCACGCTCGTCCTACCGACCACGACTCTGCTCGAAGACGATGACATCATGGGAGCGTATGGCCACCATTGGCTGGGAGCGTCGACACCCGCTGTGGACCGCCCAGTGGGAGTTCTGTCCGACCTGGAGATCGTGCAGGAGGTGGCCAAGCGGATCGATGCGCACTCCGGGAACGGGGCCGCAGGTATCTATCCGAGGCTTGCCGGCGGACCCGCGGAATGGAAGAAACGAGTTCTCCACCGCATCGAACCCATGGGCGTGACGCCGGAGCGGCTGGCGAAGGAGTCGGTCCGGAATCCCTTGGTTGGTGAGGTCCTCTGGCCCGACCGGAGGTTCAAGACGGCGAGCGGGAAAATGAACCTCATCCATGAGATTCCCGCACCGCCGCCTGACGAGCCGGGATTTCCGTTGTGGCTCTTCTCGAACTCGACGGAAAAGGCGCAGTCGGCGCAGTGGGCCGGTCAGCACCCGGAGATCGTGAGCGCTCGCTGCCACCCCGATGCGGCTGCCGGATTTCACGACGGGGACGACGTTGTCATCGAAAGTGCGATCGGCAGGATGCGTGCCCGCCTTCGGTTCGACGACGGTCAGCGTACGGACGTGGTCATCGTCCCCAAAGGCGGTCACTTCGACCGTGATGCGTGCGCCAATTCTCTGGTGCGTGCCCGCACCACCGATGCCGGGGAAGGGGCCGCATATCTTGATTGTCGAGTGAGGATTCTGGCGGCTGGGGCGTAGTGAGTGAACGGGCCCTCGACCGCTCTCCTGTCCTCCGAATGAGTATCCCCCGCGTTTCGGCGTGGGTGTTGCTGGTCGCAGCATTCGGCCTCGCCCTCTACGTTCACGCCCCGTCATTGCGGTTGGGGTTCAGTTCGGACGACTTCGACTGGTGGCTGGATGGTCGGATGGCCGTGGAGGACTCAGGTGTGTGGTTCGCTCCGAGCGGCACGTTCTATCGACCCGCGAACCGCTGGTCGATGGCGGTCGATTACCTCATGTTCCGGACCGATCCCATGGGATTCCACGCCACGAACCTCCTCCTTCATCTCTCCGCCGGCGCGCTCTTCTGGCTTCTCCTCGGCCGATTCGGATACCGCCCAGCCGGTCGCGCGCTTGCCATCGCAATCTGGCTCTGTTCGCCTTTCACCCTCGAGCCGGCGCAGTCCGTAGCCATCCGCTTCGAGCTGATCCTCCTGTTGTGCTGGCTCGGGCTTGTGCTCGTCTGGCCCGCCCCCGCCCGCCCATGGCGGGTTTGGCGATTGGCCGTAGCCGTCTTGTTATCTCTGCTTGGGGCTCTCACGAAGGAATCGTGGGTGATCCTGCCCGGCTTCGTTTTCAGCTGCGAGCTCTGGATTGCGCGGCGGAGCATCGCGAGTGCCGTGAGGCGGAGCCTGGCGGTGTCGATGGCCCCAGTCACGTACACGATCGCATACTTCCACTTCTTTCCGGGCGACAAGGGCGGGTATTTCTCGGCCGGCATCGAGGGGCTGCTGAAGGTGCCCCACGCTCTTGCGGCTTTCCTTGGGCTGACGACACTGCGGCCGGCCGGCTTTCGGCTCGATGCACCCGAGCTCCTCGCTGCGCTTTTCGTGTGTCTGCTGACCTTCCTCGGCTGGCGGCGTCGGTCGGCAGCCTGCGGGTTGGCCGTGGCGTTTCTCCTGTTGCCGTTCGTTCCCATTTTTCCCGTGGGTTTCATGACGACCCGATACACCACACTCCCATTTCTGGGTTTCGTCCTACTTCTCTACGCGACGCTTTCCCAAATCGATTCGGCGAGCACTGGACGTGTTCGGCTGGCGATTCGCGTGCTCATCGCGGTCGGGGCCTCGGCGGTCCTCGCCACGGGAATCGTGCAGATGTCAAAGGAGTCACTGGATGCCCGTCTGTATTCGGACGCGCATCTCCGACTGATCCAGGAGGCTACCGCTTTCCGCGCGGAGATCCCCGCAGATCGCGCCATCGTCGTCGTCCGCCTCGAGAACGAGAACCCGCTCGTCCGGATGCTCCGCGATGGCCCGTCCGGGTTCGACAAGATGTACTTCCAGCGCCAGTACGCTCCTTACGGCTTGGCTGACTGGGCAGCACTCTTCTCCTACGTGCGTGATCCCGACGGCGGGCCGATCTTCGTCGACGTAGCGCCGCCGGCCGCCGCGGGACGCGAGTATGCCGTCATCGCTCACGTCCAGGACAAGTTCCTCTTGATTCCGGCACAAGCGGCTGGTGTGCCCCAAGAAGTTGCCCACTGGATGCAGCAGGGCACGCTGGCCCGAGTGCTGGTTCCCTGGCCCTGACGAACGCTCGCGATCAGTGGCCGAGAAGCGTGACCTTACCGGTCACGAGATCGTAGATACCGCCGTGCAGGCGCAGCTCGCCCTTGGCGATGATCTCACCGAGCATATGGCTACGACGAGGGATGTCGTCCAGCGAGTGGCGTATGTTCAACTCGACGGCGCGAAGCGCGAGCGCGTCGGCGGGAAGGGATTGCGCGAGGAGCGGCCGGACGTAGGATCCGACGTGTGGCAGCAGGAGCTCCAGGTGGCCCGGGGGCGTGGACTTCGTCCGCTCGTACTCTATGGCCGCTCCGACTGCCCCGCATCGCGTATGCCCCATCACGAGCAGGTCCTCGACATGCAGGTGCTCCGCCGCGTACTCGATGCTTGCGAGATTGAATGCATCGATGACATTGCCGGCGTTGCGAATCGTGAAGACGTCGCCGAGTCCCTGGTCAAAGACGATTTCGGGAGGAACGCGTGAATCGCTGCAGGAGAGGACGATCACTCTCGGGTGTTGGCCCTCGACGAGCTCCTGGCGCCGCGTCGGTGCCAGCGCATGGTGCTCGCCGCGCACAAACCGCTCATTGCCCGCCATCAGCTCCTCGATCGCGGTCTCGGGTTCTGTGCCGTGTTCCTGCTCTGCGGTCGCTGCGACGCGCGCTAACGGCGGGGCGAGAAAAAGCAGACCCGCAGCGAGAAGCGTGAGGACTGACGGCTTCACGGGCGAAGCTTCTTGATCGTTGCGATGATATCCTCGGTCGGGGCGCCCGGCGTAAAGACTCCGTTCACCCCGATTTTCTGCAGCTCCGCGACATCCTGGTCGGGGATGATCCCGCCGACAAGCAGGACCACATCGGTGAGGCCCTTCTCGTTGAGCCTCTCGCGAACCGCGGGGGCGAGAGTCATGTGGGCACCGGAGAGTATGCTGAGGCCCACGACATCGACATCCTCCTGCAGCGCGGCCACCGCGATCTGCTCGGGGGTCTGCCTCAACCCAAGGTAGATGATCTCCATGCCGGCCTCCCGCAGGGCCCGCGCGATGACCTTGATCCCGCGGTCATGGCCGTCCAGGCCGGGCTTGGCAAGCAACACCCTGATCTTTCGCTCTGACATGGGATCGGATTCTACGTTCGTGACGAGTCGCAGTCAAACCCGCATGCCGTTGTGGTGGGTGCTGAGTGCTGGGGCAAGAGGCGAAGCGCGTCGGTCGCGCGCACCTAGCACGCAGTATCGAGCACTCAGCACTACTAGAAGATCGCCGGCTCGTCGTACGTTCCGAACACGTCTCTGAGCACATCCGTGATTTCGCCAAGAGTGGCGTAGGTCTTGGCGGCGTCGATGAGCGCGGGCATGGTGTTCGCGCGCGGATCCTGAGCGATCTTCCTGAGGCGGTCCAGAGCGCTCCGAACTTCGCTGTTGTTCCGGGTAGCGCGCAGCTCGCGCAGCTTTCGACTCTGATCATCGGCGACCGTGTGGTCGATGTGCAGAGTCTCGATCGGCTGCTCCTCCATCTGGTAATCATTGACCCCCACGATGATCTTTTCTCGGCGTTCGATCGCCCTCTGGTACTGGTAGGCAGCTTCCTGGATCTCACGCTGCGGGAATCCTTTTTCCACGGCGGCGACCATGCCACCCATGGCATCGATTCGGTTGATGTAATCCATGGCGCCGAGCTCGGTGTCTCGTGTGAGTTTCTCGACGAAATAGGAGCCGCCCAGCGGGTCGACGGTGTTGGCCACACCGCTCTCATGGGCGATGATCTGCTGAGTCCGCAATGCGATCGTCACGGCCTGCTCGGTGGGTAGCGCCAGAGTCTCATCCAGCGAGTTTGTGTGGAGCGACTGGGTACCGCCCATGACGGCTGCGAGAGCCTGGATGGCGACGCGGACAACGTTGTTGTACGGCTGCTGTGCGGTGAGAGACGCCCCGGCCGTCTGGGTGTGGAATCGAAGCTTCGTCGACCGCTCGTCCTTGGCTCCAAACCGCTCGCGCATCACCTGCGCCCAGATTTTCCGCGCGGCGCGGTACTTTGCGATCTCCTCGAAGAAGTCGTTGTGGGCGTTGAAGAAGAACGAGAGTCGCGGCGCAAACTCGTCGACATTCAGGCCGGCCTTGATCGTCTCCTCGACATACTCCATGCCGTCTCGCAGCGTGAATGCCAGTTCCTGCACCGCCGTCGATCCGGCCTCGCGGATGTGATATCCGCTGATGCTGATCGTGTTCCAGCGCGGCAGGTGGCGCGTCCCGAAGACGATCGTGTCCACCACCAGCCGCATCGAGGGTCGGATCGGGAAGATGAACTCCTTCTGGGCCGTGAACTCCTTGAGGATGTCATTCTGGAGCGTCCCGCCGATTCTGCTGTTGGGCACCCCCTGCTTCTCGCACACGGCAAGGTACATGGCCCAGATTACCGAGGCAGGGCCATTAATCGTCATGGAGGTGGTGACCTCGCCGAGCGGGATGCCGGAGAAGAGCGTCTCCATGTCGGCCAGCGAGCTCACGGCCACCCCGCACTTTCCCACCTCACCGGCAGACATCGGATGGTCGGCATCGTAGCCCATCAGTGTCGGCAGGTCGAATGCTACCGACAATCCTGTGACACCGTGTTGGAGCAGGTAGCGATACCTCTGATTGGTCTGCTCGGCCGACCCGAACCCCGAGAATTGACGCATCGTCCAGAGCTTTCCGCGGAACATCGTCGGATGGATGCCCCGGGTGTACGGGAACGAGCCGGGGTAGCCGAGATCCCGCTCGAACTGGAACTCCGGCAGATCGTCGCGCGTGTAAAGCCGCTCCACCGGCACCAGGGACGTGGTCGTGAATCGTTTCGCCCTCTCCGGATTCTTCTCCATGAAGGGCCCGAGGACCTGTTCCTCCCAGTCCGTCTTATCTACAGATGTAGTAGGTTTCGGGGTTGTTGCCGGCATCCATCTCCTCCTTGTCGTAGCGGGGATTCGATTATACCATTCCTCCATGGTCTCTTCGCACGGAGGAAGCGCACGTGATAAAGATCCTTTCTTTTGCCTGGCCGGCGATCTGCGCAGTCGTGGTGTGCGGCTGCGCGCCGAGTTCGCATCATCCTCGGCGCACGCCGGGGACCGCCCCGGCGCCCGATGCGTTTTGGACGCCGCCCGCGGAGGAGATCCGCGAGCCGGCGCCTGCCGCCGCTCCCGAGATCCCGCCCGATCTGGCCGGGAGGGTCCAGTCGATGACCCTGGTCGACGTGCTGGACCTCGCGCTCCGCAATAGTCCTCTCACAAAAGTCGCATGGGCGGATGCTCGGGCGGCCGCCGCCAGCTATGAAACGAAGAAAGGCGAGTACTGGCCGCAGATCAATCTCGATGCGAACTACACGAAATACAAGACGGCCGCGACCCAAGGCCGCCAGGCCGTGCAGCAGACGGTCTATGGCGGCTCGGCGGCCCTCTCTTATCTCCTCCTCGATTTCGGCGGGCGATCGGCGTCGATAGAGAACGCGCGGCGGGCTCTTGTGGCAGCGGATTGGACGCACAATGCCGTCATCCAAAACGTCGTGCTGCAGGTTGAGCTGGCGTATCATCGCTACATGGCCACAAAGGCGCTGCTCGAAGCTCAACGGGCGTCTCTCACAGAGGCCGCGACGAACCTCGAGTCGGCCACCGTGCGCCATGACGCTGGAGTCGCGACGATCGCGGAGGTGCTGCAGGCCAAGACGGCGCTTTCGCAGGCCCAGCTCGACCTCGACAGCCTGCAAGGCGCCCTGCAGACCACGAAGGGCGCCCTGGCCGTTTCGATGGGTCTCCCCGCCAACATCCCGTTCGATATCGAGGAGCGGCCGCGGGACGTGCCCTTCGATACGACCATGCAGGGCATCGACGATTTCATCCAGGGGGCGCTCGCCCGGCGCCCCGATCTCATGGCCGCCCGCGCGCAGGTCGAAGCCGCGCTGGCGCGTGCCAAGGAGGTGAAGAGCGACGGGCTCCCATCGCTCTCGTTCAGCGCCTCGGGCGGAAGGAACTACTTCCAGGGGAGAAGTGGCCATGGAGATAACTACTCGGCCGGCTTCTTCGTGCGGTTCCCCCTTTTCACGGGGTTCGCCCAGACATACAAGGAACGCGAAGCCGATGCGCAGGCGGATGCAGCCGCGGCTCGCGCAAAGAGTCTCGAAAACCAGGTCGTATTTCAGGTGTTTTCGGCCTACTATCTGCTGCAGACAGCCACGCAGCGCGCCAGGACCGCGGGCGACCTGATGACGAGCGCCAGCCAGTCCGAACAGGTGGCGCTTGAGCGGTACCGCGCAGGGGTCGGCAGTATTCTCGACCTTCTGGCGGCGCAGGCTGCCCTGGCAGATGCCCGGGCACAACAGATCCAGGCACGCTGGGACTGGTACAGCTCCCTGGCGCAGCTCGCCCACGACACCGGAGTTCTCGGCCTTCAGGGCGAGTCACCCATCATCCCGGCGGCGCCACCGGCATCATCCCAGAAGGAATCGCAATGACAAGCAGGGGATCAACAATCAATCGCAGTGGCCTCATCGTGTCGTTCATCGCGCTCGGAATGGTGGCGTGTGAGAAACAGGTTTCACCACCGAGGCCGGAAGTTCCCGTCACCGTGGCGGAAGCAAGAAAGGCCGACGTTCCGGTCGAGATCCGTGCAATCGGCAACGTCGAACCTTTGCAGTCGGTGGCGATTCGAGCACAGGTCGGCGGAGAGCTGGTGGAAGTGAGTTTCGAAGAGGGACAGGACGTCATCGCGGGAGAGGTGATGTTCCGAATCGACTCGCGGCCCTACGAGGCCGCACTGGCGCAGGCACAGGCAACCCTCGCCCGGGATCAGGCGCTGGAAGAGAATGCCGCGCAGGATGCGCGCCGATACGAGGAGCTGGTGAGGAAGGATTATGTGACCAAGGAGCAGTACGGCAGGGTGAAATCAGGCTCCGAGGCGTACAAAGCGACACTGCAGGCGGATGAGGCGGCGATCGTGCGGGCGAAATTGGATCTCGAATACTGCACGATCCAGGCACCGATTTCGGGGAGAAGCGGCAGTCTCATGTTCAAGCGAGGTGCCATCGTGAAGGCCAACGACAGCACACTCGTCGTCGTTCACCAGATCCATCCTATCCTGGTGAAGTTCGCCGTGCCCGCGCAGAACTTGGCCGAGATCCAAAGATACGGCGGTCGCACGGCCATGGGTGTCACAGCATATCCGGTCCGCGATGGAGACAAGCCGGTCACCGGACACGTCATCTTCGTCGACAACGCTGTTGACACGTCGACCGACACGATCGCACTCAAGGCGCGATTCGAGAACGAAAGAAACCTGCTCTGGCCGGGCCAGTTTCTCGACGTGGTCCTCGAGCTGGATGTGCTGCGACAGGTGACCGTGATTCCGGGCGAGGCGGTCCAGACGGGGCAGCAGGGCACAACCGTCTTCGTGGTCAAGTCCGACCGGACGGTGGAAATCCGCCCGGTCAAGGTGGGCCGATCGGCGAATGGTCTGGTTGTGATCGAAGAGGGGGTGCGCGCGGACGAGTCGGTCGTGACCGACGGGCAGCTCAGGCTCGTGCCCGGCTCGAAGGTAGAAATCAAGCCGGCGCTCGAACAGGGCGGAGGGGCCGGGAGATGAACCTCTCGGAGCTTTTCATTCGCCGGCCCATCATGACGACGCTCGTCATGGGCGGGATTCTGGGCTTCGGGATCATGGGCTACCGAGCGCTGCCGGTCAGCGATCTGCCCAACGTGGATTTTCCAACGATCAACGTGAGCGCGATCCTGCCGGGCGCGAGTCCCGAAACGATGGCATCGGCCGTGGCCACACCGCTCGAGAAGCAGTTTTCGACGATCGCCGGGCTGGATACGATGACCAGCAGCAGCAGCCAGGGGGCCACCTCCGTCACCCTCCAGTTCTCGCTCGATCGCGATATCGACGCGGCGGCACAAGACGTGCAAGCGGCGATCACGAAAACGATGAACCAGCTTCCGAGAGATATTCTCCCGCCGTCGTATCAGAAGGTGAACCCGGCGGATTCGCCGATCCAGTACATCGCCTTGACGTCCCCGACACTGCCATTGTCGATGCTCGACGAATACGGGCAGACCTTCATGGCGCAGCGGATCTCGATGGTACAGGGGGTGGCACAGGTTCAGGTTTTCGGCTCACAGAAGTACGCAGTCCGAATCCAGCTCGATCCGCGCGCGCTCGCCTCGCGGGGCATCGGGATCGACGAGGTGGCCACGGCCATTCGTTCGAACAACGTGAATCAACCGACCGGGACGCTCTGGGGTGCACACAAGGCGTTCACGGTCGAGGCCTCGGGGCAGCTCGAGAATGCGGCCGCCTTCCGATCCCTGGTGGTGGCCTACCGCAACGGCTCACCCGTGCGGCTTGAGGATCTCGGCACGGTTTTGGACAGCGTCCAGAATGACAAGGTGGCAAGCTGGTTCCGCGACTCCCGCGCCATCGTTCTGGCGATCCAGCGCCAGCCTGGAACGAACACGGTGGCCGTCGCCGACGCAGTAAAGAAGCTGCTGGACCGGCTGAAGGGACAGCTCCCTGCCAGCGTCGAGCTGAAGATCATCTACGATCGATCGGATTCGATCCGAGAGTCTATCCACGACGTAAAGTTCACTCTGCTTCTCACATTGTGCCTGGTCATCCTCGTCATCTTCCTCTTCTTGCGCAACGTTTCGGCGACGGTGATCCCGAGCCTGGCTCTGCCACTCTCGGTCGTCGGCACCTTTGCGACCATGTTCCAGCTCGGCTACAGCCTCGACAATCTCTCTCTTATGGCGCTCACGCTCTCGGTCGGCTTCGTCGTGGACGATGCGATCGTGATGCTGGAAAACATCGTGCGCCACATGGAGATGGGGAAGAAGCCGTTCGAGGCGGCGATGCAGGGGTCGCGCGAGGTGGGCTTCACGATCTTGTCGATGACGCTGTCATTGGCTGCGGTGTTCATCCCGCTGCTGTTCATGGGTGGGCTCATCGGAAGGCTCTTTCACGAGTTCGCGGTCACCATCAGTGGCGCAATCCTCGTGAGCGGGTTCGTCAGCCTGACGTTGACGCCGATGATGTGCAGTCGTTTCTTGACGCCACCGCGTGAAGCCCATCACGGCAGGTTCTATGCGGTGACCGAGCGCTGGTGGGGAAGGGCGCTCAAGCTCTATGAACACACGCTCGGCTGGGTGATGCAGCACCGGCGCTTGGTTCTGGTTTTCTCATTCGCTATTCTGCTAGGAACAATCTACCTGTTCGGCCAGGTCCCGAAGGGCTTCCTGCCGAGCGAGGACACCGGACAGCTGATGGGAACCACCGAGGCGGCTGAAGGGACGTCGTTCGAATCGATGGCGAAACATCAGAAGGCCGTCTCCAACATTGTGCTTGCGGATCCGAACGTCGAAGCGTTCATGTCGGCGGCGGGAGCCGGAGGGCCGAACTCGGCGAGCAACCAGGGGCGCATCTTCATGCGACTGAAGTCACGGCACGAACGCACGCTGAGCGCGGCGGAGGTTGTCGAAGAGCTGAGGCCGAAGCTGGCGCAGGTTCCGGGGATGCGAGTGTACCTGCTGGTGCCGCCGCCGATCCGGATCGGCGGGCAGCTCACGAAAAGCCTCTACCAATTCACCCTCCAGAGCTCGGAGATCCATGATCTCTATGAGGTCGTACCGAAGCTTGAGCAGCAGATGCGAGAGATCCCGGGGCTGACGGATGTGACGAGCGATCTGCTCATCAAGAGCCCGCAGGTCAACGTCGAAATCGACAGGGACAAGGCGTCGCTCCTCGGAGTGTCCGCGCAGGCCGTCGAGGAAGCCCTCTACAACGCTTACGGCGCCCGGCAAGTGTCGACGATTTACACGCCGTCAAACCAGTACTGGGTCATCATGCAGCTTCTGCCCGAGTACCAGCGCGAACCGGCGGCGCTGAACATGCTCTATGTGCGCTCGAACACCCAGCAACTCGTGCCGCTGGCGTCGCTGGCGCGACTGACGACCGGCCTGGGGCCGCTGACGATCACCCACGCCGGGCAGCTCCCGTCGGTCACGATGTCGTTCAATCTGAAACCCGGGGTCTCGATCGGTGCGGCCCTCGATGAGGTTCAGAAGGTCGCACGGCAGCTCCTGCCGTCGACGATCAGCACGAACTTCGCGGGGACCGCACAGGCGTTTCAGTCCTCACAACAGGGGCTCGGCGCGCTGCTGATCCTGGCTGTGCTGGTGATCTACATGGTCCTCGGAATTCTTTACGAAAGTTTCGTGCACCCGATCACGATCCTGACCGGCTTGCCCTTTGCCGGCTTCGGGGCGCTTCTGACATTGTGGATCTTCAATAGTGAGCTCAACGTGTACAGCTTCGTCGGCCTGATCATGCTCATCGGTGTCGTCAAGAAAAACGCGATCATGATGATAGACTTCGCGATCGATGCGCAGCGCCGGGAGGGAGTCCCCCCCGCCGCCGCGATCGTGAAAGCCGCGAGCATCCGCTTCCGACCGATCATGATGACGACGATGGCGGCGTTGATGGGCACGCTCCCGATCGCACTCGGCTTCGGCGCCGGCTCCGAATCCCGCCGCCCTCTCGGCCTCGCGGTGGTCGGCGGCCTCGCCTTCTCCCAGCTCGTGACCCTCTACGTCACGCCAGTTTTCTACACATACCTCGACAAGCTCCAGACGATGCTATCAAGATCGTTCAAGGAGGAATTGGCTGAGGAAAAGCAGTGACCAGAATCCTGGCCGCGTTCGTGAGTTGCTGGATTGGCACTCTCCTGGGCTCCTTCATCGTCATTGTCATCAGCGCCGGTGTGTCGTCGAAATGGAGCGCAGGGTCGCCCAAGCTATCGGCTCTCCTCCTCCTGCTCGCTCTCGGCGTCCTCCTGGTCTTCATCGCAAGCGGATTCGTTTTCAGCGCCGTGATGGGTGCGGCAGTCGCAGGCAGGGCGGCGAGAGTCGGTATCCTCGCGGCTTACTCAGCCTGGATGCTGCTCACCTACATCGTGCTCGCATTTGTCACATTGGTGATCTTCAACAGGTGACCTCGCCCTCAGCGGATTGTGAAGGCAGCGTCGCTGAGGTCAGATACGGAAGGATCTGCGATGCTCCGGACTCGCACAATGGCGTTCGTCGCCTTTCCACCGTTCACGCGCCACCGCTCGCTCCCGTCATTCGAGGTCGACACGAAGACCGTCCGCCAGGTCGATCCCGCGTTCACGGAAAGTTCGATTCTGACGTTTCCACTG
Source organism: Acidobacteriota bacterium (assembly GCA_016191015.1). Taxonomy (GTDB): domain Bacteria; phylum Acidobacteriota; class CAIWXX01; order CAIWXX01; family CAIWXX01; genus JACPPM01. Next base: position 2,808 of record JACPPM010000116.1, on the reverse strand, counting down.
ACGCCAGAAGAGGACCACGCGACCCGGACCCGCCGTCGACGCCTCCATGTTTCGCCCGCTCAGCTTGCGTGCGCAATCCAATCTGCTACTATCCAGGGTCGTGGATTCACAGCGCGCGGACCCGGCGGAAAGGATAGGGCATCATGACTGAGCGCGACATGCTGCGGCACTGTCTGGCCGTCCTGGCATATCGAGGCGGCAAGTTCCTCCGCGACGCACCGGCGAATTTCGCCGACTTCGACACCGGCAGCGGCACGACGCCCCTCCGCATTCTCTCGCACATCTCCGACCTGCTCGACTGGGCCCTGTCGATGTCGCACGGACCCGGTGGCTGGGCTGAAGCGACCCCGAGTGACTGGGCCTCCGAGGTCACCCGCTTCCACATCGCCCTGGCTACCCTCGACGGCTACTATGCGTCCGGGGCGACGATCCACGCCGACGTGCCGCGCCTGTTCCAAGGTCCGCTCGCCGACGCGCTCACCCACGTCGGCCAGCTCGCGATGCTGCGCCGCATGACGGGCACAGCGGTCGTCGGCGAGAACTACTACGTAGCGGATATCGTGACCGGGCGTGTGGGGCCCGACCAATCACCCCCGCGCAAGCCATTCGCGTGACAAACGCCCGCCGAGGAGCGGGCGTATATCAGGCCAGAAGGCGCTCGATCGTCCAGTAGACTCCTACCGCGGCAATCACGGCGGAGGTCGGGATCGCGATGCGGCCACGGTACCATTCTCGCCTGAACGCCCACGATCCGACTAGCGCCAGCGTAAGGGCGATGATGGTGAGCTGACCGGCTTCGACACCGAGATTGAAGGCAAGAAGCGCGGTGACGAACTCCGAGCGCGGCAGCCCGAGCTCGGTGAGGACGCCGGCGAAGCCGAGGCCATGCAGTAGTCCGAAACCGAAGACCACGATCACCCGACCAGTCTTGACCTCACGAGTCCATATGTTTCCCACGGCGATATAGGCGATCGACACGGCGATCATCGGCTCGACAACCCCGGTGGGCAACGATACGATCCCATAGACGGAGAGAGCCAATGTGATCGAGTGCGCGATCGTGAAAGCTGTGACTTGCGCAAGGAGCGGGCGCGCACAACGAGTCATCAGAAGAAGGCCGAGCACGAAGAGGATGTGATCAAGCCCCTTGGGGATGATGTGCGTAAACCCGAGTGCGAGGTACTGGAGGGAAGTGGCGAGCCGGCTCCGCGGTCGCCTCGGTCGCACCAGTTCGAACGGCCGGCTCGTATCGTCGCCGTCGAGCCATTGTTGTATCGCCTTCGCGTCGCTCCCATTCCGGAGTGACAGGGAATAAGTCCCATAGGTCAGGGACATACTCCACGAGAATGTCCGCGCCGCATGAGGCGCCGTGCCGGTCAGGACGATGGCGGGAAGCACAGGGCCTTGCGCTGGCCCGAGCTGTACTTCGGGTTTCGCTTCTCGCCCGTCGAATGCGACCGAGAGGCTCTCCATGAGGGCCGAACGGCGTGCAAGGAGTCGCGCGCGGATGATGTCTTCGGGAATCGATGGATCGATCGGCTTGCCTTCCAGCCTGGCCAGCAGCGTTGCTTGGTCGAGAAAGAGCGAGATCTCGTACCTGCCGTCCGCGTGGAAAACCGCATTGACACGAGCGGTCCCGATTTCGTGTGTCGCACCTGATCCGGCTGCCGCCAGAATGACGATCATCGCGGAGAAGAGGATGAGCGCGTCTCCGAGGCGGCGCCAGGTCGACCCGTGTTTCATTAGAGTTGTTTCGGCCTTCATCCCACCACCAGTACGCCGAAAATCGGCTTTTGGATGACGTGGGGGCCGGCTATCGTGGGGGCTGGGAGTCTGGGGTGGGAATCCGGAAGGTCAGCGAAGCCCAGAAGCTCTCCCAATCCGCGCCCGGAATCCCCGAAGCGCGGACCATCTGGACTGACTTCACAAGCCAGATGCCCGGCGCCGGCAGAGCGAGAACGATGCGCCCGTCGGCCCGCGTGCGGCCGCTGATCCTCGCGCTCGGATCTGCAGTCCCGACAGCCGTGACGAGGGCGTCGCTGAGCGGCTTTCCGCGGAAGAGCAGCCGCAGGGGGAGGTGACCGCCGGGGGCGAGCGAGGTAGGGTCCGCCTCGGGAACGATTTCGGTGATGAGCCCGGCTGGTCGATCGAAGCCGCTCCGCGCCGCTCGCTCAGGATCGCCGCATATCACGATGCTCTTGGCACAGCGCGAGAAGACTTCTCGGCCCCCCTTCTGCTTCTCACCCCGCGACTCCCTCAGCTGCAGGATCCGCTCCAATCCCTCCTCTGCCAGGTACTTTTCGAATTTGGCGGCCTCGAGGTTCACCGGCGATGGGCGGCTGGCATAGACCAGAACGTAGAGCCCTGGGTCGACCGGGCGCATCAACCCCGCCGGCTCCTGCCCGGGCATCCCGGCGATTGGCAACTCGCGTCCGTTCCTCAGTGCGGCGAACCGGATGATGAGGTCCTGGTCCCGGGCAACCGGGTCGCCGATGAGATGCTCACCGACGCGCAGGCGCACCGGGACGACGGCTCCCGGCAAGGGGTCGAAGGATCCAGGCTCGATCCAGAAGTCGTGGGTGGAGGCTGGGAAGGAGGCGGGTCCAAGGACACCTGTGACGAATCCGATCAATGCGGTTGCGACGCGAGGCGAGAGACCTCGGCTCATCTTCGGTGACCACGAACGCCCATGCTCGAAAAGGTAGCAGCACCGGGTCCCGGTGTAAAGAGCCTAACGCGGCGGAGCCGCAACCTGCATTGGTTGCGTCTCCGCCGCGCGTGAGAGCGTGGAGCGTGGAGAGTGAGAGC
>JACPPM010000115.1 GCA_016191015.1 Acidobacteriota bacterium | reverse complement strand
GTCCCGCTCTTCCGACCCGGCGAATCGCGAAGGCAGACGACCCGGGAGGCGTCCGAGATCATAGAGGAGTTGGCCGTGGTCCTCCCCGACGACAAGATTGCACGCGTCCTGGGTCGGCTGGGTCAGGAGACCAGCACGGGGCTGACTTGGACAAGGGCGCGCATTTCGTATTTCAGAAAGGAGCACGGCATACCCGTCCACAGGAGACGCAAGAACAGCGAGACGATCTTCGATTTGACGCATGCCGCGATGTACGCAAAGGTCAGTCCCATGACCATGCATCGTCTCTTGTAGAGCGGCCAATTGCAGGGAAGGCAGCCCGCTCCTTATGCACCATGGATAATCAAGAAGGAGGACCTCGATCGCTTCCTCGAAAACCCTCAGACCAACTCCGAGTGCAACGGCCGGTCGCTACCAAGGTCCACGAAACAACAAACTCTCGACTTTTCATAGAGCTACCAAGGAGGTGCACCGTGGGGCGTCATTCATCGAAGCACGCACACAATCTGGCGTCGTCGGCAAAATTCTGAAACACATCAAATTCGCCTTCGAAGCGCTCCCGCTCCCGGCGCGTCCGCCGCCGCCGCCGCCCCATTCCGATCCAGGCGGAGCTCAAGACGACGGCTCCCTACCCGACGCCTACTGCTTCTGATCGACCTCCGCCGGCCGTCAGCGCAAGACCTCTCTTTTCCCGCGGCCAGCCTTGAGAACCCCGGCCGGAAATCCCATCTTCAACACGTGTTCCAGGCTCAGTTCCCCGAAAATCTTGCCTCCGGGCCCCGCTGGGACACGTCCAATCCCGACATCTCCTGCGCGGCGCTCTCCGAGCAGGGCTCGGCCAAACGAATCGCTTGATCGCATCCGACCGCGCGCCCAGGTCTCTGTTGTTCCCCAACGATGGCCGGGGCTCTCTGGTCAACGCCGGGGGAAGACGTACTCGCCCGAGGGGTCGATCTGCTTCATCGCGGTGACCGCGCCATTCTCGACGACGAATTCGACGACGACGTCGGAGAACTCCGGCACCCGGAACTTACGCGGCTTCCACGGTTGCAGCACTTGGAAGGGCGCCCCCGGGAAGGCGACGCCGAAACTGCCGTCCTCCTTGAGCACGACCTGGATCTTCGCTCCTGTCGGCGTCTCATAGTTGCCGGCATAAAGCGAGAGGGTCTCCCGTGTCGCCAGATCGGCCGCCGGCCGCCGGGTGAAGGCTGCTTCGGACTCGTCGAGTGACATCATCGCCCGGTCGACCTCCCCCTGCGGACTCGTGTTGAAATTCACCGACCACTTGCCATCCTCTTCGTCGTCCGGGGTGTCGAAGCGTTCGTAGTGGAAGTGTGAGAGTGGCAGGTGGATTTTGTGGAAGTCGAATATCAGGCCCTTGTCAGCCGCTTCGATCTTGAGCACTCCGTAAGCCGGGTGGACGAACTCACCGGTGTAGTCTTCGAGCGCGTGAGCCGGGTGGGTATCCTTCACCCGCTCGGCGCCGGCCTTTTCGCGCGCCTCCGTGCCCGCCTTCTTTCCCTTGAGACGGACATCGAGGATCCGCTGGCTCCAGGGAGTGAGGGGAGCGAGCCCCATGAGCCGTTCGAAGACCTGGTACGCCACGACGTTGTACAGCGCCGCGCAATGATCACCGATCACGAGCACGACGACTCCGACGCCGTCGTTGGGCGCCATGGCAACCTGCGAGTGAAAGCCGTTGATGTCGCCGCCATGGTAGGTCACCAGGTGCCCGCGGTAGGAAGCCGTCCAGCGCCCCATGCCGTAGACCGGGTTGAGGAGCTCACCCCAGCCCCGCGTCTCGAGAGCAGTGTTGGGCAGAGCGATGGCCGGAGCGAGCGTCTCCTTGAGGACGGCTGCCGGGATGGCCTGCCGGTCCCCGACCTTTCCGCCGTTCATCAACGCAATCAGCCATCTGCTCATGTCCTCGAGGTTGGAGTTGATTGCTCCGGCCGGGGCGACGCCTGCGGCCTCGCGATAGTACGGAATCTGATGGAGCACGAACGAGTCTCGCTGCTCGGTCCATGGGACACCGTAGTCGGCCTGGGCGGTCATCGCGTCGATCGAAAAGTCGGTGCTCGACATGCCCAGAGTGTCCAGTATCCGCTCCTGCACGAGCGCCTCCCAGCGCTTGCCGGAAATCAGCTCATCGATGTAGCCGGCCCCGGCATACATCATGTTGTTGTAGAGAAAGAGCTGCCTCAGCGGCTCCTTGGGCTCAAGGTCCTGCAGACGCTCAAAAAGATCCTTGCGCGTGAAGTCCGACTTGTACCAGATGGTGTCGTGCCGAGTAATCCCGGTTCGGTGCGCGAGCATGTCGCGAATCGTGACGGTCGCGTCGAGCTGATCGTTGTGGAATCGTATCGAAGGGACGAACTTCTTGATGGGCTCATCCCACGCGAGTTTCCCCTCCTCGACGAGGAGCCCCGTCGCCACCGCCGTGAACAGCTTCGTGTTCGACGCGATCGGGACGACGGTTCTTGCCGTGAAGGCGGCTTGCTTGCCGTAGTCGCGGTAGCCCCACCCCCGAGCGAGCACGACTTTGTCCTTCACGACGATGGCGACGCCTATGCCGGGGACATTCCAGTCGTGGACGACCTTGTCCATCCAGGTGTCGAATCCCGCGAGCTTATTCGCGACAGCCGGGTCACCTGCCGCGATGACCATGCGGGCGGCGCCGGCAAAAAGGACGAGCGCGAGGACAAAATACAGGGCTCGACGATACCTCATATGCGAACTCCTTTCATGAGATGAATACGGGGCGTTTGAGTCGGGAAGAACTGCCGGCGGCTCCACCGCCGGTCAACAGCGTAGTCGAAACCCACCTCACTCCGCCGATACTGGCTTGTCGAGACTATCCCAGGAGCTCCCGGAGCTTCAAGCTCAAGAGGGCGGCTGCCGCGTCAGCGTGAAGGGAACGCGGAAGGTGAAGGAGGCCCGCCCCGCCCACCATCTGCGGCTGATGGACAGGGTCACTTCTCGGTCGTGCAGATCGACATGATGACCGGCCCGGCTCAGTGCCATCCCAAAATCGGCACCTTCCGGCTGGCCGACAGGGTCGGTCTCTCCACGCTCTACCATGCCTCCCCCAACCAGTACGCGCACTGCACCGCCGACGAGTGCCGCGACACCCGCAGGGCCGCCGGCCGCCTGTTGCAGTCCCTTCTCTTCCAGGAATCGACGTGCGATGGTCAGAAGGGCATGGGCGGAGTCGTTCGACCTCCGATGACCCTGTAGTTCCTGTCCTCGGTGGTCTCATAGAGACCACAAGGAGGATACGATGGGCTAGGCAGAACAAAAGGGCTTTGGCAAGCCCGATGATATCCGGACATTCGAAAAGGGGAAACTGGAGCTGATCAACGTCGGGACTGGGCAGGTCGGCAGGCTCACTCTCGAACCCGGGTGGCAGTGGTCCAAGCATGTCAAGTCGATCGCCAAGACCGACTTGTGCATGGCGCCTCACTTCCAGTATCAGGTTTCAGGGCGGAACGGAATCCGCATGGCCGACGGAAACCAGTTCGAGTCCGGCCCGGGCGAAGTCTCGTTCTTGCCGGAGGGCCACGACGCATGAGTCGTCGGCACAGAGCCCGCAGTCGTGATTGATTGGGCGGGTGCCGGCAACTACGCGAAGGTGTGATCTCGAGCGACCCGCGGGACGGGGGGGCCGGCTCGCGGGTCGCCTCCCGGTCGACTTGAAGATCACCCTTGAAGGTGAGCGCTGCGGCCTCTTCGTCTTCGACATGAAGGAGGTTTCGCGGATGCCCTCCATCGCCGAGCCGTTCTTCCTGGGACTCGATGCCCGGGTCGAGTACTGCCCGGCGATGAACCCAGAGGATTTGAAGAGAGGGCTCGGCGCGCTCAGGGCATAGGACCGGACCCGGTTCCGAGCCCAGCCCGAAGGCCGTGTCGGGGCGGGAGTCCGCTCTGGTTCTAGAGGCATTCCGCCCGGTCACGTCGCACGTGCCCACTGTCTCGGCTGGAGATTTCTCGAGCGGTGCGGTACAGTCGAAGATCGAGAGGTGATCATGACTCGACCTGTCTTTCTTCTGGCGCTGGTCTTCATTGTGTTCTCTCAATGGGTCGGGGACGTTTCAGCCAGGCCTTCGGCCGTGCTCTTCCGGGAGGACTTTGCAGATGGCAAGCTCGATCCGTCGTGGCGCTATCGCGGTGAATGGCGAGAGAGCCGTGGAATGCTGCTCGGTCACCGCGAGACCGAAAGAACCGGGCAGGCCGTGGCGGCCCGATTCCGAGGCTGCGCGGCGGGGATACACGTTGCGGGGGACATGAAGTTGGCAGGGGATTCGCAGGACGGCATGCGGGGCAGCGTATCCCTGCTGGGTTGGTATGCGTCACGAGGTGACTACGTGGAGCTGAGAATGAAGGACAAGGCGAACGTGTGGTTCCTGCGGCAGTATGTGAGCGGTGCGCTGAAGTCGAAGAAGCAAGTGAAGGCGCAGATCGAGCCCAACGTCACCTATCACGCCGAAATCGACTTTGATGGCGCCAATTTCTACGCATTCGTGAACGGGCAGTTGATGGCCCTGATGCCCAAGGCCGGGGGGAGTGATCCGAGAGGGACGACCGGTTTCCGCACCAAACGCGCCTTCGGCTACTTCGACAACCTGCAGGTATCGACCATTGACGGGCCCGTGATCACGATTGGCGATGTGACCGTCAACGAAGGCGACGCCGGCTCGTCCACGGCCAATTTCACGCTGACGCTGTCGTCGGCCAGCACGATCCCCGTCTGGCTCTCCTACCAGACACAGGATGGCACGGCAACGAGCGCCGACTACGCCCCCTCCTCTGGAGCGCTCCTCATTCCTGCCGGTCAGACGGACGGCACCATCGGTGTGACCGTGTTCGGTGATACGGTCCCGGAGGGTGATGAGGTCTTCTACCTGAACCTGGGTGCCCCGACGAATGCCACCATCGGCGACGGCCAGGCCTCGTGCATCGTTCTCAACGACGACTCCCTCTGCCTCCCAACCGTCATCAGCCCCTCGACGCTCATCGATGGTGCGACGGCCAGTGCCTATGGTCCCGTCAACTTCACTCAGACCGGCGCGACTGATCCGGTGGTGTGGGCACTCGTTCCAGGGACTCTTCCGGCTGGGATGGCCTTCACGCCGGCGGGGGTGCTCTCGGGCACGCCGGAGGAGACCGGGACGTTCCCTCTGACCTTCCAGCTCACTGACGCGAACTTCTGCACGGCATCGCGGGCGATGAGCCTGACTATCAACTGCGCCGCGTCGTCCATGGCCCCCGCCGTGCTCCCGGCTGGAACGAATGGTATCGGGTACGGCCCGGTGAGTCTCACACTCGTTGGCGCCGTGAATCCGGTCACGTGGGAAATCCTCCTGGGGGCGCTTCCCTCGGGTTTGAGCCTCAGCAGCGATGGGACGCTTTCGGGAATCCCGACGCAGGCCGAGGTGCAAGAGGTGACTGTGCGTGGCACCGATGCCGCCGGCTGCATGACTTCTGATGTGAAGGTCGTCATCGTCAATAATCAGAATGTCTCCGTCCTGCCAACGACCGTTCCCGCTGGGACATCCGGGAATCCGTATGGCCCCGTGAGTTTTTCGATGCCCAACGGCGCCGACCCCGTGACCTGGACGATCCAATGGGGCTCTCTCCCCACGGGCTTGACCTTGGCAGCCGACGGCACCCTGTCGGGAACCCCGACGCAGACGGGCGTATTCGTAGCCGTGATCAGCGCCACAGATTCCAATGGCCGGAGCGCCGCCGTGCAGATCACCCTGACCGTCAACTAGGCGCGTTGGCGCGCGTGTCTTCTGCCAAGATGTTGTCGGGTCGAGCCGGGCCGCGGCCGACGACGCAGTTTCAGGCCGAGGGCGGGAGAGTGCGCGTTCCAGCCCTCCTCGCCTTCTCCAGATTCTCGACCACCCTCCGAAGGTCCAGGCCCGACCCCGCGCTATCCGTCGAACGCTCAGGCCCGTTGTCAGAGGACCTCTGCGCGGCCAGGAAGGGCCGTGGGCACCCCGTCAAGACCGATTTCCTCGGTTTCTCCCAACCACGTGTTTCTCAAGCACAATGAGGGGGCCTTGCAGCGGAATCGATAGTCAAGACGTGACGCCACCGACGGACTCCCGACGCATCACTTCTTCCCGGTGGGGTTTTCAGGATCGGGTTCGGAACGTCGCAGAACTTCCAGGTACCTGACCAGGAGGATCGAAAACAGCACGAGGAAGAGGCCGATCTTGATGGATGGATGGGCTTGGACAAAGTCACTGCCGTCGAAGTCATTGCCCAGCATCCACTCTCACCCTTGCGAGGCGAACAAGAAGGCAATGAAAGAGCCAATGAACGTCAGCGCCACAGCGACCAAAGGGACTTTGGGTGTCCGAACTTGTTTGATCTGACCCCGAGTCTCGATCTTGAAGCAAGAGCCCGATGCAAACATCACCGCCACGCCAGCCAAGAACCATCGTCAAGAACCAGAGGTGAATCTGCGTCGATTTGGTCATGGGTTCCCCGATCTATTCTATTCGAGGTAGCTATTCAGCACTGATTCGAGTCGTGCGAGGAAACCTGGGAGGCGGCCTGTGAAGAGGGTCCGCAGGGCATCGGTGGGTTGGATGTCATGTTTTCTGCAGGTGGAAATGTAGCTGCGCACGCGGCAGAAGATTTGCGCGCCCTGGAAGGAGCGAAAGCAGCCGGAGATCTTTTTCTGAACCTTGGTCATCCAGATGTCGTTTTCGCCCTGGTTGTTTGTGAAAGGCGCGAGTTCATCGGTCATGAACCGGAGAGTCTCCGAGTCAGGACCCAGGTCTTCATTTTTCATTTGTCGTGATCAGGCATCGAGCCAACTGTCGAATATTCTCAGCTAGACTCGGATCATTCTCAGATTCCCTCGTGATTGCCTTCGCCGCCATGGAGCCAGCGGAAGAGCCTTTCCCGTGTCGTTCAGCGATCTCTCGTACGGTCATCAGAGAATACAGCCGTTGGGCGCAGAGGAACATCCGTGTTCGGCGTCTGGGATGCTCGTTTCGAAACACCTCTTCAACCGCCTGTTCGATCTGTTAGTGTCTAGGAAGTTGAGTGTTGACACGAAATGGCAAGAAATTTGAGCCGGCTAGATCTTCCGAACTCCTCTCAGGAAAGCAGGAAGGGAGGAATGCAGGAACGGAGCAGTCATCTCCGGAGCTCAGGGTGGCATCGAACAGACCCCCTCCTGCC
>JACPPM010000126.1 GCA_016191015.1 Acidobacteriota bacterium | reverse complement strand
CTCCTCAACTTCGCCGCCACCACCCTCCAAATCAAGCGCGTCATCGCCAACTGAAACAGATCCCTTCCTGCCTTCCTAACTTCCTGCTTTCCTGAGAGGAGTCCGGAGCGGCCAGACCGCGGGGCACCGCCGCCCTGTTTGTTTGCGGCTGGTCCGCGTTATGAGATTCCGGAGCCTTACGTTGTCGGAACAGGGGTGCTGCGGGCACAGGACCGCGTAGCCGTAACTCGCGAGATACCGTGCCTCGTAGAGATGAGCGTCCCAGGTGCCCGCCCCGCCATGCGAGTAGACTGCGAGCGGGAAACGGCCTTCGGCCTTCGGGTAGTGGACCTTGATCGGGACCCGGCGGTCCGCCCTCGCGGCGTCGCGCAATTCCGGAAACTCCAGCGTCGCCACCGCCGCCGCATAGGGGCCCGCTGCCGGACGTTTCTCCTGGACCATGGCGATCCCCAGCAGCAGGGCGAGAAGTGGCTTCATACACTGTAGTCCGAACGTCGGAGGCGCCCGGTTGCACCGGGACGGATCGACATCCCGCCGACGCTCCTCCGTCGCGTGGGACGCGCCGCGGGTGGCCTCGCCGTTGCGATTACGGACCGTGTCTTAGCTCACACATTAGCAGATTCGACGCGGCGGTCGCCTCGTGCTATTATGTGAGGCATGTTTCCGGCCCGAACCGGCTGGCTGAGACGGGACGTATTCTGGCGTTATTCATCCCATCTGCCGGCTCGATGGTTCTGGTCAATAAGATCACATTCTTACCAGCACCCAAGGAGGGTGAATTCATGCGCATTCATGGCCGGTACCTTTCCCACGTGTCGATTGCCCTGACGGTCGCAAGCGTTCTCCTGATGTCGACGGCTTCGCCGCAACGAGCTCATGCAGTGACCTCATTCTCGAGGATGTACAACATGGGGTGCACCGCCTGCCACACGACCATGCCGCGACTGAACTACTTCGGCGAGAAACTCCTGCTCCGCGGCAACGAACTGGATCGGATGACCACAGCGGACCTCCCGCAACAGCATGGCGAGGTCACGGCAGGGACCCGGTGCACTTCGTGCCACAACGATGGATCTGAGGGGGAGGAAGTCGGAGCCAAGAAGATCTCCCCTCGGCTCTTCCTCCACAAGGTGAGCAATCTACTCAGCTTCCGGTACAAGCTCACACCTCTTTCGGTGGAAACCAACAAGCTGACCGAAGGAGGAGAGAAGAAGACCCGGGTCACTGCGGGAAAGGGTGACTGGGTTCAGTTCTGGGTGGCAGGACCCATCACCAAGAACGTCACAGTTCGAGTTGAAGCAGAACTGGCCGAAGGCAAGTCCGTGGGTCTGCACAACTATGCCGTCGCGTTCTCGAACCTCCTCGGCGCGAAAAGAGAAGGAGCCCTGAACCTTCGGGTGGGAGGGTTCACTCATGGCGAGTGGTTGTCGATCTCCGACCAGAAGAGGGCATTTGCCCCTCACTTCGACGTCTTCGAGCTCGCATCGGCAAGGGGCTCCGGCGAAGATGCCTACAAGGTGGCGGGAGCGGAGCCGGCGGTGGAGCTCTATGGGTACCAGGGACCGTTTGTTTATCAGGTGGGGGTCTCTAACGGCAAGAGCGCATCGGATGTCAACTCCGACCTTAACTACTGGGGGACCGCCAAGCTGTATCTCGCTACCCAAGGGGCCTTCGCCGGTTCGAGCGTCTCGGCCTCCTACTCGAGGGGAACCGACAGCAAGAACTCCGCGCAGTCCACGATCCAGAAGGATGACTTCCGGAGGTACATCATCAGCGGCGGCCTCAGGCGCGGGCCCCTGGACCTCGCTGGTGCGTACGTCCGGGGAGAAGATGATAACTGGGATCTGGCCACGGGTCTCCAGAATCAGTTCGACGGCGGCTTCGTCCAGCTCCTGTATACGGCGACGGACCAGCTCACCCCAGGGTTCATCTACCAGCGTATCTCGTCAGATGACAAGAACTTCGAAAAGCATCATCTCCTAATGGGAGTTAACTACTACTTACGGCAGAACATATTCTTCTCGACCTACTACGACCACGACCTTCGTTCGACGAGTCCGGCGCATCCCGATCGACAGCATGCCTTCGTGGTCCAGTTCCGAGGCATGTTCTGAACAACTGTTCGTACCGGCGTGATCCTTCAGGCGGGTCCGACGGACACGTCAGTGGCGTAGCGCGTTTCGGAGCCGAAGTCTGAAGGAGGCTTGCGCTCGGCGCGGTAAATCCTCCGCGCCGTGCGCAGCCAACGCCGTGGCCGCCGGCGTGAACGCGCCGTACGGCGGTGGCGAGCTGTTCGGCGGGCGTTGCCTTCAGCAGATATCCCGACGCTCCTGCTTCCAGCGCGCGACGCAGGTAACCGGTTCGTGCAAAGGTTGTCACGATGATCACGCGCGCGGCATCTCGATATCGGCGATCACGACGTCCGGACGCAGCTCGCGAACGCGGAGCGTGTCCGGAAGCTGCGCGGTCTGGAGCATGGCGCCCTTGCGCGCGCGGAATTCCTCCGTGCGCGGATCGCCGCCGAAGACCGACACGGTTCCTGTCGTGGGCGACGCGAAACCGAGCAGCGGACGTACCGCCGATGCCTTGCCAGCGCCGTTGGGGCCGAGGAGAGCGAGGATCTCGCCGCGGCATGGCTCCAGAGTGAGACCATCGAGCGTGGTGATGCTTCCGTATTTCTTCGTGACGCGATCGAGTCGGGCAACGACTTCATGTTCCATGTTTCCTCCACCACGAATACCGCTCCGCTCAGAACTTCGCGGTAGTGAAGAGTGTCAGGGATCCGAGATGACAGGTGTCACAGAACGAAGTGCCGGGCGTGGAGGGTGGAGCGTGAAGCGCGGCGAGAATCAGTGGTAGGACACGAACCGTCCTACACTCACGGCTCTCAGTGCCGTGTCAGCCCGTGGGCGAGTGATGCAATCAGTCTGCCGAACGCCTCGGGGGCTACGAGCTCGTACAACCCGATGGCCATCGCCGCGCCCCCAGCGGTGCTCAAGATCAGACCGCCCAGCCGGCTCGGGATGCTCATGAAGAGGTTCCACATCGCTCCGTGCTCCGGATCCCTTCCCTCCGGGAATCCGATGATGGCCGCGATGCCGCCGGCGAGCATGGCAACGCCCCCTGGCGCGAGCACAAGGCCGGGCCTGGCGAAGACTCCCTCCAGAATCGTTGTCGCGCTCACGCCCGCAGCGTGGCTGAGCCCGACCGCCCCGATCATCAGGCCGAGCACCAGGAGGCCGGCGCCCACGAACAGCGCGGCCGGCCCCTGCCACACGATGAGCCGATACACCTCGATCGGCGCCATGAAAACTACTCTTCGTTTTGCTATGCACGTTACGCCTGTAGATGCCGCCGCGAGGGCTAGGACGCAGATCCCGACGTCGATCAACCAGGCGCGTTCCCACGCAACTCCGCCGCTGAAAAGCCCGAGCCCCAGGGCCGGCAGTCCCGTTTCCATGAGCCAGAACTGCCCGGCCGGACTCACACAGCGGCTGCAGATTCGCGCCGCCCGGCCGGTCTCACCAGACAATCTCACCAAGTCGGAAGTCTCCCCCGCGCCAGGATTCTAGCACGCGCGCTCGCTGGACAGGTTCGGTCGGGGGCCCGCCGCAATGGGCATCGGCGTAAGCGCCAGCGGAGACTTGGATCACCGCATCATCGGGAGAGCAACCGGGAGCAGATAGGTGGTGAACAGCGCGATGAAGATGACGATGAGGGAGTAGTGGAGGCGGAGCAATCTTCGATCGTGCCCCGTCCTCGTCAATGCCAACTTGGACGGCACGAAGTAGAACATCTGCCAGAGTGCGCGCCACAGCCAGAATAGAGAGTAGGCGATGGTGATCCCGGCAGCGAGTCCCTCCGCGCGCGCCATCTCCTCAGCGTATAGCAGTGAGGTCACAGCGAAGATCAGCAACGACAGAGTGAGAGCGATGAGGACCGTCGTCAGTGCCTTGCGGTTCACGAGGCTCATCCCGGCGGTTTCCTTCTCCCAATTGGGGAAGACGAGCTGCCAGATTCCCGGAATGTGGATGGCCGCGAGGGCCAACGAGAGGATCCCTGCTGCAGCGATGGCGTGTGTCATGTTCATTCAGAACGTCCTTTCATCTCTGACTCTGTCGAAAATCGTTGTCGCGCGAGCCCCACCGCCTACACGTGAGCACTCAGACGCGCAGTCGGCATTGCTGCGCCGGCTCGCGCTAGTCCCGGCTCCTTCTTCGGGCAGCCCTGCTCGCAATCAGCTCTACCTGCTGGCCAAGGCCTGATGGGAGAGGGCGGACGTGATCGCTCTGCGCATCACGGTACTCTTGTGCCGGACATCCGCCGTTTCAGATCTTGGACAATTGTTTCCACCTCCGAATGTCCCTTCCCAAGGATGAACCCGGAAACTAGGGTTTGGCCTTCATGAAGCCAGACGAGCTTTATGATTGGAATGCCCATGGCCCACCTTCCGGCGTGCCAGGTGCCGACCTCGACAGCCTTCACCAGCCCCATGGGGACCGTGATCGGCGATCGCGTCAGATATCTCAGGAAGCAGAGACTGTCCCCTTCGAACCAGTACCGGCCCTTGCCTCGAAGGCTCATACCGTCTCGAGTGAACCGTTTCCACCATTTGCCATCAATCTCCGTGCCCAAGTAGTGTCCCAGATTCCTCTCCACTTAGTCCTCCTTGGACAGGCTGCCGAGTTGCGGGAACGTGCTCTTGCGGCCGGGCCCTGTCCGGCTTGGGTGTGCACTTCGGGAATCCCCTCAACGCACCCGATCCGATTCCCCCGACGAGCGAGGCGTTCCATCCGCAGCTTTGCGCACTATAGAAATTGGGGAGCTGGTAGTCAAGGCCCGGTTGCACGACTGAGAATCGGAATGGAGCAAGGCGCCAAGTCCGTTTCCGGTCTCGGGCTACTGAGGCGCCGTCAGATCGAGCATGCCGCGGATCCTATGCTTCCACCGAGGTTGGCACCCCGGGCGGGAGCCAGAGCACGCGATCGCTGATGTTCGCGGCGGCAAATGCCTTCTCGCTCTGTGAGCGCGTCTCGCGGAAATGCGTCCAGCCTTCATAGTGGATCGGGATCACCGTGCGCGCTTGGAGCGCGAGAGCGGCGCGCGCCGCCTCTGCGCCGTTGAAGGTGTATCGAAGCGGGCCGGAGATCGGGAAGCGCACTCCGCCCAGATGGAGCAGTGCCGTGCCAACCTTGTGGCGGCGTGCCACCTCGGCGACACCATCGAACCAGACCGTGTCACCCGAGATGTAGAGAGTGCCGTGTTTCTGTCCATCCCACTCCAGAATGAACCCGATCACGTCCCCCACGATCAACCGGCTGCAAGGTGGACCATGCCGCGCCGGAGTTGCGGTGACGCGCACGCGCAGTCCGTCCTTCGACTGCAGCTCCACGGAAGACCATACTCGGAGGCCCTCCGCACTGCCGCGCAGACGACGCTCAGCCGAGACTGTCGTCAGGACCCTGCCCGCCTTCGGCAGGAAGGCTCGACCGGCGCTATCCAGGTTGTCCCCATGCTGATCGTGACTCAGCAGAACTGCATCAATCCGCCCCACGGACTCGACCGGAATCGAGGGCACCGCCAGTTTCCTGGAACGAGTCCCCCAGCCAAAGCTGTATCGGCTCCCGGCCGGATCGAATACGGGATCTGTGAGCAGCCGCAAGGAACCGATTTCCAGGATCACCGTCGCCGTGCCGATGTGAGTCATGCGACAGTTCATGCACGCCTCCTCGGGTGCGTTCCCGAGCATGCCGGACAGGACGGTGCTTGCGCCGCGTGCACGAGCGAGCTCATTCCGCCATGAGCCGCGCGGCCATCGACACCGCCTGGCGGCGCGGGAGAAGGCGCACGAACCAGCTCGTCAGGGTGTTCATGATGCCTGGCACGACGCTCCGCCGGCCGCTCAGAAGCCCTCGCACCGCGATGTCGGCCACTGCTTCGGCGGCCATGGCCGTGTTCGTGAGAAAGAAATTCGGCTTCTGGCCCGCCACTTGATGGAACTCGGTTGTCGTCACACCCGGTGCGAGGACCGTGCAGCGGACTCCCGACCCCTTCATCTCGTGATCGATCGCCTCGCCGAAGTTTTGGACGAATGCCTTGGCCGCGCCGTAGACGGCATACGTTGGCGTAGGCTGGAAAGCTCCGATTGACGAGACTTGCAGGATGCGTCCGAAGCCGCGCCGGGTCATGGCCTGCCCAAAGAGCTTCGTGAGGTGTACAAGCGCCGCCACATCCACCTCAAGCAGCTCGCGCTCGCGCTCCCACGGAATAGAGAGAAAAGCGCCGTGAACGCCGAAGCCGGCATTGTTCACCAGGACATCCACAGCCCCGCCGGCGTTCACCTCCGCGAAGAGCGCCTCGCGCGCGTCGGGGCGTGCCAGGTCGCACGCCTTGACCTCGACCGCGACGCGATGCTGCCGGACCAGCTCCTCCGCCAGCGCCCGCAGCCGTTCCTCGCGCCGGGCCACAAGCACCACGTCCGCTCCCTCTGCGGCCAGCCTCCGCGCCAGCGCCGCCCCAATCCCGCTCGACGCACCCGTAACGACCGCCCGTCTCCCGGCAAGATGTCCCTTGCTCACCCGTGCCTCCTCTGAAATGCAAGCCCCGCGAACAGCGCATCCAGCATCTCGCCGAGCGCGCCGAAGAAATCGATCCGCATCGCACGCACACTGGGATCCGCGAGCACCCGGGCCACGACCGGCCCGGGCACCGCCACCTGCCACAGCCCGACGACCAGCGCGTAGATCCGAAAGAGGATTCGCACCCCTTCCCCGGACCTCAGAAAGGGCAGTGCGCGCTCGAGCCTCGCACCGGTTGCCACCACTCGTGCCAGAACTGAGCGCTTGAAGGCGAGCACTGTCGCGTCGCCAACGTTCCGCTCCAAGATGGCATGCAGGATCGAGAGCAGCCTCAAGAGGTCCTGCCGAGGGCGCAAGGTCCGGACCATCAGATCGCCGACATTTCGGCCCTTCAGGCCGCGGTCAAGACTCTTGTCGAGGTGATCGAGCCACTGGCCGATCTCCGCGAGAGCCACCTGGAGGAACAGCTCCTCTTTCGTGGAGAAGTATAGGTAGAGGGTGCCCTTCGCGAGGCCGGCCCGCACAGCCACTGCCGCCATCGTGATGGCCTCGTAAGGCTGCTCGTGGAACAACCGGTGGGCAGCATCGAGGATAGCCATCCGCCGTGCTTCCTTGTCCTCCTGGCGGCGCGCCCGGAGCTTTCCCAGAAGCGGACTATTTACTGACCGCGGGTCACTGACCATGAGTCATATAATAAATGACTATCGGTCACTTGTCAACAGCATCCGAGCAGATCGCGGACCTTCCGCGTCAGCCACGCAGGGTGTCCCGAATGCAGGTCTTTCTGAGCGATGGTGATCGAGCCGGCTTCCTCGAACAAGTCGGAGGCCCTGTCGAAGACGGTCGCAAGTGCCTGCCTCGCTTCGGAAGACGTTGCACACAACAAAACCGATCCAAAGCATGTTCTCGACGGTGCGCGGGTGCGAACGCAACATCAAGCGGGCACGCGCACTACCCACGCAGTCACTCGACCTCGAAATCCTCGCGCCTGCGCCCACCTCCACCCACACGCTAAGGGCTTCAGTGGCGAATCGGCCGGTGCGGGCCGAACTGTGAAAGACGGCGAACCCAATCAAAACCCAACGCGGCACAGCCGCAACCAAGAGCCGCGGGCTCATGGGTGAGCCATTTCACCGCAGAGGCGCGGAGAGCGTAGAGGGGGAATCTTTCTCCGCGACCTCTGCGTCTCTGCGGTGAACAGCTTTCTGCCATTTCGTGTCAACACTCAACTTCGTAGACACTATGCTCGTCGCAGGACTGCGCCTTGATTGAGGGGCTCGCTCCGCTCGCAGCCGAGATCCACAATACCACCAACTCACCAAGACACCAGGACCCACCAAGCGGATCGCTTTGCCCCTTGGTGCGGCTTGGAG
>JACPPM010000111.1 GCA_016191015.1 Acidobacteriota bacterium | reverse complement strand
CCCATAATCCAACCCGCTAGCGCACCCGCCAGCCCTGTTCAAAACCCTGTGGAAAAAGTATGAAAAAACACCCTCGAAAAACGCAAAAAAACACCTTGACGAGGACTTAGGAGACATCTGCGGTTTCCGGGACTTTGCCGTGGTCTTGGGGTGGGGGTGTCGGGAACTTGACCTCAAAACCTCGGCGTCCTATATTTCGGGATGGTCGCGAGGCGGAAGACTGGATCGGACAACGCTTCCGGCATTTGGAGGATATCCTCGCAATGGAGCGCGGGCTCGCGGGCCCGACGGTTCATGGCCAGCGTGAGGTGAGAGTGCGGACAAAGTTGAGGGTTCTGAAGGACGGGACAGTCGTGAAAGAGTACGGCATCACGACGCCATCGGTGTTGATCGGGAGAGGCGAGCATTGTGACGTCGTGCTCGACTTCCCGGGCGTTGGGCGCGAGATGGCGCGCCTCACGGTTGAAGCGGGCGGATTCTCTCTCGTGGACGTGAGTATCCAGGGCGTGCTGGTTGACGGGGAGAGGATCACGCGCCGGATGCTTCATCCGGGTCAGGAGATCACCTGCGGATCGATCCAGCTCGAGCTGATCGAGAAGCCGGACGATTGTCGCCCCGAGGATGAGTGTATGCAACCGGCCGGACTTCAGACGGATGCCGGCGCTCACCTCGACCGGGATACGCCGGATGCGACGGGTGTCTGCCTGGTGGAGAAGAATCGACCTGACATGACGCACGAGATTTTCGGTGAGGAGTGCGTCATCGGGCGGAACCCGGAGCTTTCCGATCTGCCGATTCATGACTGGTCGGTCTCGAGCCGGCACGCACGCATCGTCAGGACCGGCGCAGGGCATACGATCATCGACCTGGAGAGCTCGAAGGGCACATTCGTCAACGGGAAGCAGGTCGGAGATGATCCGGTGCAAATCAAAGAAGGCGACGAAATCCGGATCGGCCAGGCCGTTTTCGTCCTCCGGCATGGACCGCACCGCAATCAGCCGTCGCAACCTCAGCACAACCCTCCCCATGTCATTGACATGGCCAGTGTCCACGAAAGGGCCGCGGCGGTAGTGGCGCCTGAAACGGGGGTCCCGGAGATTCCGAAGAGGCCGCCGAAGAGACGTCCGCTCCTTTTGCTGCTCTTTGTCCTCTCCCTGGTGTCCATGATCATCGTCATCACCCTGAGCTCGAAGAAACCGCGCATCGACCCGGCCGACCTCCTCGCTATTGAAACACTGACCAAGGCTGGCAAGCTGGTCGAAGCAGAGACGCGCCTTTCGGAGTTGGCGAAGCGGTTCCCGGCGGAACCGAGGTTGAAAATCTTGTCCGACAGGATCCTGGACGCGAAGAAGAGAGAGACGGAAGGGGCCGTGGCCGATCTTCTTCGACGGGCCGGGAAGATGGAGGCGTCGGGGGACTTGGTGGGAGCGGCGGAGCACTGGGCTGAGGCGCTGAAGGCGGCGCCGGACAACGCCGAGGTGCAGCGACAGCTCTGCCATTCAGCCTATAGGATCGCTCTCATCTACGAGGGACAGATACCGGAGGCTGAGACATCGAACGCGGTTCGATACCTCGAGATGATCGAAGCGTACGTCAAGCCGGAAAACGGGGAGGATTACCAGGCAGCGTTGGAGCTTCTCGCCGTCTTGAGGAGATAGCCCGCAGGAGGCTTGCGTCCTCTCACCCTCTGAGGCGCACGGCACGCACTCTGGGCCCGTCATCCAAGCTTTCCCCGTGTACAAATCTTTCGCTGTCACTGCTCAGGTCAAGGTGGAATCGACCACAAAATGCACAGAATCGCAGAAGTCACAAATGTCCAACATCTCTTTTTCAGCCATGCCTTTTGTGTCTCTTGTGTGTTCTGTGCCTTCTGTGCCTTCTGTGGTTGGCGAGCCTGAGTAGTTACCTTTCGTTTGGCATTTTTCTTGTTCCTGAATCCGTGCGTCCTATGCGCGGATTCAAGTCGGGCAAGGCTACGGCAAAGTCCCGGAAACCGCAGATTCCACAGATTGACTCGCAGATGTCGCCGATTGCTTCGCGCCGACCCGAGAGTGAGGAGCAAGTTGCTCGTCGGTTGCATGCTGGAAGAATCTGCGTAATCTGCGCGGAAATCTGCGCCATCTGCGGTTTCGCACGGAACGGCCTCGCCCGAGTCGGCGCCTCGACTTTGCCGCAGCCCCGAGGTCGGGCGCCTGTGGTTGACACCGACATTCCTTCCCGTTCAGTATTGCAACGATGATGCAACGCGACTTTAATGAATGCCTGGAATGGGCTCCCAGCCTTGTGATGGCGGCGATGATTGTGCTGGCATCTCTCGTCTCGCCCCTCGACCTTCACGGGGCGGAAGAGACGCTGGTTCTCACGCTGAAATCGCCGAAAGAATTCGAGCTCCCATACCCGATCGGAGACGTTTTTCAGATCGATCAGAAATTGATCGCCGTGCAGTTTGCGAAGAAGACTGCCCTTCTTCGCATCGAGGGGCTCTCCTTCTGCGAGACCACGCTGGTCGTGTGGGACGCCTACGGGGAATATCACACGATCCCGGTCAAGGTGGTGAGCTCATCGGCGATGCGGGCCTATGACTGGCTGCGACAAAACTTCCCGCGCGTTCCGGGGCTGAGAATCACTATCGAGTCGAACCACGCCCGCGCCGGCGGGGAGATCTTCAGCCGACGAGTGCAGAAACAGCTTCAAACCTCTGCGCGCTCCATCGGGTTTGTCTTCGACGTGAGGCTCCACCCGTCCGTCTATAAGGTGCTCAACTTCGCCCCCGAGCCCATCCCCCAGCCTCTGTCGCAGTTCCCGACCGAGCGCACGTATGTGCCCTCCGAATTTTCCACATCCACGACATACCCTGGCCGGTCCGCCAGCGTTTCCGAAGACATTCCCTTTTCTTCGTATCTGATCCAGGTACGCGACACGGTCGCGTTCAGGTGGAGGGAGGTCCTGGAGCGGAGTGCCGCGCCGCAGAGCAGCGCGGATGTCACGGTGAGGTTCCAGATCAACTATGACGGGAGGGTGAGCTACGCGATCATCGAGAAGGCCAGCGGGTTCAGCTCCTTCGACAACATCGCACTGGACGCAGTCGGGGCTGCCGGCCCGCTCGACCCGCTCCCGGAGAACCTGGACAGCAAGGTGCTCAACGTCCACTATCGTTTTTCGTACAAAGGTATCGAGGCTTCCGAACAGAAGCGATAGCCGCAGACGACGCGCCCCCCCGTCGCCGGTTCTCTGCTTCCCGGCGGTGGCGGCGCGCGCGCGGGTGGGCCCCTCCAGACTCAGCCGTGGGGTGGCTACTGAACGGCGGCCGGGATACGGAATCCGTATGTGTCATACGCAAAGCGTATCGGTCGCGGGATGAAACGCTCGGATCGGTTGGCCAACCGGATGTCACCGCGCTGATCCACGGGCCGGTCGGTCTGGCAGCGATCGTGCATTAGAGGACAGAATGCGGCCGATCACCGTGGCGACCGATTCCGGGCGAGGCGCAGGCGGAGCTGTTCTTGTGGATGACGGAAGGGATCGGGTCGGGAACGGGTCCCGCTGAGTCGCATGGTCGCGCATGTCATCGGGGTCTACGCACAAAAGGGAGGCGTGGGTCGTTCGCTGGTAGCGGCAAACCTGGCCCTCACCTATAAGGAACGCCTCAAGAAGGAGGCGCTGCTTTTTCTCTGCAAGGCGCCGTATGCGGGCGACGGCCTTCTGGCACTCGGAGAAAAGAGCGCGCCGAGCGCGGTCGATCTGGAAGACCACCTGGATCGCGGCAAGGATGCGTGGCTTGCGAAAGTTGCCCGTCATCGGCAGACTGGGCTTTTCGTGCTGCCGCTGTGCTTGGAAGTGGAACAGGCGGTCCGTGCGACCCATCAGGTTGTCGGCCGCTCGATTCGGCTCGCATCCGAGTCCGTCGATGTCGTGGTGATAGATCTGGACGTGGCCTGTCCCGACGTGCTCAGCGCGGCGATCGACCACTGCACCGAGATGCTGCTGGTCACGACCCCCGACCTGCTTTGTCTGAACCAAAGCCTCAAGGCGATCGACTACCTTCAAGCCCACTACTTCCCGCGCGACAGCATCCTTCTGGTCGTCAATCAGCTCCGGGAATCCGCGCCGATTCGATTGAGCTTCATCGAGCATAACCTGAAGCTCCGGGCGTCCGCCGTACTTCCGTTGGAGACGGCTCTTGTGGAGAGCTCACTCAATCGAGGTCAGCCGCTGGCAACCACCAACCCCAGGCACGCCATCAGCCGGAGCCTCTTCAATCTGGCCGAGGCGATTTCGCGCCGACCCGTCACTCGGCACGCTGTCGTGCTGAAGAGACCATCGAGAAACTCTGCCACGATTGTCGCTTCTGAGGCCATCTCGTACGGCATCCCTCGCTCCGAGCTGATCGCACTGAAGCAGAAGATCCACAGGAAGCTCATCGAGGAGATGAATCTCAAGCAGATGGACTACGAGACGATGGTCAATCCCGACAAGCGTCTGGAGCTCTATCGAGCCACGGAATTCGTCATCTCCCGCATCCTTGACAAGGACGCGGCCTGGATAACGAGCCGCGACGACCGTGTGCAACTGGTCCGCGAAATCCTCAACGAGGCGCTCGGCCTCGGACCCATCGAATACCTCCTGGCCGACGATTCGGTGTCGGAGATCATGGTGAACGGTGCCCGCCGTGTTTTCGTCGAGCGCAAGGGGCAGATCGAGCTGACGCCGTTCTATTTCACCGACGAGCCGCAACTTCGCCGGGTTATCGAGCGTATCGTCGTGCGCGTAGGACGGCGGATTGACGAAAAGAGCCCCATGGTGGATGCGCGCCTCCCTGACGGCTCCCGCGTGAATGCCATCATCCCTCCTCTGGCCATCGGAGGATCTGCGCTGACGATCCGCAAGTTCTCGAAGTTCCCGCTCACCTCTGAGACCCTTCTGAAGCTGGGATCACTCAACCTCCAGATGTCGAAATTCCTCCAAGCCTGCGTCGTGGCCCGCAAAAACACGATCATCTCGGGGGGCAGCGGATCAGGGAAGACCACTCTCCTGAACATCCTGAGCGGGACTATCCCGCCGAACGAGAGGATCATCACGATCGAAGATTCGGCGGAGCTCCAGCTTCCCCAGGTGAACGTGGTCCGCCTCGAAACGCGTCCTGCTAACGTGGAAGGTGAAGGAACGGTCTCGATCCGAGACCTCGTCAGGAACGCATTGCGTATGCGACCTGACCGGATCGTCGTGGGCGAATGTCGCGGCGCAGAGTCGATGGATATGCTGCAGGCAATGAACACGGGTCACGATGGCAGCCTGACAACAGTCCACGCCAATAGCCCCGGGGACGCGCTGTCGAGGCTTGAGACCATGTGCCTGATGGCAGGGCTGGACCTCCCCGCCCGCGCCATTCGCAAGCAGATCGCATCCGCGGTCCAGATCATCGTGCAGCAGACGCGTCTCAGCGACGGCTCCCGCAAGATCACCCAGGTGACGGAAGTTTGCGGGATGGAGGGTGAGGTCACGACGATGCAGGATATCTTCCGCTTCAGGCAGGATCGGGTCCTCCGCGACGGTCCGGTTGAGGGACAGTTCGAGGCGACAGGGAACATCCCGACCTTCCTCGACCTGCTGCGACCTAAGGGAATCGAGCTCCCTCGGGAAGTTTTCCTGAGGCAGCGATGACCTTTGGCGACTGCGTCGTGGCAAGCACCACCACTGCCAGGAGCTCGAAGAGCACGATCGGCACACGCCACCACGAAGCACCGGCGAGCATGAGCAGAGGGGCGCAGCAGGTGAGGTAGCCGATGTGTGGGAGTGCGGTGAGGATCCTGCCATTCCACCCCGTGGGGACTCGCGGGTGCACACCGGCGAACACGAGCACGCCGGGAACGAGCAGCAAGGTCAAGTCGTGGTAGTTCGTGTGCGGACTCGTGAAGAGGAGCGTCGCGGTCAGGAGTGACCACTCGAATGCGAAGCGCGGCGAGTCGGTACCCCACACGCTGTCGCAACGTCTGAAGAGCAGCCACAGCGCCACGGCTGCGCCTCCCAGCCAGTACGGGAGGACCGGGGCCGCGCGGTCAGTCTCGAACAGGGACTGCATCAGTCCTCGCCAGGTGAACGTTGCTTGCGGATGGACGCTGTAGGCGTCGCCCCATGTGACCGCGTTCAGGAGCACCGTGGGGTAGTCCACCAGGCCACCCCAGCCGGTGACCGCGAGAGACGCCGCCGCGATCGCGGCTCCCCCCAGCACCAGACCGACAAAGGCACGGCCGCGCCCTCTGCGAAGCAGCAGGAGAGCCGGGACGATCGCAAGGTGGGGCTTCAGGAACAGGAGGCTCAGCCACAACCCCGCGCGCAAGTCCTTGCCGGAACGGAGTGCGAGCCATGCGGCGAGGAGGCCGGTCGCGAGGATGAACGAGATCTGCCCGTGCGCCAGCGCCACCCAGGCGGGAAGAAAGGTCAGGCACATCGCCAGAGCCCGGAAGCGGCCGTGGGACGGGACAGGGGAGAGGGCTTTCGTGATCACCCGCGTCAGGAGAAGCAGCCAGAGCAGATTGAAGGCAGACCAGATCAGGTATGCCTCTCGCAGCGGAAGAGACGCGATCGCTGCGACGGGCAAAGCAGCGACCGGCGGTTCGAGGAAGCAGAGCAGTCCCGCCGGATCCTGCATCTCCGGGATGATCCTGCGCTGGTATTCGAACTGGCTGTCGAGATCGTACAGCGACGGCCCCGCTCCTTCCCTGACCATGAGACCTGCCGTGTAGTAGGCACGGAAATCCAGTGCGAGGATGTGTTCTCGCGAATGATGCGCGAACGCCACGATGATCTGCACGACGGCCATGGCCGAGACACACAACATGATCAGTGGAAACAGCCTTCGGTCGGAGGGTCCTCCCACGGTCATCCTGAGGAGGCCGCCATCGGCGGTCGACGAAGGATCCCCTCCAACCGTCACGATCCTTCTTTCTTCACGAATATGACGCAGCGCCCATCCTTGTACACAGACCGCCACCCGGGATCCACATCCAGCACGTAGCGCAGCGTATGATCAGGGTTGGTCATGACCCACGCGATCTGATATCTCCCGAAAACCGCCTTCCAACTCTCCCTCTGCTTGCCTACCTCCGACGGCGTGCTGATCAGGTCGATATACTGTCTCGTGTAGTCCTCGCCATACATATCCAGTCTCCCGTCGATGAAGACCTTGATGTTTGGATAGAAGTGGTAGACGAGAAATCCGCCAAAACCCCAGTCATTGAAGACGTTGCCTTGAGGCATATGGGACTGTAGGTATGTGATGGCGCCATGCGGAAACTCCAGCTCGGAAAATCGGAAATCGATCACGCGGTGGCCGCCCACGTACCCATGATTGCTCACGAGCAGGACGATGAGAAGAATCGTCAGCCCGAGAAGCAGATGGCCTTTCATCCGCCGCTCGATCGACATGGTTCTCTCGATGCGGGCATAGAGCCACCTGAGGGCCCGCTGCAAGACGGGGCCGCGGGAGAGGATGCCGGTGAGCGGGTCGTTAAGGCCCGCGAGTAGCCGCGCATAAATGGGAGTGCATATGAAGAACATGACCGGGATGTTGCGGAGTGAGATGAAGCCGAGCGTGGACCAGAGCGCGAGTGTGGCGATCTCATGGAGCTGCAGCCGATGGCGAGAGTATGGGATCAGAAAGATGAGTGCCACAACGGCCAGCAGGAAAGGCTGGAAGAGGAGTACCTGGAATGACGGCGAGTGGAGCTCGTTGTCAGGGTTCAAATTGTGGACAGCACGAAAGTATCGGGCGAGGTACTGATAGAGGCCGTAACCGTTCGGATTCGCAAGCGTGACGGCAAAGGTCGCGGCACACACTCCAGCGATTCGGCGCGCGGCGGGAGCCAGCCGCGGACGTTCCTCGCCTGGCGCTGCGAACCAGGTCAGGAAGCTGGCGGCGGCGTGCGTCAGAACGATCAGGAGGCCCGCGATGAAGCCCGCGTGGAGGTTGACCCAGAGAAACATGATCGGAACCAGCCACCACACCCGGCTCGCCGGCCATCGCCCCTGCTCCACGAGGTCCAGGATGCGCGAAAACAACAGGACGAACAGATACGAAATGGGGTGCGGACGGGCGAGCCAGTGGAAGCTGCTGCCCGCGAAGACAAAGACCAGCAGCAGGAAGGTGAAAGTGAATGAATAGCCGTCGCGCCGCAGGTATGAGTACAGCAGCGTGTAGGAGATCGCGAGGACAAGCGTGACGAAAAAGACGAGGCCGTTGAGCCCTCCCCAATAGTGGAAAAGCGCCATGAGGACTTCAGAACCCCACTCGTACGCGACCCACCACCCCTCGGGCATCGTGTGCGAGAAGATGTCGTGGTGGGGGATCGAGCGGGTTTCGAGCATGTGCTGGCCGGCACGCACATGCCAGCCGGGGTCGCCGTCGAGGAAGAAGCGGTTCGAGCGGGGCCCGAGCATGATGATCCAGAGGAGCGCGATGAAGATGACGTCTGTGGTCGTGGGCAGAGTCCATCGCAGGAAGGCACCGATATTTTCGGATTCTGCCTGACTCTGCATGAACAGTCGCATTCTAGCACGCGCCCGATCTGGGCTGGCACAGGATGCCTTACCCGTTTGGCTCCGCGGAAGTGCTCGGCCCGAGGACTCAGCACCCAGCACTCAGCACGGCTCCTTGACACCCGGAGAGACCGGGTGCTATGTTCAACTTCAAGCGAAGAAGCTCCACGTTTTGTCGAGTGGAAGGATGTAGCATGAGCGACCCGGGGCATCTCATCAGGGCGATGATTTCGCACCTCAGGGGTCGCCGCCAAGGAGCGCGCCGCGACGGAGGGGCCACCATGGACCTCAAGGGGGGGCAGAGCGGCCAGACGATCCTCGAATATTTGCTGGTTCTGAGCGTCTTCGTCATCATGTTGCGTGTCATTTTCATCGGGTTTCAGGATCTCATCTGGGATTGGTACCGCTCGTTTATGAAATCGGTTGGCGGCCCATCGGTGTGATGCAACAAAGGGAGGACAGAAATGGGTGATCGGTTGACGAGGAACTGGTTGAGAGCCAAGTTCTGGCTGGAGGATCAGGTGCAGCGGCTTCGCGAGAAACGCGAAGAAGGTGCCGTAGCGCTCGAGTACCTGCTCATCATCGGGATCATCGTCATCATCCTTTTCACGATGCTCTACTTCTTCGTAGGGCCCGTGAAGAACATGGTGAACATGGCGATCAACAAGATCATGGAATGGACAACCAACGCCGACACGTACAACGGGACGGGCCCGGGCTGATCTGGTGGGCCCCGTGAAGGCCGGTCGATCTCGCCCGGGTGAGGAGGGCGCAACGACCCTCGAGTACTTGCTGATCGTGTCGCTCTTTTCGGTGCCTCTCAGCATCTTCGTCGGCGGGGCGATCCGGGGTCTGCTCCGCGAGGTGATCACGAAGATCGTCGAGAGTTTCACGGCCGGCTAGGACTGCCCTGATGGGGAGCACGCAGATGGGGAGGGAGTCGCGCCGATCCGGCGAATCGGGCCAGATCATTCTCGAGTTCCTCATTCTGTTCCTCGTGCTCCTCACCGTGATCTTCACCTTCATCGAGGTCTGTCTGCTCTCGATTGAAAAGCACGAATTCAACCGTGTCGCCCGTTATGCCGCTCGCGTTTGGGCTGTGAAAACGCGGCCCGCCGGCGGGGAATGGAGTATCCAGCAGATGTTGCGCGAGAGTGCCGAGATAAGGCGCGACGATGCCGACGGTGGGATTTTTTATCAGATGCAGGCGCAGATCGGCAAGGGCTACGAGGTGTCGAACCGGGAGGGATTGGATGGAGTGCAGCGGGATGGTGTCGAGTTCCGTACATACCTGCCGGTTTTGATGCCGTTTACGGACCTGTTCATCGGGTACAAGGTCTCGCCAGCCGAGGCGCCGCTCACCAACCCCGGCGGCGGAGAGCCAGGGATAACGGGCGCCGAGGCGGGCGTCATCCAGGGGCTCGGGGTGAGGCGCGTAGTTCGGGCGAAGCTCTTCGTGCCTGTGCTGCGGGAGCCGCTCGAGACGCCGGGGACGTACGACAACGATTACGATGACAACTATGACTGAAGAGGACACATGAAACCTGGAATGCGACTGCTGATCGCGATCCTACTGGGGCTTTTCGCAGGCATCATCGCCCTTTCGTCGTTGAGCCAGAAGGAGAAGGAGGTGGCGCAGAGGGGCGAGCCGGTCGAGGTGATGTTCGCGAAGACCAAGATCGACCCCGGCAAGCTGATCATCCCCGACATGGTGGAGAAGCGGCGCATACCCAACTCGTTCAAGCAGCCGGACGCCGTCACGACTCCCGACAAAGTCATTGATCAGACCGCGGTCGTCGCGATTCTGCCGAACGAGCAGATTCTCGCCTCGAAACTCTCTCCAAGCCTGATGAGGCCGCTCGCCGAGGTCATCCCGCGCGGCATGCGGACTGTCACGATCACCACGGACATCACGCATGGGGCCGCGGGTCTCGTCCAGGTCGCCGACAAGATCGACATTCTCGGCGTCTTCCATCTGGAGAAACCGGGCGGAGGGCTTCTCACTTCGGCGCGGATGGTATTCCAGAATATCGATGTGATCGCGGTTGGCCAGTATACGGTGCCCAACGTTCTCGGTCAGACCCGGAGGCAGTTCGCCTCCATCGGCGAGGCGGGGCCGGAAAGCGTCGGCTTTACGCTGACACTCGCGATGACGCCATTCGACGCGCAGCGGATGGTGCTCCTGCAGGAGCTGGCCAGGATCTACGTCATGCCACGCTTCAAGGGCGAAGGGCCCGAGCCGCTCCAGTTCCCGGTCATCACATCGGAGGACGTGAGCGGGAGCGAGTTCCCCGTGTGGACGCAGGCCAAGAAGGAATACAACATGTTCGAGCGGCTCAATAAGACCCCCGCGCCAGGGCGCTAGCGTCGAATCGCATGGATGGACGAGATGAGCGGAATCGGGGGGACGATGAGAGGAACTACCGGAGAACTGATGAGCCGGCGCATCCGGGCAGGACGCCGGGGTATCTCGCTCCGCGACGAGAGCGGTCAGATCATGGTCTTCTTCGTGCTGATTCTGTTCACGCTTCTCAGCTTCTCAGCACTCGTGATCAACGTCGGTCAGGTGTTGGATCGGAAGGCCCTCGCCCAGAGGCTCGCCGACGTCGGCGCTCTGGCCGGAGCCAGCGAGCAGGCCAGCTCCCTCAATAAGGTCACCGACCTCAATGCTGATTCCTTCGAGCTCCTGCGTTACACCGGTTATGTGACGCGCGTGGTGCCGTTCGACCTCCGAATCGAAAGCCAGTTCGGACAGGATCTCGAAGCGCGGATTCGAAACGGCTTGGACCTCGTCAGTCTCGTCTTTGCTTCCCAGCTCGCGGCCGCATACGCAGAGCTGGCTGCGGCGCCAGGCAACGCGAACACGCGTGCCGCGGACGTCACCGCGGCCAACGCTGCCACTCTTTTCCCCGGCGAGGCTGTGACATACTCGAACCCCGATCCGGATCCGCAGACGTACATGGGAGCCACGGTTTTGTACACCCCCTCAGACCCGTTTTCCGGAAAGGTCTATTGGGGATACTTCACGTCGGACTGCCCGATCACGCCATTCACGCCCGCGCCCATCTGCAACACGAATGTCTTCTCGTGGCTGTTCGACTACTGCGCCACGTACTATAGTTACCTGGGCGGGGACCTGGACGACTACACGTTTGACGAGACCTACTTCATCCGCGATGACCAGTCGGATGAGATCCACTTCTATTGGAGGGTCTCGATCCCAGCGACCGGCGCGATTTTGGGCGTTTTCCCCACCATCCCCGAGATCACCGCCGTGTCGAAGGCCAAGCCTTATGGCGGGTACAGCGGCCAGGCTCCATCCAAAGAAGACATCGAGGATATCTGGGCCTATTCGGCGCTGCCCGCGTGCACCTGTCCGTTCGGGCAGATAAACAATGTCTGGGATGACATCGAGATCTACAAAGTGGATCGCGTTTTCGACCCTACCTTCGCGGCCAAGCTCGACGCCATCTATGGCGATCAGGACCAGGAGCTCATTGACTGGCTGAATGCCAACTACAGCCCCCTGAGCGAGGTCATCCATTGATGCGATCGACTCACGGCTCAACTCGGGAACATGAAGAAGGCTCCGCCGTCGTCGAGATGATCTTCTGCATGGTCTTCGTTTTTCTTCTGATCGCGTTCGTCGTCCAGCAGGTCAGGTTTGCGCTCGACTATGCGAGGGCCGGCGACATGCTCTATTACGATCTCCTGATCCAGGCACGGCAGAACGAAGTGAACACGGCCCCGCATCCGGTGAGTCAGTCTCAGACGGCAGTCTTGCGAGAGATCCCATTCCTCAGGTCGATGCTGGATTTGAACACAAGCGCGATCACGAAGACCCTCACCATGACGGCTGCCGGCGGGACTTACGGGAGTGGCGGTGACGTCGACAAGTGGGCCCCGAACATCTGGCAGCCAGTTCTTGCCTTGGGGATGGGACCGGCCAAGACGGCCGCGATGGGAGTCGCGGACGACATCGGTTACAACAACGCCACCAACTGACCCATGCCAGCGCACGTCGTCGCGGTCTACGGGCAGAAGGGTGGCGTCGGACGTACCCTTATCGCCTCGAATCTGGCGCTCATCTTCAAGGAACGGCTCAAGAAGGAAACGTTGCTTTTCGACTGCAAGACCCCGTACGCTGGCGACTGCCTGCTGGCGTTGGGAGAACGGGGCGCGCCGAGCGCACTGGACCTCGAGGACCACCTCGCGGGTGGCAAGGATGCGTGGCTCCCCAAGGTCGCCCGCTTCCAGCAAAAGGGGATCTTCCTGCTCCCGCTCTGCCTCCAGGTCGAACAGGCCGTGCGCGCGACGCCGCAGATCATCTCCGATTCGATCCGCACCGCTTCCGAGGGCGTCGATGTCGTCGTCATCGATCTGGACGTCGAGAGCCCTGATCTTCTGGGGGCCGCTCTGGACCTGTGCAACGAGCTCCTTCTGGTGACGACCCCGGATCTGCTCTGCCTGAATCAGAATCTGAAGGCCATCGACCACCTCCACGCTCACTATTTCCCGCGCGACAGCATCCTGCTGCTGGTCAACCAGCATCGAGACAACGCACCGATCAAGCTGAACCTGATCGAACATAATCTGAAGCTGAAGACAGCCGCTGTGCTGCCACTGGACGGGACCGTCGTCGAGAGCTCGCTGAACCGCGGCGAGCCTCTCGCGACGACGAACGCCAAGCACGCGATCTGCCGGAGCCTGTTCAACCTCGCGGAGGCCATCGTGGCACGCCCTGTGATCGCGCGCCAGACCCGGCCACGGAAGGCAGCGGCCCCGGCGGCGGCGGGCGCGCATGCGGCCGGCTCCGGCGGACCTGTGACCCAACAACGATGGTCCTTCGGCCTCCCCCTCTCGCAGCTCATCCCCCTCAAGCAGAAGGTTCATCGGCAGCTCATCGAGGAGATGAACCTGAAGCAGATGGACTACGAGACGCTGGCCAACCCGGACAAGCGCCTCGAGCTGTATCGGGCGACCGAGTTGGTGATCTCGCGGATACTGGACAAAGAGGCCTCGGCACTCCTGAGCCGCGACGACCGCGTGCTGCTCGCCCGCGAGATCCTCAACGAAGCCCTCGGCCTCGGGCCGCTCGAGTACCTGCTTGCCGACGACACGGTCTCGGAGATCATGGTCAACGGGCCTCACCGCGTCTACGTCGAGCGGAAGGGGCAGATCGAGCTGTCGCCGTACTATTTCACGGGTGAGATGCAGCTCCGCGGGATCATCGAACGGATTGTCGTGCAGGTGGGGCGGCGGATCGACGAGAAGAGCCCGATGGTCGACGCCCGTCTCGCCGATGGATCGCGCGTCAACGCGATCATCCCCCCGCTGTCCCTCGGTGGATCCTCGCTCACGATCCGCAAGTTCGCGAAGGTTCCGCTGAGGGTCGATACGTTGCTCAAATTCGGTTCCTTGAGCCAGCAGATGTCCCGCTTCCTGCAGGCGTGCGTTCTCGCGAGGAAGAACGTCATCATTTCGGGCGGCACCGGATCCGGAAAGACGACGCTGCTGAACATTCTGAGCGGCTTCATACCGGTTGAAGAGCGCATCGTCACGATCGAGGACTCGGCGGAGCTGCAGTTGCCGCAGGAGCATGTCGTGCGTCTCGAGACGCGTCCTCCCAACATCGAAGGCGAAGGCGCCGTGACGATCCGCGATCTCGTGCGGAACTCGCTGCGCATGCGCCCTGACCGGATCGTCGTAGGGGAGTGCCGCGGCGGCGAAGCGATGGACATGCTGCAGGCCATGAACACGGGTCACGACGGCAGCCTCACCACCGTCCACGCCAACTTGCCGCGCGACGCGCTCTCGCGCCTTGAGACCATGTGTCTGATGGCGGGCCTCGACATGCCCGCCCGGGCCATCCGCACACAAATCGCATCGGCCGTTCACATCATCGTCCAGCAGGCGAGGCTCAATGACGGCTCGCGCAAGGTCACATACGTGACCGAGGTCTGCGGGATGCAGGGGGAAGTGATCAGCATGCAGGACATCTTCCAGTTTCGTCAGGACCGGATTCTGCCGGACGGCAAAGTCGAAGGGCAGTTTGAAGCAACCGGGTACATTCCGACATTCATCGACACACTCCGCCCGAAGGGGATCGATCTCCCGCGGGAAGTGTTCATGAGGCAGTGATGAGTGATTACATGGTGGCTGCAGTGATCGGGCTCGCCTGGGGTGCTGTCGGCTGGCTGGTCTACGACGCGCTCGAGCTGAGGTTCATCCTGTACCTGGACAAGTATGGCGCCCAGGTGCAGGAGAGCCTCGACGCGATGTTTGTTCCGGTCAGCGAGAAGGTTGCGCGGAGGATTCTCGTCGCGTCGATCCTCGGGCTGGCCGCGGTTGGGTACATCGTGTCCTGGAACTTCCTCGTCCTGTTCTATGCCGCGGCGATCGGCATGTTCCTGCCGGTCATTCTGCTGCGTGTCGCGAAGAGGAGACGGATCGAGAAATTCGACGCGCAGATGATGGACATCGTCAACGTGATCGGCAACTGCCTGAAGAGTGGCCTGGGGCTGCAGCAGGCGTTCGAGTTTCTCGTCCAGGAGATGAAGCCGCCGGCCAGTGAGGAGTTCGACCTGGCGTTAAAGGAGATCCGGATGGGCGCGCAGATCGAGGACGCGCTCGGAAATCTGGGCAAGCGGGTGCCGCTGCCCGAGCTGGACATGATGATTATCTCGATCCAGACGTTGCGCCGCACGGGCGGCAACATGGTGGAGACGTTCGAAGTCGTCGGCAACGTCATCAAGGAGCGCCGCAAGGTCGAAGGAAAGATCAAGGCGTTGACCGCCGAAGGGCTCACCCAGGGCTACATCATGTGCGCGATGCCCGCCGTGCTGGGGAGCATCATCTATCTTCTCGATCCCGAGTTCATCTCGCCGCTTTTCGAGACCTTCATCGGGTGGATCATGATGAGCGTCATGGTCGGGATGATCGCGCTCGGCTGGGTCGTGATCAAGAAGATGGTCTCAATCGAGGTCTGATATGTCGTACATACTCGTCTTCCTGTTGGCCACCGCATCCTTCGCGTTGATCGTCTACAGCTTCATTCCCGACCAGGGGGCGATCATCGCCATCCGGTCGCGAAAGGAGAAGACCAAGGAGTTCGAGTCGCCGGTCATCCGGATGTTGGGGCCCATCCTGACGGTGCTTTCTCCCGCGATGGCAGGGAAGGGGTCCGAGCGGTATCGAACCAGGGTCAAACAGCTCTTGAAATCCGCAGGGCTGGACGGCGCGATCGACATCGAGGAGCTTCTGGCGTTGAAACTCGTGCTCTTCGTAACCCTGAGTGCTTTCTGCCTCCTCTACCGAATTCCGCTCGTCTTCTCGCTCATGATCGCCGGCTTCGGATTCGTCTTTCCGGAGCTCTGGTTGAGGGATCAGGCGAAGGCCAGGAAGATGAAGATACGTCGGGAGCTGCCGTTCATGATGGACCTGTTGACGCTGCTGGTCGAGGCGGGGCTCGAGTTTACTGCAGCCATCGCGCTGATCTCGGACAGGCTGAAAGACGGGCCGCTTCGCCAGGAGCTCCGCATCATGCTCCGTGAGTTCCGCGTCGGCGCGTCGCGAGTCGAGGCGCTGCAGAGCCTCGCAGATCGCATCAACCTGCAGGAGGTCAACTCGCTCAGCGCCGCCCTCATTCAGGCCTCCCAGATGGGCACCTCCATCGGCACGGTGCTGAGGGCGCAATCGGAGATCATGCGCGCCGAGCGATTCCAGGCGGCCGAGAAGCAGGGCGCTGAAGCGGCGTCTAAGATCATGATCCCCTTGATCCTCTTCATTCTTCCCGCGACTCTGATCGTGATCATCGGCCCGATTCTGATCAAATACCTCATGCGCTGATACTCCGTGTAGAATACACTCGGACATGCAAGCTCAACTGGAGATCAGAATCGAGGACTCCGTGCAGGTCGTCCCGATCCTGAAGCCGGTCTCGATCATCGGAAAGAAGCCGCCCTGCGACATCGTGATCGCTCACAAGAGTGTCTCCTCGCAGCATGCCAAGCTCATCGTCACATATAACAGCGTCACGATCGAGGATCTGGGCAGCACCAACGGCACCAAGGTCCGGGGAGAACGGATTGCGGCTCCCGTCGAGGTGCAGGATGGCGACGAAATCCAGATGGGTGGAGTCTTCATCAAGCTGCTCCTGCAGAAGGAGGAGGCGCCTCAAGAGAAGCCCGCCTACCAGCAACGCCGCAGCGGCAGTGTCGCAGCCAAGCAACCGGAAATCCTGAAGGTGCTTTCCGACGAAGTTCCTCTGAAGGAACGAATCGCTCTCCTCAACAAGGAGTTCTCGAGCAAGGTCTTCATCCCGAGCATCCACTGGAAGGTCCGCTTCTTCCTGGTGTTCGCCGGCGCGATGCTCGGATGCGCCGTCATCGTCGCCATCATTTACATGCTTGCGGCCGGACGCAGGATCGACCCTCGGTATCTGGAAAAACTCCGGGAGCTCGCCGCTGAGAACACCCAGCCCCTCATCGGAGGCGGCACGGCGGCCTTCAGCTCAAAGTCGCTCCGCCTAATGCAAAATCCCGAGATCATCGGGTACTACATTCTCGACCCCGAGGGCCGTCAGCTCTATCCGCGCGCGGACAGCACCTGCCCGATCGAAAACAAAGGCTTCTCCCCGATGACGTTCGGCGGCCCTGCCATCATGGCCGGCCCCTCCGGAACCTGGTACCTTGTCGAGTTGATCGCCATTGACGGGAACCGCACCGGGTTCTCCTGCCTTCTGTTCGACCGCAAGCCCACCTCGAGCGTGGGCGTTGTCTCCACCGCCCTGATCGTCATCGTCATCCTCTTTCTCCTCGGCATCGGCTACCTTTTCATCACGTTCTCCGGCCGGATCATCACCGCTCCGATTGCGTCTCTGATCATCGAGGTCGATGAGCTGCGCATGGGGCAGAGGACCGCGCTGTCGCGATTCGAGTACTTCCCCGAGATCGATCACCTCGCACGGCTCCTCGAACAGATCCTCACTCGGGAGAAATGACGATGGCAGCCAAGCTGAAAGTCCTGCGGAACGGCCTCGTCGTCGACGAACACGAGATCAAGAAGCAGACAGTCCTCATCGGAAAAGGCGATCATTGTGATCTCGTGCTGAATTTTCCTGGTGTCGGCAGGGAGATGGCACGGCTGACCGCGGAGCAGGACGGCTTCTTCTTGACCGACATCAGCGTCCAAGGGGTGTTCGTCAATGGACAGCGAATCACCCAGCAGAAGATCCTGCCCGGACAGGAGATCAACTGCGGCTCCGTGCAGATGCAGCTTGTCGACGAAGGCGCGCTCGGGGACGACTCCAGCGGTTCCTCATCGGCGACCATGCTGTGGGGAGCGTCGGGTATGGCTCCGGTCGTCAAGGCCACCCCTGCGGTCCTGGTCGTGAAGGACCAGCCGGGCCGGACCTACGAGCTCTCGGGTGAGGAATTCGTCATCGGGCGCCGCCCCGAGCTCTGCAAACTGGCGCTGCCGGACAAGGCCGTCTCCAGCCGCCATGCCCGCATCGCGAAAGCGGGTCACAAGTACCTCCTGGCCGACCTCAACAGCACCAACGGAACCCTGCTCAACGGCGCCAAGCCCAACGAACCGGTCGAGCTGAAAGACGGCGACGAGATCAGGATCGGCAAGACAACGTTTACCTTCCACGCCCAGGCAACTCCGGGACAGCCTCCTCCACAGGCTCCAGCCCTCCCGGAAGCCCCCCAGATTATCGACATCCGGAAGATCGCGCTGCAATCGACCGAGCTGACACCCGCCGTGCCGGAAGGAGAGAGCGAAAACAAGGCCAAGGCGGCGACGGCCACCGCAAGAAAGAGACGCGTGCTGCTTCTCGGCTTCGTCTTTGTGCTCGTCCTGATGATCATGGTCATCGCTCTCACCCGGTCACAAAAACCAACTCTCGATCCGGCGCGCCTCAACGCGGTTCAGGCCCTGATCCAGGAGGGCAAGCTCGAGGACGCCGGCCACCGCCTCGCCGAGATCGAAAAGGGCTTCCCGGCAGATCCGCGCGTGAGGCAACTCAAGGGGCAACTCGCCGATGCCGTCAAGCAGGCCGGAGAGAAATCAGTAGCGGAATTGGTCGATCAGGCTCGCGCCAAGGAAGCTTCCATGGACATCGCCGGCGCGGTGGATCTGTGGGCCGAGGTGCTTGCCAAGACACCCGACAACTCAGAGATCCAGAAGAAACTATGCTACACCGCATATCGGATCGCGCTGGTCTACGAGGGCAAGTCGCCTGATGCAGACAAGACAAATGCGATCAAATACCTCGAAATGATTGAGAAGCTCGTCGAGAAAGAGAACGGGCCTGACTACGCCGCGGCCGTGAAATTGCTCGTGGAATTGAAAAAGTAGGAGCTGGTCCCCACCAGCAAGCTACGAGCGCAGATGGACGAGAGAGAGTACAGCGAGAAGCTGCTCGACAGCCTCTACCGGGCGCGCAGGATCTCCGCTCAGGATCGCGACAAGGTTCGCGCTCGGATGACACAGGCGCCGGATTTCGAAGCCGCGCTGTACTCCTGCACGAACCTGCAGGCTGAAGATCTCCGGGCCTCGCTCGAAGAGGTTTCCGGGACGCGCGCGGTCGATCCGTCGCTGATGGCAATCGATCCGGATTTCATGAACAACATCCTGAACCT
>JACPPM010000105.1 GCA_016191015.1 Acidobacteriota bacterium | reverse complement strand
GTCACTCAGGCTTCCCCCGCTTTTGCATTTTTAATTTTGCATTTTTAATTCCTGAATCCGCGCGCCTTACGCGCGGATTCAGGCTTCCCCCCCGCACATTGCCTCGATCTCCCCCGGAATGTATGATTCGCCTCTATGGATGAAGTGACCTATACCGGAGCAATCATCGCGGGGCTGCTATCGTTTCTTTCGCCGTGCGTCCTGCCGGTTGTGCCAGGCTACATCTCGTACATGTCAGGGTTGTCTCTGGAGGATGTCAAGCAGGCACGCGGCGGGCAGTTCTGGGTTGTGACGATCAACTCCCTGCTCTTCGTACTCGGATTCTCGATCGTATTCATCGCCATGGGCGCGACGGCGACTTTCATCGGCGGGTTGCTCGTCAACAACCGCTACTGGATCGAGAAGGTCGCGGGAGTCATCATCTTTGTCTTCGGACTGCACCTCTGCGGCATCCTCCCGATCAAGTGGCTCTACATGGAGCGGCGCGCGAATGTTTCGAGATCGGCGAACTACCTGAGCTCCTTCGTGATGGGCTTCGCGTTCGCCTTCGGATGGTCCCCGTGCATCGGGCCCGTCCTCGCCGGTATCCTCTACATCGCCTCGACCCTGGAGACCGTCAATCAGGGTGTCATGCTGCTCGCGGCTTACTCCCTGGGCCTCGGCATCCCCTTCCTCGTTGTCGGGATGGCGATGGGCACATTCCTCAAGGCCTTCGATCGCATCAAGCGCCACCTGAATGTCGTCGAGAAAGTCGCCGGTGCGCTGCTGCTGGTCTTCGGAGTGCTGATTTTCACCGGGCAGCTCAGCGTCCTCTCGCGGTATCTGAGCCGCTACCTTACGTTCTTACCACAGGGCTAGCCGGGCCCCTTCCAGCCACGACGATCGAGGGCGGCGAGAAGAGACCGGAGCGTTCTTCGGCGCGGCCTTCCGGCGGTCTCGATGACGATGTCGGCCTGCGCGTATAACGGCTGGCGCGCGCGCAGGAGCTCACGGAGCTCGGCCATCGCGTCCGGCCTATCCGCCATCGGACGCGGGTCTCCCTGGCGGAGGACCCTGCGCATGTGCTCCTCGGGGCTGGCACGGAGCCATGCGGTCACACACCGCTGGCGCACCATCGCGTACGCGCGTTCGTTTCCCACGATGCCGCCCGGGAGCGCGACGATCTGAGGCTCGCCGGCTCGAATGACCTCCTCCAGGCATCTCTCCTCGAGCCGCCTGTAGTAGCCTTCACCCTGGAGGGCGAAGATCTCCGTCAACCCCATGCCGGCGGACCTCTCGATCCGTTCGTCCAGCTCGACAAAGGGCACGCCCAACGCCTCAGCCGCCATCCGCCCGATCGTGCTCTTGCCCGCTCCCCTGAGCCCGAGAAGGGCGAGGTGGCGCTTCTCCGCGGACCGGCCAGGCAGAAGCTCGGCGAGATCCACGCCGAGCGCCTCAGCGATCCCGGCCAGGCGGCCGACGGAAATATTGGCCGTCCCAGCCTCGAGCTGGGCCTGAAACCGTAGGCTCATCTCCGCCCTCGACGCCAGCTCGCGCATCGTCAGACCGCGCTTCAGTCTGAGCTGCTTGACGCTGGTGCCGATCGCGACGAGAAGTCCTCGTTTGTCGCGCGAGCTCATGCGTGCACTATACTGCACAGCCTGATCTACTGCAAGCACTATCTTGCAATGGCGAGCCGTCCTGACTATACTTCTGCGCATGAGCACATTGGAAATCGCCAAGAATCCAACCGGGGACGCGATCTGCTTCGAAACAGACCCGTCCCGATACAGACATATGAAACTGGAAATCGACGGCCCCATAGCCCGAATCAAGCTTGATGTTCAGGAGAACGAAGGGTTGCGGCCGGGCTACGAGCTGAAACTCAACTCCTACGACCTCTCTGTCGACATCGAGCTCGCGGATGCCGTGAACCGGCTGAGGTTCGAGCATCCCGAGGTAGGGGCCGTCGTGATCGCGAGCGCCAGGGAGGGGGTATTCTCTGCGGGCGCCAACATCTTCATGCTCGGCTCTTCGACTCACGCCTTCAAGGTGAACTTCTGCAAGTTCACCAACGAGACGCGGCTCGCCATCGAGGATGCCACAGAAAACAGCGGCCAGGTCTACGTGGCGGCGATCAACGGGACGGCCTCCGGAGGCGGCTATGAGCTCCCGCTCGCCTGCAAGGAGATCTATCTGGTCGATGATCGCAAGTCGGCCGTGGCGCTCCCGGAAGTGCCGTACCTGGGAGTGCTTGCCGGCACGGGCGGGCTCACCCGCCTCGCCGACAAGCGGAAGATCCGGCGGGATCGGGCCGATATCTGCGCCACTCTGGCCGAAGGGATCAAGGGGAAACGAGCGGTGGAGTGGGGCCTTGTCGACGCGGTGATTCCGTCGTCTCGATTCGAGGCTGAGGTCGATTCTCGGGCACGGCGGATCGCGGGGACAGGGCACGCCGACAGGCGCGGGATCGCGCTCGAGCCGCTTGACCCCGAGGTCAGTGCCGACGGCGTGCGCTACCGCCACGTCCGCCTCGCACTCGAGCCGCATAGCCGCGTGGCGCGCCTGGAGGTGTGCGTTCCCGATTCGCTGCCGCGCGTGCCGGAGGATCCCGCTTCAGCGGGAGCAGGCTGGTTCCCGCTGCGGGCGTTTCGCGAAATCGACGACGCGCTTCTCAGGCTGCGATTCAATCATCCCGAGATCGGCCTGGTGCTGATCACCACGCGAGGCCGGATCGAGAACCTCCTCGACCTCGACAACCAGCTCGTGCAGCATCGCAATCACTGGTTCGTGAACGAAGTAGTGCAGCATATGAAGCGCGTTCTGAAAAGGCTCGATGTCACGGCGAAGAGCTTCTTCTCGGTCATCGAAGCAGGTTCCTGCTTCGCAGGGAGCCTCTTCGAGCTCGCGATCGCCTCAGACCGCGCCTACATGCTGGATGCGGATGGCGTGGCCGTGGCGCTCAGCGAGATGAACACCGGGCCGCTTCCGATGGGCAACGGGCTCACCCGGCTGCAGAGCCGCTTTCTGGGGGCACCCGATCAGATCGCCCGAATCCCACGCGGGCAGGCCCTCCAAGCCTCAGACGCACAGCAGCATGGGCTTGTGACCGCCGCCATCGACGGGTTGGACTGGGAAGACGAGATCAGGTTGGCCGTCGAAGAGCGTGCAAGTCTCTCTCCCGATGCCCTGACCGGCCTCGAATCGAACCTCCGCTTCGCCGGCCCTGAAACGATGGAGACGAAGATCTTCGGCAGGCTCTCGGCCTGGCAGAACTGGATCTTCCAGCGTCCCAATGCGGTGGGTCCGCGCGGAGCGCTGACAACGTATGGCCAGCCACAGGGCGCGGAATTCGACTGGCGCCGAACCTGAAAATAGTCCCAGGAGAAAATTGATGTCGTCATCGACAATATCGTTCGAAAAGATTCCGAACAATGTGAACCTCTCGAGCGACCGCAAGTTGCAGCGGGCGCTCGAGGAGTGGCAGCCCCGATTTCTCGAGTGGTGGATGGAGATGGGCCCGGCGGGGTTTCAATCTGACCAGATCTATCTTCGTACGGCCATCAGCGTCGAACCGAGCGGGTGGGCGCATTTCGACTACGTGAAGATGCCGGAGTACCGGTGGGGGATCTTCCTGACGCCGCCGCAGGCGGATCGCCGGATCGGTTTCGGCGATCGTATCGGCAATGCGGTGTGGAACGAGGTGCCGGGCGAGCTGCGCAAGGAGATGCGCCGGCTGATCGTGACGCAAGCGGACACCGAGCCGGCCTCGGTCGAGCAGCAGCGTCTGCTTGGGCAAACGGCGCCGAGTCTCTACGATTTGCGAAACCTGTTTCAGGTGAACGTCGAAGAGGGGCGTCATCTGTGGGCCATGGTCTACCTCCTCCATCAGTTTTTCGGGCGGGACGGGCGTGAGGAGGCCGAGGACCTCCTGGTCCGGCGTTCGGGACATCCCGATTCGCCGCGCATCCTCAACGCCTTCAACAAGCCGATCCGCGACTGGCTCGCCTTCTTCTGCTTCACGATGTTCACCGATCGGGATGGAAAGTACCAGCTCGCTGCTCTCGCCGAAAGCGGGTTCGATCCGCTCTCCCGCACCACACGCTTCATGCTCACCGAGGAGGCGCACCACCTGTTTGTCGGGGAGACCGGCATCGGGCGAGTCATTCAGCGGACAGCCGAATTGATGAAACAGGCGCCGGCTCAGGACGTGGGCGCGCTGGGAGGCATCCCGCTGGATCTCATTCAGCGTTACATCAACGAGTGGTATTCGGCGTCGCTGGACCTGTTCGGAAGCGAGGACTCGTCGAACGCCGCGAGCTACTTCGCGACGGGACTCAAAGGACGATACAACGAGACGAGCGCTTCGAAATACCCGGACCACATCGCTCTGGAGGGAGTCTACGAGATCGACGTGCCGGCGGCCGCGGGGCGGCTCACGACCGAACAGATCCCCCTGCGACGGGCGATGAACCTGGTGTTGCGCGATGCCTACGCCGAGGATTGTGCGCGCGCCATGAACAAGTGGAACGGGTTCCTCGCGGAAGCCGGCCACCCCGACCGCCTCGCGCTTCCCTCGCAGCGATTCAATCGCGAAGTCGGCGTCTATGCCGGACTCCCGTTCGATCCCGCGGGCAACCTGCTCTCGGGTGACGAGTTCGAGCGGCGCCGGGGCGAGCTCCTACCCCAGGATTCAGACCGCGCGTGGGTGGAATCTCTCATGATCCCAACCTGCGAGCCCGGCAGGATGGCTGGTTGGATCGCGCCGCCCGCACGCGGAATCGACGGGAAGCCGATCGACTTCCAGTATGTTCATCGGGCGGGACCGGGAAGCGACAACGCCGGGGGCAGATAGAGATGTTGGTCAGGAGCTATCTGTGCGGCCGTTGGAGTGATGCGGGAGGGGAGAGGCTGCCGCTTCTCAACCCCGCGACCGAGGAGGTTGTGGCCGAGGTGAGCGGGGGCGGCGTCGATCCCGGCTCATGTCTCGACTACGCGCGGAACCATGGCGGGCCGGCGCTGCGCGCCATGAGCTTCGCCGAACGGGGGCGTTTGATTGCCGCTGTCGCGGCACGGATTTACGAACATCGGGACGAGCTGATCGAGATTGCGATCCGAAACGGGGGCAACACCCGGAGTGACGCCAAGTTCGACATCGACGGAGCGACGGCGACACTCTCGGCTTACGCGAAGTTTGGAGAATCTCTCGGATCGGAACGCGTCCTCGCCGATGGCGATCTCATTCAGCTCGGGAGAAGCACTCGTTTCTCCGGAGCTCACATCCGTGTTCCGCTGACGGGAGCCGCGGTCCACATCAACGCGTTCAACTTTCCCGCATGGGGATTTGCGGAAAAGGCCGCCGTGGCGCTTCTGGCCGGAATGCCGGTCGTGACAAAAGCGGCCACCAGCTCCTCGTTGCTTGCTTTCCGAATTATCGAGATCCTTGCCGAGGCCCATACGCTTCCGGATGGCGTTCTCTCATTCATCGCTGGCGGAGTCGGCGACCTCCTGGATCACCTCAGCTCGCAGGACGTGGTGGCGTTTACGGGATCGAGCGAAACGGCGAGGCGCATTCGCGGCCATGGCAATGTGATCAACCGCTCGATCCGACTGAACGTCGAAGCGGACAGCCTGAACGCGGCCGTCCTGGCTCCCGACGCCACGGAGGGGTCGGAGACCTTTGAGCTCTTCCTCAGAGAGGTCGCACGCGACATCACGCAGAAAGCCGGACAGAAGTGCACGGCGATCCGGCGGATTCTGGTGCCGAGCGGGATGCTGGATCGCGTCAAGCTGGAGCTGAGCGAGCGTCTGCGAGGAATCCGAGTGGGAGACCCGGCGGCCGCTGATGTCCGGATGGGACCGCTCGCCACGGCGGCGCAGCAGCGAGATGTGCGGGAAGGGATCGAGCTGCTGAAAAGCGAGGCGGAGCTCGTGTGCGGAGACGCCGGACGGGGAGACGTGGCGCTCACGGGCGTGGCCGAGGGGCGAGGATTTTTCCAGATCCCGGTTCTGCTCTGCGCTCCCGACCCCGAGCGGGCGTCGGCAATCCACAGCCACGAAGTGTTCGGTCCCGTTGTGACTGTGATGCCATACGGTGGCGATCCTTTCCAGGCGGCGGGCCTAGTGTGTCGCGGGGACGGAGGATTGGTCTCATCCGTTTACACCGACGACAAGGACTTCGCGGTGAGATACGTACTGGCGATCGCACCGTTTCACGGCCGGATCAATATCGGTGGCGAGAAAGTAGCTGAGCAATCTCCTGGCCCTGGAACAGTCATGCCGCAACTGGTTCACGGCGGGCCCGGGCGCGCGGGAGGCGGCGAAGAGCTGGGCGGCCTGCGTGGCCTGGCCTTCTACACCCAACGGACTGCGATCCAAGGGTATGGGCCACTGATCGAGAAGCTGGTCAGGGCGGGAACACAGTAGGCCGCTTGCCGGCACAGAACTGTACACGGGGTCCGGCTGCAGGGCTGCGGCAAAGTCGAGGCGCTGACTCGGGCGAGGCCGTTCCGTGCGAAACCGCAGATGGCGCAGATTTCCGCGCAGATTACGCAGATTCTTCCAGCATT
>JACPPM010000101.1 GCA_016191015.1 Acidobacteriota bacterium | reverse complement strand
GCCCAAGACTACGGCAAAGTCCCGGAAACCGCAGATTTCACAGATTGACTCGCAGATGTCGCCGATTGCTTCGCGCCGACCCGAGAGTGAGGAGCAAGTTGCTCGTCGGTTGAATGCTGGCAGTATCTGCGTGATCTGCGCGGAAATCTGTGCCATCTGCGGTTTCGCACGGAAAGGCCTCGCCCGAGTCGGCGCCTCGACTTTGCCGCAGCCCTGATGAAGGCCGTGCACTCTTGACGCTGAATTTGTGCTATGATTATTTCGATTCGTTAAATGTTAATCGAGAGTCACAATCAGCGGGAGAGGCCAACATGAGAGTCAAGAATC
The DNA here is from genome assembly GCA_016191015.1 of Acidobacteriota bacterium. GTDB lineage: Bacteria > Acidobacteriota > CAIWXX01 > CAIWXX01 > CAIWXX01 > JACPPM01. The sequence goes on along the minus strand of JACPPM010000101.1, from coordinate 25,923 downwards.
CGTCCGCCCTGATCGATGAGTTCCTCGGGAGCACGCACATCTTCGCCCAGGTGGTCGAGAACATCGTGCAGGAAAATCTCGTCAAGCAGGCGTCCGACGGTACGCTCACGTATTCCCAGTTCAAACTTCTGAAGCTGGTGACCATGTCGGACCTCATTTCGATCGGAGACGTGGCGGCCTTTCTGAGCATCAGCAATGCCGCCGCTAGCAAGGCGGTGGATCGCCTGGTCAGGAAGAGGTTGATCCAGCGCGCTGAATTCGCCAAGGACCGGCGAGCCGTGCAGCTATCTCCAACGGAGGCGGGAGCGCGGATCATCGGAACGTACGAGGAGCTCAAGGCCCGCCATCTCCCGAAAATCTTCTCCGCCGTCCAGGCCTCCAAGCTCAAGGGCGTCTCCCAGCTCCTCGATGGTCTCTCGGTGAGGCTCGTCGAAAGAGCGCCCGAGCGTGCGCGTACGACCTGCCTCCAGTGCGGGATCTTCTACCGGCGAAGCTGCCTGATGCGCCTCCAGGCAAACAGGAGCTGTTTCTACCACGATCGCCGCACGCGGAAGAGTACCACGCCCCGTCACGAAAAGACTCTCACCGCATCCGGACATCGGTAGCCCGACGTAACCTCGAATCCCGCACGGACGCGGGGTGACCGCGGCGAGCCGAGCCGGCCCGGCCTACTTCCCCTCCACCTCGTCCAACAGTTTCAAGAAACTGTCGTAGGGAAGAGCCTGCCAGCTTTCAGCGCTCACGGCTCCCTCAGCCCTCGAGATGATCGAAACGCGGTGAGCGGTCTCGACGTCGGGGGCTTCGTAGATATCCATGAAATCGTACGGACCCAGGATCGCATAATGCGCCAGCCATTTCACGCCTGGGCAGGTTGCCTTGACTTTGTGGAGCCAGTCCCGGCCTGTCGCACGGCGCGACGGAGCGTCGTGGAGGGCGTTGGGCGAGAGCCGAGTCATCAGCACGAACATGGGCATGGATCACCTCCTGGTGGATGATTGCGAACAGAACTGCTGACCGTGCGCATTTCGTGAGTCCATCCTCGGTGCGTCTGCTCGGGTATTCCATCAGGACCCACTCCTGCGCGCGGAAGTTGCTCCACAAAGTATGCTTGAGCCTCAGTGGAAGTCAAGAACGCGTTTGCGCCCGGCCAGGCCTTCCCCTATTTCTTGAGGAGGAGGCGGACGAGCAGCAGCATGAGCACGACGAAGCCGGCGATGAGCGCCCCCCAGAAGAGCCTCATGTGCGGCACCGGTGGCTCCTGCGCTGCCGGCCCCGGTGACTCCGCCCCGAGCGACGCCTCCTGCGCCGCCTGTCCGAGCAGAGTCGGTGCCAGGAGGGCGATGTCATAACGCGGCGCAGGCAGGCGCGGCTGCCCATAAAGGAGAGAAAGCGCGGAGACCGCTGTCGAGAAGAAGCGCAGGCGACGCGATGGCAGGAGCAGGCGCGGGCTCGCGATCGGCAGCGGGCTGTTGTCGCCTTCGTCGACGTCGAGCTCGCATGTGGCGGTGCCGAGTGCAGGCAGAGCCAGTACCACATCTCTGGCCGGCCGCCCGGCATCGGCGTGAACCCATGCGACTTCCGCCACCGTTTCCCTCCATGGCTTTGATCTCCGATCGGTCGCTTCCCGGTCGACCACAACCCACACCCTGCGGGCGAAGACTCGGGAGGCGGTCGAGAGTACAAGCCGGCTCGCCGGCAGAGTGTCATACGGGAGTCTGATCCTGTAACGTGACACGCGTGCGGCTTCCGGCGCCGCCTTCGCCTCGGGGTCGTACGGGATCGACTCGAGCGGCGGCAGGTCGAGGGAGAGCGGTTCATCTCGCTTCTCCAGAAGGTACGGCACCTGCCTGCCCTGCTCATCCGCGATGCGAATGTCGCGAAGGTCGGTGCTGTGGGCGAGCGCGGCTGCGTCGAGAGGAAGGACGGTGAGTCCCGGTGGGACCTGGGGGATCTTGCGCCGATAGCGGAACTTCGAGCTGTCGATGGAGCCGCCGACGGAAAGCGCGCTACCGGCCGGCTCGGTCTCCGGCTGACGGGGACGAAGCTCGCGGGCGGGGCTCCACTGAGCTTCAGCGACGACGGCCCCCGCAACAAGCTCGCGCTTCGCCTCGATGTCGTACCTCGGCGCCGAATAGCCGGCGCCGCCGTAGCGGGCGACCAGCGCCGCACCGGCCTCGCTCTCGAAGTAAATCCACGGGAGCGGGGCCAGCTCGGCTCTGACTGCGATGAGGTCGAGCGGGGCGTTGTCGCCATCTTCCACAACCAGCTCCAGCTCGGGCTCCTCAGGCCTCGCGATCGGGATCCTCAAATCAGATGCCAGCAGATCCCCATGCCTCGCAATCCGGAGTGTGGTCGATCCGAGCGGAACGGAGACGATCTGCTCGCCCTGCAACCTGGCTTCAGCGATCGTTGCGGGCCGCAGCAGGGGTTCGGTGGAGACTTCGAGCTTGAGCGCGGTGATGGGGAGTCGTCCGCTTGGCACCCCGATCGCGAAACGGCTCTTGCCAGGTTCACTCGCGCGAGGCCTGAACCCCAGCGTGATTGTGGAGCCCGACGGCGCGGGCTGGCCAGGGGCCTCACGTGCCGAAACCTCGCGAGGAATGGGAAGGCGCGCACTCGATCGATCGTCCCACGTCAGCCGGAAGTAGCGGAGCTCACCCCGCGGGAATCCGATCTCGATTAAGCGCAGGTTCTCTTCGGGGAGGTCGAACAGCGTCCCCTCCGCGACCGCCACCGACCAATGATTCCCGTCGACGCTCGCTTCGAGCCTGAACCGTTTCAGGAACGGCGACGGAAGGCCTGATATGCGGAGACGATCAGTCATACCCGCGGTTCCGAGATCCACATCAAACCCGCTGGCGAACCTTCCCGCCCTCACCGGGAGGAGCCTCCCGGTCCTCCATTGCGGCACCCGCTCCGGAGGCGAAACCAGGAGATATCCAACCTCGCGTCCGCTCGCATCCACGAGACGCAGATCTTCAAGCCCTCCGAGGAACCTGAGCTGTGGGCTCCGGCCCCAGTCCTGCGTCCGCCCCTCGGAGTATCGCAGTGGCATCGCCGTCGCCATCAGACTCGTGTCCAGATCCAGCCTGTTCGGGCCCTTCGCGCCCGGCCGCACCTCTCGCTCGATCGTCTGCGGCGTCGACCCGGATGCCGGGGCTATGGCTGAGTGGAGCTCGAGGAGCGCGACCAGAGGCAGGAGAAGCGTGGAGCCGAAGCCCTGAGCGAAGCGAAGGGGCCCATCCCCAGGTCGCCAGCTCCTCGATCTGCTCATTGATTCTCCTTGCGCTGTGAGAGCACAAACCGTTGGACGACGATGGCGACAAGGGCGAGGCAGACGGCGAGTCCGACCAGCGAGGCGACGCGGTAGAGGCCGCCCAGTCTCATCAGATCGTGCAGGAAGCACTTCACGATCGTGACGACGAGGAGGATGATGGCGGCGACCCTCGTCGCGCGGCTCGACCACACTATCCCCGCCGCCAGCATTCCGATCGCAAATACGGCCCACGCGATCGTATAGCTGAGGTCCTGAGACAGACCGGCTGAGAAATTGAAGGTCAGCGCCGGTCCCTGCGAATAGTAGTCGGCGATCTCGATGTTCAGAAGACAGAAAAGGAGCACGGTCCCTGCAGCATACAGGAGCCGGGAGAATGGACCGATGCCGTTGATGATGTCGTCGGTGATCGAGAGCCGTCGAGCGCCATAGTAGAACGAGGCAGCCGCGACGAGGTACGTGTACAGGTACCAGTTCCAGATCGGTGTGAGGGCCCGGGCATGGTATTCCAGCACCGCGGGGTTCAGAACGAGCCGGACAAACACCGCGGCAAACAGCCCCGCCGACCACCAGAAGAGCCCCCGATGAGGAATCCGCCCGTAGAGCCACGCGATCGCCGCCGCCTGTAGAGCCCATCCGATCGTGATCCACTCCTTGTCGAGCTGCAGCGGAATGGCAACGGTGATGAAAGCAAGGACGGCGCCGGCCACAAGCGCGAGGCGGCCTTGCGTCCGCTCCCCGGGTGGTTCCAACCGCACCAGTTTCGCAAGCAGGACGGCCATCAGGGCGGCCTGCGTCAGGGGTAAGAGACCGATGACATCCTCGAGGTCGCCGCCGAGCATCGCACGGCGCGCCTGAAAGAAGAACGGGAGACCGGCCAGCACCGCCGCCGCGTAGTGCTCGATATGCTTCTCCACGCGCCTTCCGAGCGCCAGCGGAAACGCCCACATCGGGATGTAGATGGCCGACGCGAACAACAACGCGCCCAGCCAGTCGGCCGGCTCCGCGTGCAGTGCCTGCCACCCCGACACCGCTACAGCTCCAGGTACGATCGCGATGATCGCCACGACACGCCAGCCCGTCGAGGCCGAGAGGGCGAGGAGACCGGCGAGGAACGCCACGTGGACAGGAATGATGACCTCGAGCGCAAGGGAAGGAGCCAGCACGACAGCCGTGATAGCCACGGCCTGGCCCAGGAGAATGCCGACGATCGCTGCGGCGCCGAATGCGAGCGCTGCCTCCGCGAGGCGGCGCTGTCGTGCAAGGATGAACCAGACGCAGCCGAAGAGAGCCACTGCCGCGGCCGTGAAGATGGCGACAGCGGGCCACGGATCCTCATGCGCCACCTGCAGCCACACCAGCAGCAGGCACTGCGATGCGATCAGCGCACCCAGATGCAGCTCTCCGCGGCGGGCGTAGAGTGCGGCGACGCCGATCGCCAGATCCAGGAGCGCCATCACGGCCAGCATAGGCCAGGGCGGAATGGCGAGGCCGGATTGCGCCGCGACGAAGAACAGAAAGAGATGCCCGGCCAGGCCCAGATAGATGCCCCGGCCCGAAACCCCGGCGGCTCCGGACTTCCGCTCGATCCAGATGTACCCACCCACCACCAGCAAGGCAAACCCTGAGATCACCGCGAGCGCGGGGAGGAGATGAATCGGGAGGAAGGCCGTACTCCACCATACTCCGATGATGATCCACGAGAGCACTGTCCCGGCCACGACGAGGCGAGGATGAGCGCTGGTCGATCCTTCGACGAACAGGCCCGCATTCAGGATGGCAAGCAACAACGCCAGGCCCCACAGCGATGACCCCGACACGTCACCCGTCGCCAGGAATAGCAGCAGTGCGATGCCGCAGAGGAGAACCGCAAGGGCTGTCCCGGCGGGCTCCAGCGGCCGGTTCAGATACCGAGCCACCGTGGGAACGCCCAGATAGAAAAGCGCGAAGACCGCGTAGACGATCAACGCCGGCAGGAGACGATCGGGGACCAGATATTTGGTGGACCACGCTGCTTCAGCGGCCAGCGCGAAGAAGGCCCCGACATAGTAAATCGACCCGCGCCTCTGGTGCATCGCGTAGGCTGACAGGATGAGGAGAAGGACGAACAGCGCGCCAAAGAAGAGCCCGGGAGACGCGGTCGCCGGTTCGGCTGCTGCCAGGCCGGCGAAGACAAACAACAGAATCGGCGCCGCGAGCGTCGCGCCGTCCCCCATCGCCCCGAGAGGCCGCCCGACACGCCTCGCCACCACCGGCACCGCCAGGTAGAGAAGGATGAAAGCGGCCGCGAATCCGATGACGCCGGGCCACGCGTCGTGCGTATACGACGCGCTCAGCCAGATGACCCATACGATGACCGTTGACACCGCTCCACCCGCGTGGATCGCATCCTGGTTCCTCGATATCGTCATCGCGGCAAGCCCCACCGTGATCGCCAGGAGGAACCCGAAAAGGAGCGCGTACCGGTCGCCGTAGGCGGGCACCGATGACATATAGACCGCGAACCCGAGAGGCAGCACCCCGCTCACGGCCGTGGTCTTCTCGAATCGCGACGAACGCGAGGCGCCTGCACCACGGCTTCCGACGACGAGCGCCAGCGCGCTCAGCACCGGGAACACGAGGAAGATTCCCGCGGCCAACGGCAGCTTGCTCTGGTCGAGGAACTTGAAGACCCAACCCCATTGGTACAGCGTCGTGAAGATCAGACTCAGCACCCCCAGGTGCGGCCAGTTTTTCCTGTAGCCGACCCAGGCGAGCCCCGCGTTGAGCAGGAGCAGATAGCTGAACAGACCGATCGGACGGTCCTCACCGGTAGACAAGAGCGCCGGGGTCGCAAACCCGCCGACCAAACCGAGGAGGGCGATGAACAGCGAATCCCGTCGGATCGACAGCACGACGGCGACGGCCGTCACCAGGATCATCAGCCCGAAAGTCACCCCCATTGGGAGCAGATGCCAGAGTGCGTGCGATGCGAAAAAGGTGGAGAACAGAATGGCGATGCCGGCGCCGTCGAGCGCATTCGCGGTTGTGGCATAGCCTCGTGCCGCCTTCAGCTCGCACAAAACCAGCAGACCTGTCCCGACGGCAACTCCGATTGACATGCGTATGGCCGGGCTCAGCCACCCCTGTTCGATCGAATAGCGCAGGAAAAGGACAGCTCCGAGTCCAAGCAGTATCGCGGCGATCCAAGAAAAAAGCTTGACCCCGACGAAGCCCTCCCAATCGATGCCACTCCAGGGGCTCGGAGCCGGCGGCGGCGGCGGAGGGCTCGGGGGTTGAGGATGCGGTGGGGGTGGCAGGGGAGGTGGTGTCGTCGCAGCGGCGGCCTTCGCCGCAGCAACGTCCCGTTCGCGCACCTTCGCAGCCAGCAGCTCGTCCAACCCAGGCGCCGGTGGAGGCGCGACTGGCAGAGGCGGTGGTGCCGGCGCCACGGGCGGCAGAGGCGCAACGACGGTCTCAGGCTGGACGTCGCCGGCAGGTGGCAGCGCAACACCAGCGCGCTCCTCGGAAGCTCCAGTGGCTCCAGCGGTGCTCCCCTGCATCGACACCCGCAACTCCCGGATTTCGCGCTTGATTTCGAGCAGGCGGTTCTCGGCCTGCGTGAGCCGCTCGAGGGATCGCTCGATCTGGTCGCCGAATTCCCTGACCCGGCCGCGAAGGATGAGCGACATCGCGAAGGCCGCGATCGGCATCGCGACAACGATGATGAGTAGGAGAACGCCAAGAAACACGATCGAGTCCATCTATCTTGCCAGGAAGGAAATCGCAGCTATTGCACCACGGGCGGCCGCTTGTGTCAATCCACGGATCAAGATCGCCTCTAACTCCCCCGAGGACTCCGATGAATCCGCCGGCGATGTACTGCCTTTCCTTTGCGGGGTCCGCCTCAGAGCGGTCCCGCGCGTGCCTTGTCCGCGGATTCGTGGCTCATGCTGAGATTCGGAGTAGACGCACACGGGCATGAGCGCAACGTCATCCTGAGGAGCCGGGCGAAGCCCGGTGACGAAGGATCTCCTCCAAGGGCTACGGGTCTCGCAGGAGATCCTTCGGCCCGGCTGCGCCGAGCCTCAGGATGACATGTTGGCTGTACTGCGGCCAAGTGTACTCCGAATCTCAGGGCTCATGACTCCCGCTTGACAGTTTCCCGGCAGGGTCCTAGTCTGGACGCATCTTGCTGGGTCGGCACTCTGAGAGCTCTTCGGGAGCAGAGGCGATCATCAAGTGATGACAGCGAACGGAGCGACAAAGTTGCGGCCGTCGGAGCGCGGACAGGATCTCCGACATCTGACCTGTGGTCAGAGCGACGTCGAACCCCGAGTAACAGAGTGAGCGAGATGAACACCAGGACCATCACGATCACCGGCGGCAGCGGATTCGTGGGGAGGCTGCTGCGGGAGGGCCTGGGGCAAAGAGGATACACGATCCGTGTCTACGACCGGTGGCGCGGTCTGCTCGTTGATTGTCTCCGTCGCAGGTATCTGGGCCGGTGCCAGGGGCGGGAGGCGCATGCACTCGCCAACTATCTCCGGCGTGGCATGCGCCTGAGCGAACGCCTGAGTGTCCGCGCTCGGCTCTTGCGGGAATCCGGGGACGACGTTCTCGAGCCGCGCAGCCGCCTGGTCGATCGCTTTCGAGGCAGTCGGGCCGTGATTCACCTCGCGGCTCTTCCCCATCCTTTCGTGCCCGGCATGACGGCCGCCGACTTCCGGCGTATCAACTATGAGGGGTCGATCAATGTCTTCGAGGCGGCGTGCGAGGCTGGTGTGCCGCGCTTCATCTTTGCCTCCTCCGGTCAGGTCTACGGCATCAACAACCCGGTGAAAGTGGAGCAGTTCCCGATTCTCGAGACCAACTACTGCCCGACTCTTGCCGAGGGGCAGACGCATTACGGGCTGCTGAAGCGCGAGCTCGAGTGTTATCTGGAAAACGCCTGCCGTGGGTCGACGCAAACCCAGGCCGTGAGCTTTCGACTTGAATACCCGGGCACGCGATCGTTGACTCCGCGCAATTTCTACATCAGCACATCATGTGAGAATCTGGTGGCCGGCTTCGAAGCAGCGATCGAACGCGAGCTGAGCACCGGCTCGGAGGTTCTCAACCTGGTCGATCGCGAGGTGGATGCTCGAGTGGCCGACATCCAGGAATTCCTCAAAACCCGGTGGCCCGAGGTGCCCAACTACACGACGGGGAATGAATGCCTGCTGAGCACGGCCAAAGCTTCAGCAGTTCTTGGCTATGACCCCCGGCCGGGAGGGACCTATTTCTGGGAATCGGTGATGTGGTAAAGCAGGCGCTGTGACACTTCCCACGTTTCTGATCATTGGCGCCGCCAGGTCCGGCACCTCCTCCCTTTATCAGTATCTGGCGCAACATCCGCAAATTTACATGAGTCCGGAGAAGGAGCCACTGTTTTTTATCTATGAGGGGCGCCGATTCGATCTCCACGGCCCCGGCTCGGAGGAGATCGAGAGACGGGTCGTGTGCGACCTGGATTCGTACCGGGAGCTGTTCAGGGGCGCATCCGGGCATGCCGCCATCGGCGAAGCATCCACCTCGTACCTCTACGATCCGGTTGCCCCGGGAAGGATTCAGCATCATCTTCCGGACGTCAGGCTCATCGCGATACTGCGCAATCCGGTCGCACGCGCCTACTCGGCCTTCCTCTATCTGATTCGCCTGGGCCATGAATCATGCTCCGACTTCGCCGCGGCCTTGCGAGCCGAAGAGGAGCGCATCCGGGCCCGATGGCGCAATGGGTTTCACTATCGTCGCGGGGGACTCTACTGCCAGCAGCTTCGCCGCTACTTCGACCGGTTCCCGGCCGAGCGAATCAAGGTCTGCATCCACGAGGACTTCATCGCGAACCCGGTCCGGTTTTGCCATGACATCTTTCGATTCCTGAACGTCGATTGCACGTTCGTCCCCGACACGTCGACGCAATACAACGCCGCCCGCAGGTACGTGGCGGCCCGGAACAAGGCCGTCCGAGTCGCGCTCGAGGAGATCGCTCCCCTTCATCGCCTGGCCAAACGCGTAGTCCCGAGGTCGTGGCACCCGGTGTTCCACACGGTCCTCTACCGGGAGTTCGTTCCTCCCCCGCTCTCCCAGGATCTGCGCGACGAGCTGCGCAGTTTCTTCCGGCCCGAAATCCTGGACCTGCAGCAGCTGCTCCACCGCGATCTCTCATGCTGGCTCGATGACTGACACTCCGCACTACCGGGTCGTGATTCTTGGAGCCGGCCTCTGCGGCCTCTCGGCCGCCTCCTACCTCGAGGAGATCGGCCGAACCGACTACCTGATTCTCGAGCGCGGTGCGAGAGCCGGCGGCCTCGCGCGCACAACTGTCGTCGACGGATTCGCCTTCGACCACGCCATCCACATCCTGTACTCGCACCACCCCTACGCCACCGATCTCATCTGCAACACGCTGCTCAACGGGAACCTCCAGTCACAGACGCGCAGAAGCTTCTGCTATTCGGCGGGCGTTCACACGCCGTATCCATACCAGCTCAATAACTGCGGATTGCCGTTCGGAGTCGTCCTCGAGAACTTGCGAGGGCTGATCGCAGCTCGCATGAGCCGGCGCAGGGAGCCGCCACCCAACTTCGAGTCCTGGATTCTCCGAACCTTCGGCAGAGGCATCGCCGCGCATTTCATGATCCCGTACAACCGCCGCCAGTGGGCCTGGGATCCACAAGAGATGAGCTGCGAGTGGATCACGGATCGCGTGCCGCAGCCGCGCGTCCGCGATTTTCTCCGCGGTGCGTTCAGTCCGCAAAATAGCTGCGGTCCGAACCGCGTGTTCTGGTATCCGCTTGAAGGAGGCATCGAGGCCCTGCCGCGGGCGATGATCGCGCGCCTGCCGCCCGATCGCCTTCGCCTCAACGCGACGGTCGCCGACGTGGATGGCAGGCGCCAGGCGGTCGGCTTGGCCGATGGAAGCCGGATCGGCTATGACCATCTGATCACGACCGTGCCGCTCCCGAGCCTCATCAGAATGTTGGGTTGTGAAGTCCCTTCCGGCATCCGCGAGCTGGCAGCGAATCTCCACCACAACACCGTTCACACGATCAACATCGGGCTGCACGGGGCGCTGCCCGACCCGTGGGATCGGATGCACTGGGTCTACCTGCCGGAGGCGGGCACAGTCTTCCACAGGGTCAGCTTCCCATCTAACTTCTCCGGCGCCATGACCCCGCCCGGTTGCAGCTCGATCCAGGTCGAGGTGAGCGAGTCCGCCCGGCGGCCGTGTGACCGCAGCGCATTGCTGCGCCTGAGCCTCGACGGTCTGGTGAAGTTGGACATACTGAGCGAACAAGAGTCGCGCCCCGTCGCGGAGGGAGGCCGCGTCCGCGTGGCCGGAGTCGTGACCCTCGACCCCGCATACATCATCTACGATCTGCAGCACCGCCGGACCACACGCGTGCTTCTGGACTACCTCGCGGGCATGCGCATCCAATCGAGTGGACGATTCGGCGCGTGGGAGTACTTGAATATGGACCAGGTGATCCTCAGCGGCCGGGCCGCAGCGGCTGCAGCGTGTCCATGACGGCCAGCATCAGCGTGGTGGTCCCATGCCACAACGGGGCGGCGCGCCTGCGGCCGACGCTTGCTCATATCGCGGCCCAGCGCGTGCCCGCGGGCATTCAGTGGGATGTCATCGTGGTGGATAACGCGTCGACCGACGGCACCGGGCAGGCGGCGCTGGCTGCCTGGCCGGCCGACGCACCGGCGCGCATCAGGGTGGTGCCGGAGGAGCAGTTGGGTCTCAGCCACGCCCACCTGCGCGGATTCACCGAGGCCCGGGCTGAGCTCATCTGCTTCGTCGAGGACGACAACTGGATCGGCGCGGACTACATCGCCACAGCGGTCGAGATCCTCTCGCAGGACCCGGAGGTCGGAGCGTGCGGCGGCCGCAGCGACCCCGTCTGCGAGCTGCCTCCACCGGTCTGGTTCGATCGCTTTCGCCACTGCTATGCCACCGGAACACAAGGAGAACGGTCCGGGGACGTGACGTGGGGTCGCGGGTGGCTGTGGGGAGCCGGTCTTGTCGTTCGCCGGGCGGCCTGGCAGTCCCTGGTGGATCGTGGCTTCACGCCTCTTCTGGTGGATCGACAGGGTACGCGGCTCAACAGCGGGGGAGACATGGAAATCTGTTTCGCCATGCGACTTCTCGGCTGGAAGATTTGGTACGATTCACGCCTCCGTCTCCAACACTTCCTCCAAGCCCATCGCCTGAGCTGGACCTATCTGTGCCGGCTCAGCCGAGGCGTTGGAGCGGCCGACGTGGGCCTGGATCCGTATCGATTCGCCGCTCATCGCGACGGTGGCACAATGTGGTCGAAAGTCCGGCGGATATGGACCTGTCAGGTAGCGCTCGCCCTACTCCGTCTCCTGCGGAGCCCTCTCAACCTGATCCCGGCCTGGCGACGGAAGCGGGAAGGCGACCCCGTCGGGATAGCGACTGAATACAAGCTCGGTCGCCTGATGGAGCTGCTCGCATGGCGAGGCCGATACGAATCCGTCATCGCGGACGTCGAGCAGCGTTACGCGGGCGTCGCATTTGACGTCTCCGGCGACCCGTCCACACGCAGAGCGGGAAGTCGCGTTCGGCGATGAGCGGGCGCGGCATCACGGGGTAGGCGAGGCAAAGATCCTTTCGGTCGCGTAACGCCGCCTATCCCCCGGGAGGTGCGGTTGGCAGCGGCTGCTCGATTTCAAAGCTGACCTCGCGCGCGATCCCGAATGTGAAGGACGCCCCGGAGGGAATCGTGACCTGATCGCCGCGCGTCACGAGCACGGTGCCGGTCCCGGCCGCGGCTCCGCTGGCGGCTCCGATGGCGGCACCTTTGCCACCCCCAGCAATCGCCCCGATCAGCGCGCCGATGCCGGTTGTGGCGCCGATCGTAAGGGCATCGCGTCGATGCGTGTCGTGGGCCCTCGAGCTGAAGGTGTTGGTCTCCAGAGCGAGCGTCCGGTCGGTGTTGAGCGGCAGCAATTCGGCAAGAGTGAACGCGATTTCGGCACGGCCTTTGACGCGTCCGGGAGGCACGGCATTCGTGACGCGCCCTACCACGCGGCTTCCCCGGTCGGCGACGAGCATGCCGCGGACAACGACCGGCCGATCGAGGGTGAGGAGGAATGTGTCACCGGTCCGACTCCTGTCACTGCCAATGCTCTCGACAGTCTGCACGACAAGCCGGGTGCCGGGCGGTATGCGAACGACCTCCAGGATGTTCAGTTGGTAGGGATCGCTGGACTCGCCAGTTTCGAGATTCGTCAGGACGAGCTCGTGGCGACCCGCGTGCAGTCCACGCGGAAGCTCCAGCTCCAACGATGTCGACGCCACCTGTCTGACGCGACCGGCCTGGTCACCGACCTTTGCCTCGATGCGCGACGGATCCTCTCCGAATTCATCGCCGGCGAGTGTGATGACGGCACCGGGCAGGATCTTGTCCGAGTGAACTTGCTCGATGCGCGGCTGACCCTGCCGGCACGCGACAACCGGCAGAAGCACGATCATGAGCAGCCCGTACCGGCCGGCTGCGAGGAGTGATTTCACGAGTTGTGTCACCATGGAAATACCCTCCGCTTTGATTGTAGCGCTCAGCCGGCAATGGCAATGACGCGCGGTGACCGATGTCACATCGTGCCGATCTCCGGGCATCGCCATCCACCGTGGGCCTTACGATGCATGCCCGGGTGACGCTGAGATTCGGAGTAGACGCACGCGGGTATGAACGTGACGTCATCCTGAGGAGCCGGGCGAAGCCCGGTGACGAAGGATCTCCTCCATGGCCTACGGATCTTTCAGGAGATCCTTCGGCCCGGCTGCGCCGAGCCTCAGGATGACATGCTGGCTGTACTGCGGCCAAGTCTACTCCGAATCCCAGGTGTGACGTGCGTCACTTGAATACTCGCGTGCACCGGAGTAGTCCCTTTTGTATTGGAGGAGGTGAGCAGAGATGTCTCAGACGATTCGAAGGACATGCCTCGCATTCGCTGTTGCGGTTGTGCTCGCGGTCTCTCCGGCGCTGTCCGACTCGCCGACCGTGAAGACTATCGGCGGCATCGAATACCTGAACGGCGGAGTGGGTCTCAACGAACGAGCCACAATGCGGTCGGACTTCCCGCTCAAGCTGATCTTCGCCCGCACGGACACGGCGTTCGTCAACTCGGTCGACGTAACGATCTTCGATCAGTTCGGAAAAGTCGTATTCGACCTGCTCGCGGACAATGGGCCGTGGCTGTACGTCAACCTGCCGGCCGGGTTCTATCGCGTCCGCGCCGAGTACCAGGAGATCGCCAGGGAGAGTACCGTCCGGATCGATGGACCGGGCGATCAGGAGGAGCTGACGCTGCTCTGGTGATCGGAGCACGGTGAACGGTCGCGGCCGGGCGGGTCAACCAGCCCGCCCGGTCGGACCTTTATTTCGCTGCACGGTCCGGATGGATTGAAGGCCGAGGCCCGCGGGAAGGGACCATGTGCGAGGAGACGCGAGAGGAGCCGGGAGCTGTAACGAAGCCCGGGTACGGTCTCAATGGAGCGACGGATGTGACGACGCAGATGGGCCCTTCCCGCGGGACCTGGGCCGAGCACGGGAGCGATCCTGGATCGCGCATCTCTTGACGCGAATCCGGGTCGATTCGTTACGCGCCGGGCAGCGGGGTCCGTCACTGCCCGCCGGCCAAGCCCAGTTCCGCGGCAATCGTGGCCATCGCATCGCGGACGAAGGCGATGTGGGCGTCGAGCGGCATGCCGATCTCTTCCGCGCCGCGCCGGATGTCGTCGCGGTTCACGGAGCGGGCGAAGGCCTTGTCCTTCATCTTCTTCATCACGGACTGGACCGGGAGTGTCGCAATCTGCCTGTCCGGCCTCACGAGCGTCGAAGCCGTGAGGAAGCCGGCGAGCTCATCACAGGCGTAGAGGCAGCGAGCCATGTTCGTGTCGCGCGGCACTCCGGTGTAGTCGGCATGCGCTTCGATCGCGCGCACCCACGGTTCGGGCCACCCCTGCTCGCGCAACACACGGGCGCCGACGATCAGGTGTGTCTCAGCCGTCGGGCACTTCTCGTAATCGAAATCGTGCAGCATTCCGACGATGCCGAACGCCTCCTCATCCTCGCCCAGCCGGCGCGCGTGCGCTCGCATCGCAGCCTCCACCGCCAGGGCGTGGCGTCGCAGAGCCAGCGATTCGGTCCACTCCGTCAGGAGCTTCCAGGCGGATTCACGATTGTGGTTCATCCTCCGAGACTACATCAGCACACGGGTCGGAGGGAAGAGTGGGAGAGTGGGAGCGTGAGGGAGTGAAAGAGTCGGAGAGCTTTCCCAACGCGAAGTGCGCCCTTCACCACTCCTCCGCATTCGGCTATGATACGTGGAGCACTCGGTGGCGTTTCCGATCTCTCATCTCATTCGCGGCCCGTCCTGACGGGTCAGGGAGAACCGACATGGACATCGAAGAACAGCTCGAAGAGGTCAAGAGACAGATGCGGGAGCTGATGCAGGGAAAGGCCTCGCTCGCTGAAGCCATGGGGCTGGAGCTCGAGGATGTGCTGGCCCTCGCAACCGTGGCACGGCAGCTCGCCGAGCAGGGGCAGTATGAAGCGGCGCAGAGCATGCTCGAGGGACTGGTCGTGCTCGATCCTCAAAACCCATTCCTCCACTCCTGTCTCGGTTGTGTCTACATGCAGATGAAGCAGAACGTCTCGGCCTACCAGGCATTCAACATCGCATTGCACTTCAATGAGAAGGACATCGCGGCTCACGCGTATGCGGGTGAGCTGGCTCTGGAGCAGGGTCTGGTCGAAGAGGCGGCTCACCATCTCCGGAGAGCTGCCGAGCTGGATCCTGACGGCAAGAACCCGCATGCGAACCGAGCCCGGGTGACGGCGCTCCTGCTCTCGACGCTCGCGAGGGAGGTGCAGGAAAAAGGCACCGATGCTCTCAAGAGAATCCTGGAGGAGGCACGACAGGCGCAAAACGCAGAAACGAAGCCACAGCCCTGAGCGAAGCGAAGGCCCAAATCCGGCCACAAGGCCACAACTCCTTGAACGCCCAGGCCTGCGAGAAGGGCGCAGGTGCCCCAATCTCGTAGAGACGGGTGGAGACTTGTAGAGACCGGTAGAGACTGCCGAGAGGAACAATGTCGAGCTACGAAATCAGGGCCTGCACCGACCGCCGCGAAGTCTCTACGAGTCTCAATAAGTCTCTACGAGTATCTCGCCCTTGTATGCGAGCACCGCAGCGACGAAGGCGACGAGGCAGATGCCCCATTATCGCCGGATCTGGGCCACGGCTCGACGCTGGACCCTGAAGGGGCGCTGGTCCGCTGATGTATCTGGCGCGATTCGCGACACCTCCGGCCGCCGGTGACTACTGGGCCGGGAGTTACCGGTGGCTCGCCTTGCTGCCGGGGTCCGTCCTGCGAGAGATTTTTTCCAGATCCCCCGTCCATCGGCTTGTTGCCAGCCACCTCCCGCGCGAGGGCCGAGCTCTCGACGCGGGGTGCGGCTTCGGTGTGCTCTCACTTCTGAATCCACATTCCACGTGCCGGATCGCCGGCATCGATTGCTCGCCCGATCTCATCACCACCGCCGCTCGCCACTGCCCGGACTCTCTCTTTTGCGCCGGCCTCCTCAACAGTCTCCCGTACCGCTCAGAGTGCTTCGACGCCTATTTCGCCGTCTCCTCCTGGGAGCTGAATCACGAAGGGCTGCCGGCGGAGGAGGCGTATCGCGTGTTGCGAAAAGGGGGGAGGCTACTCGTGGCCTGCCCTCGACTGCCATTCCGGCTCCTGCGGCGCAGTTCGGAGAAGATCGAGACCACGATGGGGCGCTTCATCCTCGATCCCATCCCGGCGCCACTCCCCTCGAATTCCCGGGCCTGGCATACTGATGCCTACGGCTACTACTACTCCGCCTCCGAGTTGAAGCGCGCGATTTCACGTGCCGGCTTTCGTGACATCGACGTCGTGCATTCGGACCTCGGAGGGGGGCTCATGTACTCGACGTTTCCTGGGCGCCGGCTGCGATCCAGGCTCAAGAAGCTGATGGACCCGGTTGCGCTCAAACCCAGCGAGCGATCCAAGTCCTGGACCGATCGTCTTCTCGGGCAACTTCTTGCGGAGGAGGAGCCGGTCAGCGCTTTTCGGTTCCTGAGACGAACGTTTGGAAGATTCTGGAGTTTCTGGAATGTCGTCTTGGCCGTTAAGGGCTGATATCTTCAATCCTCTTGTGATTTACGTCACATGTTCATATATTACACTTGACATTCCGGTCTCTGCGTCTTATCTCTTATTGTGTCAGGAGGACAGCGAAAGCAGCCGTGGCGTCAGTTATGTCCGTATTGTCTCCAAACAGCAGAAATGGACGTTTTTCTCTTGCTTTGGACATCGGACAGATGGTGATCGAAGATGATCACGCCAGGCGCGTTCGAGTGGATCTCCGACAAACCGCCACCTGTGTTGTGCACGCACTGGTCTGGCGGAGGGCGGGATCGGTGTTCGGGATCGCTGACAAATAAAATTCAAAGGAGTAAAGAATGCTTCCAGCGTTGGGAGGGATCGCGGCGCAACTGGTTGCGCCCATGGTTTCACAGTTAGCGGGCGGCCTGCTCCAGAATCTTACGAAGGGGCTTGGTGGAGGCCTTCCGGGTCTCGGTGGGGGTCTCCCTGGTTTGGGCGGGCTCAGCGACATGTTCTCGAAGATCGCTGGCAATGTCGGACAGATTTTCCAGGGTGCTCAGAGCATGGTCGGTGGCTTGGGAGGGCTCGGTGGTATCTTCGCCGGTCGCGGGATGTTCCCGCCTCTCCCGTTTGGTCCCGGCATGTCGCCGATGCCCGGCTGCTTCGGGCCGCGGCATTCGCATGTCGATATCAACATCAACGTCAAAGTGAATGACCGGCTCGGTCAGATTCTTCAGCCCGGCGGCCCGTTCATGAAGAAGATGGACGACATGATGGGCAAAATGCAGGGTCTGCTCGACGGTCTGAACAAGCTGACCCAGGGGCTGGGTGGAGCACAGCAGCAGGGACCGCTCCAGGGCGGGGCGAACTTCCTGGAACAGCTCGGCAACCTGCTCAAACAGCTCGGTGTCGGCGGTCAGCAGGAAGGGGCGCAGGGCGCGCAGGGCGCGCAGGGCGGTGGCGGCAGTGTAGGAGGCTCACAGGGTGGCCAGGCTGGTGCGGTCGGTCCGGAGAGCGCCACCGGCGGCGGCAGCCGCGCCGGTGCAAGCAGTGGCGACTTCGGTGACAAGGCTCTGAGCTCCGCGTTCGACAAGATGGACAGTCTTGAGTCCGAGCTGGATTCACTCGACATGAACTCCAAGGACGCCCCCAAGAAGATGATGCAGATCCAGCAGAAGATGCAGAAAGTCCAGCAGATGATCAACACGGTCAACGAAATGCGGAAGGCCCGGCACGACATGATCATGGGTGTCAGCCGGAACCTCCGGTAGCCGTGAAGGAGAAAGACAATGGACGCAAATCAGACCGTAACCGAAGTCAAGAAGCTGATGCGCGAGCTCCTCAATGGCAAGAGCAATCTTGCTGACGCTCTCGACCTGTCCCTCGAAGACATCCTGGCCCTGGCACAGATCGCTCGCCAGTTTGCCGAGCAGGGGCAGACCGACACGGCCCAGACCTTGCTGGAAGGGCTGATCTCGATCGATCCCCAGAACGCCTATCTCCACACCTGTCTCGGATGCGTGTACATGCAGAGGGGAATGACCGAGGCGGCCTTCGACGCGTTCAACATCGCGCTCTTCTTCAACAAGGACGACATCGTCGCCCGGACGTACGCCGGCGAGCTGGCCCTGGAACAGGGACTGGTCGAGACGGCGGCGGAGCACTTGAAGAGGGCGGTTGAGTTGGATCCTGATGGCAAGAACCCGTGGGCGAATCGCGCCCGCACCTCAGCCCTTCTCATGTCCACCATCGTCAACGAAGTGCAGCAGAAAGGTACCGGAGTGCTGCAGGAGATGGTGACCGAAGCGCGCCGCGTGCAGGGCAACGCCTGAGTCGGAACGCGAAAGAAACCATATGCGTGGGCATCGGGCAGGAAACGATCCTTCTCGATGCCCGCGCTCTTCTGCCCTCTCGGACGTTCCCCCCGCAAACTTTGAACTTTGAACTTTGAACTTTGAACTCGAGAACCTGGCAGCGCCCATCATGTTGGTTCATAATACCGGGAAGAGAACAGGAGGACACGCGATGACGGATCAGACAGGATTTCGCATCGGGGATGTGGCGACGGGCACGTCGCACCATCGGGAGCAGGGGAGTGCGGGAGGCGGGGCCGGTCTGGATGCGGACGCATTTCCGACTCTGGTCCAATGCCTGAGGCTTGCGCCGAATGATTTCCGGGAGCGGCTGGATTTCCTGGCCGGGAGGACTCGTCAGGAGTCGTCACCGGCGGTCCAGCGAGCGCTATCGTTGGCGGCGCAGATGTTGCCGATTCTTTACAAGAACTATGGAGGACAGTCATGAGCAGTTCGAAAATCAACTATAGTGGGCCTGGGGCAGGCGCACCGATCAACTCGAGTGATCCGATCGAGCAGTCGCAGCTCAATACGGATTTCTCGCAGAACAAGCTGAATGATCCCGGCGCCACAGGTTCAAACGATATGAGATACTACCTGCAGCTCCAGCAGCAGATGCTCAAAGAGCAGCAGGCCTACCAGGCGCTCTCGACGATCATGAAAGCGCGATTCGACTCGGCCACAACCGCGATTCGCAACTTCAAGTAGACCAGATCGCCCAGGCCAGCCGGCAATGACCAAGCACCTTGCCATGCCCAGCGTGGCAGGTTTCGCCCAACCTCCCTCGTCCGGGGACGTTGGACCGTGGACCTTGGACTCTGAATTGAGGTGAGTATGTCGCTCGAGTTCGGCGAACAGATCCCGCGTCTCGTCCTGGAAATGGCGTATCTTAATATGAAGATGGGTTCGATGCCGCAGGCGCAGGTTTTCCTCGAGGCCGCTCAGACGCTCCGTCCTCAGGACCCCACGCCCCCGATGTTCATGGGCATGTGGCATTTCGCTCAGGGGCAGTATGGTGACGCCGAGCGGAGTTATCGGCAGGTGCTGCAGCAGCATGCCGATCACGACCTGACTCGCGCGTTTCTCGCTGAAACGCTGATCGCCCAGCGCCGGTGGGCTGAGGCCGAGACACTCCTGAACGGCATCGTCAAGGGCGATCGCGACGCGGCGGCCGTGACATTTGCCAACGAGTTGCTCTCGGGGATGAAGCTGGGGGTTTTCCAGCGGGTGAGCTGAGCAGACGTGCCGCTGCGTCTCGGTGAGTCAGTCCCGGAAAGGAGTCTCCGATCATGTCTTCGATAGGTGGAATGGAAGGGCTTCAGCCCATTCTCGAGAGGGCGAACAAGGTCATCGACGAGGTCCCTCAGAATCTCAAGAATTTCGACGATGTTCTGTCGAAGCTCGAGCAGTCGCAACAGACGAGCCAACCGGCGAAGCTCGATGTCGATCAGGTGACCATGTCGGCCGGGAAGACCGACCCGTCGATGAAGGTGAGCGAGATCTCGGCCGACAAGGCCAAGATCGCGCAGACTCCCGAGGGGATCAAGAAACTCGGCAACGAGATCGAACACAACTACAACCGCCTCAACGAGCTCGTCCACGATCTTCAGAGCGGCCGCTCATACAACACCCAGGAGCTCCTCGGCATTCAGGGTGAGATGCACGACCTCACGCTGCAGATCGAAGTCACGACCAAGGTGGTCTCCGAGGCTGTATCCGGTCTGAAGCAGTTGATGCAGCAGCAGGTGTGAGGAGATCCCGGCAACCTCACACTGGGTCGAGCCCGATCGAGCCAGTGCCTTCGCCTGTTCATGGACTTTCTGACATGGCTGTTCTATGATTTGGCGGTCAACCCCGAAACTCGCACGGAGGCACGCAGAGGGAGAGTAAACCGATGAAGAGGCCGCTGTGGATACTGCTGATTCTTGTTGCCGTGGTGGCGCCGGGATGCCGGACGGACATCCTCCATGGGCTAGCCGAACATGATTCGAACGAGGTGATCGCGGTGTTGCAGGAGCAGGGCATCTACGCCACCAAGGAGCTGGAGAATGCCGAAAACAACACCTGGAAAGTGACTGTTCCTCGACGCGATGCTGTCAAAGTCTGGGGGGTATTGCAGGAGTACCGCCTGCCGGCCACACCTGGCCGGATGTTCAAGGATGTTTTCGGCAAGAGCAAGCTCGTCGTCGCTCCGATCGAAGAAAAGGCGCTTTACCTCGAAGCATTACAAGGTGAGATGTCTCACACCCTCGAAGCCGTCTCCGGCGTCGTCGCGGCGCGGGTTCACGTAGTCCTGCCCGAAATCGATATCACGGGGGCGCCGCAGGGCGAGGCCAAAGCATCGGTCATGATCGAGTACCGCACGGATTCGGCCGGGCAGGCGCCGCTTCGGGTCGAGGAGGTGCAGAAGCTCGTCGCCAATGGCATCAAAGACCTGAAGACCGAGAATGTGGGCGTCGTCATGAAAGCGATCCAGATGGCCCGTCGCGAGCAGACTTATGACTGGGTCGCGTACGGTCCGATCGTCGTTGCCCAGCCGACCATTGGGACGCTCAAGGCGATCACCGTGGTGATCGTCCTCCTGATCCTGGCCCTCGGCGGAATGCTCTGGTGGCAAGGGCGCATCGTCTCTCAGCTCCGGGACGATCTCGTCGACGCCCAACGCCAGGTGCGCTCCCTCCCGAAACCGGCCAAGCCCGCCGCATGAGCGAGAGATGCACAGCCCGGTCAGTCAGTTCTCCTTTTGGTACGCGGCGCTCAAGACGAACCGCGAGCTGACACCGACGGGGCTCCCGGAGTTCCTGCGAACCTCGAGCGAATCCGACGCCAAGCGCGCCCGCCACATGGCCGAGCAGCTCGTCGGGATGGACCCCGACGTCCGCCGGCAGCTCATCGGTATTATCAGGGACAAGGCCTCGGCCGTCCCCTGGTCCGCGATCCATCCCTCATGGATCCGCTCGCTCATTCGAGATTGGCCACCGCAATGGCGGTTTTGGGCGCTGGAGTGCCTGCCGGCGGCGACCCGCGAGCTGCTCCAGAAGAGCATCCAGAAAGGGACGCACATCAGGACGCAGGGAGTTCGTTCCCCGCTTTCAAAGCCCGTCGTTGTCGACGGCCATGTGCCCGCGTGGTGGCCGGCCTGGTTTGGGAATCACGTCAGAAGGGTGCTGAAGTATCCGGACCTGCCTCCGTGGACCAAGTCCTCGGCCGAGGCCGAGCTGCCCGGAGGGCTCTGTGAGATGGACGACAACGATCTGGTTCTGATCCTGCGTCTGCACGGGACATCCGGCTTCGTCGGCTGCCTCAGGAAGCTCCCGCGGGCCGAGGGGCAGCAGCTCATCTGGCAGCTCCCGACTGAATTCCAGAGCGTGGCGTCCGAGGTGGTGCAGGGGAAGAAGTGGATCAGCGATCCGTTCTGGCCTCAGGTCTTCACCGAGCTCAAGGACGAGTTCCCGGCCGTCGGCGATCGGCTCGTATGGATGGCCCTCGCTGATTGGACGCGCGTTGGGCTGCAGCAGGCTCAGGGACCGCTGTTGCGGCGCATGGCATACCGGCTGCACCGGAAGTACGGAAAGTGGATGCTGCGAAAGATGGAGACCTCGCCCGAATGGATCGCTCTGCCCGTCCAGCCGGGGATCGATGCGTGGCGGCAGACACTTCAGGATTTGATCCAGACTTTGCGCCAGGCGGGACGGATTCAAAGCGCAGCGGAGGCCGAGGGGACGGCGAAATGACCGACATCATCAAGAAGCAGAAGACAGAGGGCGACCCGACTCCGCTGGGGTCATCCTCGGGGAAGATCATCGATCGGGAGGTGATCGTCGCATCCGAGGAGGCGCGGCGGATCATCGAGGCGGCCAAGGCACACGCGGCCCAGGTCGCGGCCACGGCACAGGCGGCGCGCGAGCAGGCGGCGGAGCAGGGGCATCAGGAGGGTTATGAGCGCGGCATGGGGGAGTGGCTGCGCGAGACGCAAAAGGTGCACGAGGGACTGAAAGGGTTCATCGAGCAGGCGCGGCCGCAGCTTGTCAAGCTGGCGCTGCGCGTGGCCGAGAAGATTTTGCGGCAAAAGCTCGAGATGTCACCCGAGGCCGTGGTACCGATGGTCGATGAGGCGCTGCGATCCGTACGCGCGCAGCAGCAGGCCAAGATCTTCCTGAGGGTTCATCCCGCCGATCGTGAAGTGCTCGAGGTGCGCCGGCAACGGTGGCTCGAGCGATACCCCTCGATCGCAAGTCTCGACATCATCGGCGACGAGTCACTCCAGCGTGGGGGCTGCCGCCTGGAAACCGATTTTGGAATGGTCGATGCGACGATCGAAACGCAGATCCGAGTGATTGAGCGGCATCTGCTCGGCGATTCAGCGGGGCAGTCTGGTGTCTAGCCGGGACAAGTCCCGACGGTTAAGAAGGCGCTGAGAGTGAGCCATGGCTGAATCCTGGCAAGACATCGCTGATCTCGACCTGAGCGCCTACATCGGCCTCATCGACGAGGTGGCGCCGATCGAGGTTCGGGGGCGCGTGGTCGAGGTCACGGGGCTGGTGATCAAGGCGCGAGTGCCCGGCGTTCGGATCGGTGAGCTGTGTTACATCGAGACCCCGCTTCGTGATCAGCCGGTGCGTGCGGAGGTCGTCGGCTTCAAAGGTGATCTCGTGTATCTGATGGCGCTGGGCGAGCTGACTGGCATCGGGCCGGATAGCGAGGTACGCCCGACCGGGGACGTGATGACAGTCCGCGTCGGCCCGTGTTTGCTCGGCCGCGTGCTGAACGGGCTTGGCGAGCCTTTCGACGGCAAAGGCCCGATCGACATGGCCCAGACCGTCGACTACCCCATCTACGCCCCCCCACCCGATCCGATGAAGCGGAAGCGCGTGCTCGAGCCTTTTCCCGTGGGCGTGCGCGCCATCGATTCTCTGCTGGCGATCGGCGAAGGGCAGCGCATGGGAATTTTTGCGGCCGCCGGCGGTGGCAAATCGACCCTCCTTGGCATGCTAGCCCGCAATGCAGTGGCGGACGTCAACGTGATCGCGCTGATTGGCGAGCGCGGGCGAGAGGTGATGGACTTCATCGAGGAGAGCCTCGGCGAGGAAGGCATCGCACGCTCGGTGACGATCGTGGCCACCTCGGACAAGCCATCTCTGGTTCGACTGAAGTCGGCGTATGTGGCGACGGCCGTGGCCGAGTACTTCCGCGACCAGGGCAAGAAGGTGATGCTGATGATGGACTCGGTCACGCGCTTCGCGCGTTCCCAGCGTGAGGTGGGCCTGGCAGTCGGTGAGCCCCCGGCGCGCGCCGGGTTCCCGCCATCGGTTTTCGCCACTCTGCCAAAACTCCTCGAACGCGCCGGCAACTCCGACAAGGGTTCGATCACCGCGTTCTACACGGTGCTTGTCGAGGGGGATGACATGTCCGAACCGGTGGCGGATGAGGTGCGGTCGATTTTGGACGGGCATCTGATTCTGTCGCGCGAGCTGAGTGCGCGCGGGCACTTCCCGGCGATCGACGTGATGAAGAGCGCCAGTCGTGTGATGACGGCGATCGCGACGCAGGACCACCTGAAAGGCGCGCAGAAAATGCGCGAGCTGATTGCCAACTACGAGAAGAACCGTGATCTGATTCTCCTGGGTGCTTATAAGCGCGGCTCTGATGTGCGAGTGGACGAGTCCATCGACCGAAACCAGGACATCGAGAAGTTTCTGAAGCAGGGGACTCACGAGAAAGACAGCTTCCAGGCGACGGTGGCCTCGATGAGGGCCGTTGCGGGGCTGACGTAGCGACCGGCGATGAAACCCCCACGGTACCCGCTCCAGACCGTCCTCGACCAGCGCGGGCGCGACAAGGAGGATGCGAAGAAGGCGTTTGCCCAATCGATCAGGAACCTCGAGTTGCAGCAGCAGCGGCTGAAGGATCTCGAGGCTGAGAAAGTGGCGCTTGCGAAAACGAAGGAAGAGATGATTGAACGCCTTTACGATCCCGAGCCCGACGGGACGATTCAGCTGACGACCGTTGAACGACGCCGGGACGGGGTCAAGTACATGGACGTGAGGATCGAGGAAAAAGGTCGCGAGATCGTCTCGCAGCAGAACACGATCCGCGACGCCGAGGAGAACGTCGAGAAGATGAAAGCGCTCCTGGTCGAGGCTGACAAGGCGCTGAAGGCGATCGAGAAGCATCAGGAGAACTGGCTGGCCGAATGGAAAAAAGAGATGGCGCAGAAGGAGCAGCGGGTGGGCGAGGAGATCACGCTGGCCCGATTCGTGCGCGATTCGGCCGAGGCCGCTGAAGAGAACGAGTGACACCTGTGTCCCCCGGAGGAGGGTGAGACAATGCAACGAATAGATCAGACGAGCTCGACTCCAGCGTCGGCTCCTGCCGAGGCGCCAGATCGGGGCGAGAGGAAGGACGGGGGAGCTGCTGAGTTCGATAAGGTGATGGATCGAAAGACGACGGATCGGCCGAAGAGCGAACAGACCTCGGAGCCAAAAGGCACGCAATCGCAGGAGAAGCTCGACACCGCGCGCGGCACCGAACATGGAGTGACGCGGCAGCAAGAACGGGAGGGGCAGTCGGGAGGCGGCGGCGGAGGCGAAGGTGGCGGCTTTGGGCAGCAGAGCCGCGACGAATCGCAGCAGTATCGGCCGATTCCCGGGGACATGGCCATGCCGTTCGACCTCTACATGCGGATGCCGCAGATCGATGCGAAGCCGGTCGCTGCTCTGCACTCGGCCGAGGCGATCGCGCAGATCCAGCAAATTGCGGATCGGATTGTCGATGCGGTCCAGGTGCGGATGCAGCCTGGGGGGATGACGGACGTCCACCTCGAGTTGAATATGGGCAGGCTCGGGAACATGACGGTCGAGCTCCATCGTGCGGCCGACGGGCAGCTCCGGGTAGATTTCCAGGCCGCCACGTCCGACTGCTCCGAGATGCTCAGGTCGAACATCTCGGACCTGACCGGCCGCCTGCAGGATCGGGGCATCGCGCTGGCTCAGGTCAGTGTGCGCTCGGCCGACAGGGCCGAATTCCGATGGGAGCCGCCGGTGACGAAGTCGGACCAGGCGGTGCCGCTCGAACAGGTCACTCAGGCGCAGCCTTCAGCCGACGCACGCTGGACCCGCGGCGGCCCGGAGGCCCCTGTGCGCGGCATCGAAAGCTTCGTCAACGTGCCGCTGAGCCAGACGACGGCGTCACAGGCCGACGCCCGGCCGCAAGCGTCGTCGGAATCGCAGCAGAGCAGGCAACAGGCGGGGGACCAGGAGCGTCAACGGGAGAAGAAGGAGCAGAATGAAGGGGAGGGTGAGGAATGAGGGCCGTCACCGCTAAGCGGAGGAGCGGCAACCAAAGAGGTTGCTGCTCCGGCGCGCGTGAGAGCCTGGAGCGTGGAGCCGGAGCCCTTGAGCGAAGCGAAGGGGTGAGAGCGTTCTCCCGCGTCGTTCTGAGCATCCGAGGCGGCCACTCCGTTCCTGTATTCCTCCCTTCCTGCTTTCCTGAGAGGGGGACGAAAGGTCTCGCCTGCTCGAGACGTTTGCCATTTCGTGTCAACACTCAACTTCCTAACGCGGCGGAGCCGCAACCAAACAGGCAAGACCCAGGCACGCTGCAAGACCCTT
>JACPPM010000099.1 GCA_016191015.1 Acidobacteriota bacterium | reverse complement strand
GCTCGAAAGAACGCTCTCACCCCTTCGCTTCGCTCAAGGGCTCCGGCTCCACGCTCCAGACCCGCGAAGCGGGCCGGACGCTCTCACGCACGGCTCCGCCGCGTTGGGATGAAGCCTCATCATTGTTGCATGCGCTACGAGATGTCAAAAGAAATGACGACTGGCGTCACGCTCCCCGACAAAATACGCTTCGATGGCATGCCCGCCCGATTGTTCCTCGCGGTGATATCGAAACTGGCGCGGGTTCTCGCCATCGGTACCGGCCGCCCTCCATCATCGCCACTCGGTTCGTCGGCGATGCGTGCCCAGTTCTGGCGGAGTCTGATCGTGGTCTCTCCGACCCTGACTGCATCAAGGACCCGCCGAGATTGAGCCGGTGTCGGACGCTAGCGCGTCCACGATGTCTGGGTTTCGGCGAGGCGCGGGTGGAGCGGCCGGCCCAGACATGCAGCCAGCCTTTCTATCTGTCCGACGGCAGCGGCGAATCCCTCGCAACTGAGCGATTGATGGCCATCCGAGAGAGCGCTGTCCGGGTCCGGATGAACTTCGATGAGCAATCCCTGGGCGCCGGCCGCGATACTGGCCAGAGCGAGGGCCGGGACCAGATCCCGCCGGCCTGACGCGTGGCTTGGATCCGCGATCACGGGCAGGTGCGTCAACTGCCGCACCAGCGCCACCGCCGTGAGGTCCAGCGTGTTGCGGGTCTGCGTTTCAAAAGTGCGGATTCCTCGTTCGCAGATCATGACGTTCGGATTGTCCTGGGCGAGGATGTATTCGGCAGCGAAGAGCCATTCTTCGATCGTTGCCGCAAAGCCACGCTTCAGAAGCACGGGTTTCCGGCTTCTGCCGACCTCCTCGAGCAGGTGAAAGTTCTGCATATTGCGGGAACCGACCTGCAAGATATCGCTGTGCTCGGCGACGATGCCGACGTCGTGGGGGGTCATCACTTCTGTGACGACCGGCAAGCCGGTCTCCTTGCGAGCGAGCGCGAGCAGCTTGAGGCCCTCCTTGCCGAGCCCACGGAAGGTGTACGGTGACGTCCGCGGTTTGAAAGCCCCACCGCGCAGTATGTGCGCGCCCGCATCCCTGACTCCCCTGGCTGCGGCAATGATCTGTTTCTCGTTTTCTACGGCGCAGGGTCCCGCCATGAGCACGACCATAGCGCCGCCAATCCTCACTCCGCCCACATCGATCACCGTGTCGCCCGGTTTCGAGCCGCGGCCTGCGAGCCTGAACGAATGACTGTTCAGTGCCATCTCAGCGCCTCGGCTGGGCTTGGACAGGGCCCCCGACGGTTGCCAACTCGCTCACAGCCTTCCGTGCTCCAAGCGCACGGAGTATTCGTCCCGCCGTCGGAACGCGTTTGGTTCTTCATTCATCCCCACGACCCAATAGCCTATCCTGTCCTGGTGATAGTTCAAAGTGGAAGTCGAGCGGGTGAAGAATCGCTCGACCCGCGGCCGCTACGAGCCTCAAGCCTCGTTTGCTCGCCTCAGCGCCAATTGGTAAACGGCATCTGAGAGATAGAAGCCGGCGTTCTGGCGGAGCGAATCAAGTTGCGGGCGCACCATGTCCATGAGTCGCTTGCTCTTTGCATCGAGCAGGACCCCAACTACTCCCACGACCCTAAGTCCGATCCGACAAGCAGCGCGACGGCCTTCTTTCTCGTCCATGAGAACCAGTCCCGCACCCAGCTCGACGCCCAGGGCAATCGCTTCTGACTCTCCGCGATCAAGGTCACGCTGGAGCGCGTGGACGAGCGCCTGGTTCTGGACTGAGTGATACTCAATCCAGCGCGCTGCCGCAATCTCGGAGGATCCCGGTGAAGAGGCGCCCGACTCCACGGAAAGCTCTTCTCGAACACCGGTTGGGACATGAATGTGTCCGTACAAAGCCCGCAACAACTCGAGCTGCTTGATCGCAGCGAGGTTGGTAAGGGGCGAGGTGTTGGATACGACGATCAATGCGGCCCGAGCTCACGCAGGGTGGATAGATCCTCGTCCAAGTCTTCTTGATCGTAGTGCGGAGGAACTCGGCGCAAGCCCAACAACCGGCGGAAATCCCACAGCGACATACCCGCAAGCTCGCGTGCCTTGCCTATGGAAAGACGTCCTTGCGAATACAGAACGACAGCCATCTCGACTTTCAGCTCGGATGCCGTCATTCGAGCCGACTCCAAGACATCTTCAGGTATGTCCAGCGTCCTTATCGCGCCCATCAATTTCCTCAGCAGAATGATACCACTTCCCTGAGGCCCGGGGCAAAGTCGTGTCGCCTTCGCCCACACTCGGGCCGACAGAACGACTCGAGCCGGCGGTTCCCCACAGCGGCCCGATCTGAGATTCGGAATACGCCTTGCATGCGAGCGTCCGTCCAGGCCCCGTGCGGGCTCAATGGCGGCATGACCGGCGTCCGAACGGTCTCGACTCTGACTGGGCTGTCGCTGGTATGACAGAGCCCCGAGCGTGAGCGAGCGGGACTTACGCTGCGGCCGCGGGCCGGCGCGAACGTGGGGAGCGTGGTGGGAGCACAGGTGCAAGGTCCAGGGGGCGCACTGTTGTGCGCCCCCCGGCCAGTTCCTATTCCAATGCGATGACGATCTTGCCGAGCTTGAACTTGTCCGGATTGAGAATCTCGATTGTGGCTTCCAGCCCCTCTTTCGGGATGCCCACTCGGTAGTCCTCATCCTCCTTGTACGTCTTCTCCGGCAGGATCTTCGCCTTCTTGATCTTCTTCATGCCGAACTCCTCGGCTGTCACGACGATGTTCATCGTGGTTCTGAGATCGATCTTGCCGGTGAAATCCGAGCTGCTGAAGTTATCGAGCCGGACGCCGCCCAGGAACGGGTCCTTGATGATTCCCAGGTCCTGGAGCTCTTTCTTTGGACCGGCCCGGTAGTAGAGTGAGTTGAGGTCCGACTCGAGACCCGACTGTACCTGCTTCAGCTCGCCGACCTCGGTCGTGAGCGTTTCCTTTTCCTGGTTCAAGCCGGCGACCTGCCCGGTGAGATCGGTCCTCTGAGTCTCGAGGTCGGCCACCTGCACCTTCAAGTTGTCCCGTTCAGCGAACGCCGAGTTTCGTTCGTCCACGATCGCCTGGATCTTCTGGCGCTCAGCCTGGTTCGGGCTGATCTCAGCCGTGCCCTGTGTGACATACGTGCCGAACGCGCCGTTCAGATAGAAGTTCCAAACCTTGAATCCCGGCAAAAGAGGATCCAGCAGGTTGACCTGGTCGACGAGGGCCGCGGCATCCTTCTTCGACAGATTCGCCGTCGTCATCAGATACTCGATCGATATGTCCCGATGACGCTCACCGTCCTTCGCCACGTGCGGCTTCGGCATCTGCTGCTCGATCTGTGTGAGCTTCTCCTTGAGGTCCCACACTTCCTTGTCCTTCGCGAGGATCTCCTTCAGCAGATCGTTGTAGGTCCCTTTCTCGTTCTTCAAGAGGTCGGCGAGCAGCTTGCGTTCCTCCTCTGTCATGGCAACGCCCTTGGTCGGGAGCTTGCCCCCTTGCTGCTCATACTCCATCTGCAGCCGCGCCATGTCCTGGCCCTTCTTCTGGATGTCCTTCTCGAGGTTCTCGATGGAATCAGCCATCTGCTGCAGGTTGGCGAATTCAGCGTTCTGCTCCGCCGTTCCCCCTGTTTTCGAAATGCCGGGGAACGCTCCGCGCTTGCCCTTCAGATACAGGAGCCCGACCACTGCGCCGGCAACGATCACGAGCAGCACGACGAGCAGCAGGAGCTTCTTTCCCGCGCCGCCGGCATGCTTCGGTTGTTCCGGCAGGAGATTAGGCGCTGCAACATCAGATTTCTTAATGTTCGTGGTGACCTCCGGCGGAGCCCCACTCTCCTGGAGTGCCCCGCAACCCGGGCACACGTTCATGTTGTCCGGCATCGTCTTGCCGCATTTCTGGCAGGTCCTCATCCTAGCCCTCCTCGTGGCAACGAATTCATTGTTCTATGGCCCTCATACGGCCTGAGTGGATCTGATCTCGCAGCTTACCAAAGAACGGGAGCCAACTCAACCAGGTCCCACGCGCCCGAAATCCGCGGCTAAGCCGCGGATTTGGGCAATTATAAATTCAAAATTCAAAATTCAAAAACCGGAAACTGCTCGGTCAATCGCCGGGCGCGGCGTGGTCGGGGCGCACATCAAAGCCGTCTCGCCCACGAGTCAACGTCGTCAAGCATCTCTTGACAGAAAGAATCCTCAACTCCTTCGGTACCACGCCGAGCACTGCATCTGCGCGAGGCCCGTCACTTAAGCTCTTCCCGCTTTTGCATTCTTAATTTTGCATTTTTAATTCCTGAATCCGCGCGTGTTACGCGCGGATTCAGGCGCGCCTGAAACTCGGAGTACGGTTCCCTGGAAACACGAAGGATCTCATGCAGGACTGGTCGCCTGGCATGAGATCCTTCGGGCGCCTGTGGCGCCCTCAGGATGACGGGACCGCCACGCACTGTGCCGAATCGTACTCCAAATCCCCGTACGCGCGGCTCCTCCGCGTCTTCAGGAGGCTCTGCGCGGAAGCAGGTGCGTTCGCAGCGACGGGACGCCATTTCTCGAGAGAGCCTTCTGCGCAGCGCGGACCGCCTCCTCTTCCTGGAAGATCCCGAACACGGCGCTGCCGCTGCCGGTCATCTGCGCCATCGCTGCTCCGTTCTGCTTCATTAGCGCCTTGATACGCGCCAGGGAGGGATATCTTTCGAACACAACGGCCTCCAAGTCGTTTCTCAATCCAGACCAGCTGCCGCGTCGATAGGATGTGGTCATGGTCTTCACGTACTGGTCGGATCGCCTCCGCGCCGCCGGACGTGTTCTGTGTTTCTTCGTCTCGGCGTACCACCGATATGCATCGGCAGTGGCGACGTGAACCGCCGGGGTCGCGAGGACCACTCTGGTTCGCCGTCTCCCGGTCATCCGCAGAATTCGCTCTCCGCGGCCCAGCGCCACGGCCAGACCATTGTGGAGAAAGAACGGGACGTCGCTACCTAACCGAGCAGCGATCTGTTCAAGCTCATGCAATGGCAGTCGCAATCGCAGCAGAGCATTGAGTGAGAGAATCACGGCGGCACAATCGCTGCTGCCTCCTCCCAACCCGGCACCCATGGGGATTCTCTTGATCAATCTTATCTGTAAGCCGGAAGAGACGGCGGCGAGAGACAGGAGGCTTTCCGCGGCCCGATAGACCAGGTTGTCCGGGCCGTCGGGGGTGCCCGGGAGTCCAACGCATTCCAGTTTGACGCCGGGTGTATCGGTCCTTCTGATCACCAGCTCATCGTGCAGGCCGATCGTCTGCATGAGGGTCTCAATCTCGTGGAACCCGTCCGGACGTCGGCCGGCAATCCTGAGATCAAGGTTGATCTTTGCATGAGCGCGCGTCCTGATAGGCCGGGGTTCCGTGGTCATCGGGTCCGGGTGATCCCCGTGTCGGCCGTAATGGTCTCCCAGTCGCACTCAGCATACCCGGAGGGAGGGAGAAAGGCCGTCGGGTCCGGATCAGTGTTGAACTGAACCTGTCTCCAACGAAATGTCGCCTGGAGCTTCCCCTTCTGAAGCAGCTCGATCGCCACCGGAAAGGCCGTTTCAGGATCGATCTTCGTCCGGATGCGGAGGGACTGTTCGCGGGCGGAATCGAAATTCCTGCCCTCGGCGGTCCAATCCTGCAGAAATTCCTGGCGTCCGGTGAGGAACCCAGCGAGATCTTCTGCGTTGACATGGACACCGAGCAACCGTTGGGAGAGGTCGTCGACCGTGGTCGCGTACACGAGTCGGTCAGGCGGTCGCGCGATCCAGGCCTTCCCGGCAGCGAGAATGACGACGGCTTCGACTCCTCCACCTCCGGAGAGCTCCAGTCTGATCCGGTTCGGGAGCTGCACGACCGCCATCGCCTCGACTCTGCGAGGGATCGCTCCCCCCTTAAGATCAAGCAGTCCGGAAACCGATTCCACTCGATCGGTGGGCATGTTGATGAACTCGACTCTCGGCGGCATGCACCGGGAGAAGAGCAAGGAGGTGGCGACGGTGATCGCCAGCCGACCCCACTGCGATTCACCGCTTGCGGCAGTCACTCAGCCTCTTGCGGATCCTTCCCGCATCCGCGGGCGAGAGCTGGATCGCCTTCTCGAAGTATGCGACGGCTTCATCTTTCGAGCCCGCCGCGCAGTAGATTTCACCCGCGTGAAACATGATCTCCCAGTTAGGTTCAGCATGTGCCAGCGACTGATCGATGTTCTTCCTGGCCGATGCGATGTCGCCGAGCTTGAACTGTCCCCAGGCCAGACTATCGAGGAATGCTTCGTTTTCAGGCTCGATGTCGACGGCCTCGGTCACCAGCTCCACGGCACGCCGCAGATCGGTCCCCTTATCGATCAACGTATAGCCGAGGTAGTTCATCATGTCGGCACTCCGAGGGAATCTGCGAAGGCCGAGCTCGAGCACCTGTCGCGCCTTCTTGATGTCTCCAGATCTTTCGTAGGCCGCCCCGAGAAGATATAGCGCCTCTTCCGGGGTCTTCTCCGACTGCGTCGCGCTGTGGAGCAGGGGCACGATATCCTTGAAGCGCTTCTGCTCAAAATGTCTTCGGGCCAGATCGACCTTGAGATCCCAGTCGTCCGCGTTCGCGGCGACGAGGCGCTTCATCGATTCGATGGCCTCCTTCTTCGACCCCGCCACCCATGACAGCTCCGCATCGATCGTCCTGAGCTCAGGGGCGTCGGGGAATGCGTGTTTCGCTTCATCGAGCGCCGTGCGTGCACCCGCCGCGTTGCCGGCCTCAGCCCGATTCAGAACCATATACCGGCGCAGCGTCACTTCCATCTCCCGATCGGACGCCGTGGCGGCTGCCTGAATGCCTTCGGCGTAGGCTTGCTCGGCTCGAGCGTGATCCTTCAGCTGCTGGCGGGTAAAGCCCAGGTGGAAGAGCAATGCGGCGCGCGTGGGCGCGTCGGACTTTTTCACGATCAGCTCGAACACCGCCGCTGCGCTCGCGAAATCCCCCCTCGCTTCATAGGCCCGGCCGAGCTCGAACAACCCATCCAGCGGCGGATCCTGCTCGGTTTCGAGGCCTTTCAGGACTTCTATGACCTTGCTGGGCCGGTTCAGCTTTCCGTAGATTCGGGCCGCGAGTGTTCGCACCGGTGGGCCATAGCTGCCGGCACGCTTCTCGTAGTCCAGGACGTCCAGCGCTTCGGCGTAGAGCTCCTTCTCGAAGAAAGTGGCGGCGAGTCCGGCGCGCGTCCGAGCGTCGTCGGGGTGAGCGGCCAGCACCTTCACGTACAGGTTTCGCAGCTCCTCGACACGGTTGGTGCGAGCGTACATCGACATCAGCTCACGGTATGCCGGCGTGAACACCGGTGCGATCTCAAGCGCTCGCAGCAGGCTCCGTTCAGCCTCGGCGTCCCGTCCGAGGAGCTCCAGAACGAGCGCCTTCCGGTAGTGGCCGTCAAAATCCTCCGGCTCCGCGGCGGTGAACTTCTCGAACGCGGCGAGTGCCTTCGCTCTGTGATCCGGGTCGTCGGCGTCCTCTTCCAGGTAGAGCTGGCCGAGGAGATAGTACAGACGCGAGTTGCTCGCCCCCCCCTCGGCCGCCTTGCGCAGAGCATCGAGGGCACGCGCCAGGTTTCCGACGCCATTGTCCTTTTGGGAGTAGTAGTACATACCGAGCAGCTCGTTGGCCTGCGGGTTCGCGGAATCTGAGGACAGCACCTGATCGATCTCGCGCTTCATCTCCTCCATTCGATTGGCCTGCATGAGCGCGCGGGCGCGAGCCGTGCGGACGTCGGTATTGGAGGGGTCGGCGTCCAGGGCGCGCTGGTACTCCAGGCAGGCTTCATCGAGATCGTTCGCCGCCTCGGCCATCGACCCCAGGATGTAGTGGTAGTAGGTGGTCGCGCGATCGGTTTCGGGCGTCGCTTGCGGGCGTGAGGCCGCGAGAGGGGGCGTGCTGATGGTCAGGACCAGGAGCAGTGGGCCGCTTCCGATCATGATTGTCCCGCTCCCAGGCGACGCACAATCTCATCGCGCAATTGGTCGGCACCCGGTGGGAGAAGCCGCCGCGATCGGCACTCGTCGAGGGCCAGCAGGGTCATGCGGTCGATCGCCGCCTCATCGCGAGAGGAGGGGATGAAGTCGTCGAGGGCCTTGTGCCAGTGAGCGGTCGTAATCACGGTGGAATTCTCCTGATTGGCGAAGCGAAACGCCGTTGTGGCGAGCAGCTCCAGATCCGAACCTGCGAAGCTGTCCGTTCGTGCCGCGATCTCTGAAAAATCCTTGAGCTCGGTCAGGAAGCGGTGCTTCTTCACGATGACACCGAGGATCTGGTTGCGCGCTGACAGGCCCGGCATGAGAATCGGAACCTTGACGTCGGTGCGACCTGAACGCCGCATCGCCGCGTCGATGAGATCGACGCGGTTCGTGATGTCGATGCGCAAGATGCGGCCTCTCAAAGACTGATCTCCCCAGAACTGGAAGGCCTGCCCTCGCATGCGCTCGGTTGTGCCCGAGTCGCCCGACGGCCCGCTCCCGCGCGCCTGCTCCTGTTGATCCGATTCGTCGACCAGCACGATGACGGGTGCGAGCGATCGGATGGCGTTAAACGCCCGCTCCTGGTTGCGTTCGGATGCACCGACGTACATCTGCCGCAACGGCTTAAATTTCACGCAGAGCAGGCCGCATTCCTTGGCGAAACACTCTGCCAGATAGCTCTTTCCCGTCCCTGGCGGGCCCATCAGCATGATCCCCATCGGAACCGCCGACGTGACCCCTCGTCTCATAAGATCGGCGATGTCGCTAAGCTCGCGCACCGCGTAGTCGAGTCCTCCGACGGCATCGAGCCCGAAGCGCGACTCGATGATCTCGAGCACGTCGCCGTACTCTTTCGTGAGGATCTCCATCTTCTTCGATGTGATGGCCGCGAGGGAGGATTCTTCGAGGTCCGGCTCGCGCAACAGGATATCCTCGACCTGCCGCAGCGTCAGGCCTCGGGTCTTGTCGGCCAGCAGCTCAACGACGGAACGGTGCAATTCCTTCTGACGCGATGCCATGAAGCGCTCGATGAACGCGGCTCGAATCACCGCATCCGGCCGCGGCACGTCCACGACATGGATACCGCTCTGCGAGGTGCGCAATGTGTCGGCCACATCCGCGAGGTTTTCGGTGAGCATCAGGATGAGGGCTTTGCCGGCGATTTGCGAATCGTCGGCCCATCGGACGATGCTCGTCACCGTGGACCGCTCTTCCTGGGATTGGTTGGCGCCCCCGCCGGCAGGCGCGATGTCTTCGAGGTAGGGGAGAAGTGCGAGCACGCCGCGGGGCGGTGTCTTCGGGTTTCGGAAAACGCGTTCGATCAGGGGCAGGGCGACTTGGGGCTGGCGAGGGAGCGCCGATCTGCCGTCGATCGCGGCGGCCCGGCGGAAGACCATCTCGCGTTCTTTCGACGGAAACGCAAAGCCGGTCGAGAGGCTGTAGCTGAATACGACAGGGCGTTGCTGGCCGAGGCGCTGGAGACCTTCTTCGAGCGGCATCGCACCGCCCATCCCGACGAAACTGTCTTTGACGTTGCCGTTGAGCAGGAAGACGTGTGAGGCGGAGGAATTATAAATCTCGATGACCTGCTCTTCGAGCCAGCGAGGAATGATCGGCATGGGGTTCATCTGAGGCTGAGGCAGGTCAGACCGGCCTCGTGGCCGGCGAAGATGGACCCGTTCATGACGAGCGGACTCGAGCGAATCGTCTTGCCGAGCGCGAAGGACGCGACCGGCGATCCGGCCGGGTCCAATACGACGATCGCGCCGCTGGTCGAGGCGGCAACGGTGAGCTCAGAGGAAGTGATGACCGGTGAGGAGACCACGGGGCCCCCGGTGAAATACTTCCACCGTACCTCCCCGGTGGCGCGGTCGAAGGCGTAGATATGGCCGTCATGGGAGCCGCAGGAGACGATCGATGCCCCCACCGCCGGAGAGCTGAAATACGGCTTGCCGGTCTCGCGTTTCCATCTGACACTCCCGTCGGCGGCGATCGAGTATAGGCATCCGTCGAACGATCCGACGTAGAGACCGGTTGCGGCAGCGGGGGTCGCCCGGACCTTCGTTCCCGTCGGGACTTTCCACAGGAGTCGGCCCGAGCCCGTGTCGAGCGAGTGAATCGACCCGTCGTCCGAGCCGAACGAGATAGTCGAATCGCCTACCAGGGCCGCGGACGAGAACACCTCCTGGCACTTGTAGCTCCATACGGGTTTCCCTTTGGAAGCATCGGTGCAAAACATCGCCCCCCGCTCCGGCCCGTCGATTGTCCCTACGTAGACCGAGGAGCCTGTAGCGAGCGGCGAGGAGCGGATCATGGCGCCCAACTTCTTTTTCCAGGCCAATGATCCCGATGCGATGTCGATGCAGTAAAGAACCCCGTCATCCGCTCCGAGATACGCCCGACCGTTGCAAATCGCCGCCGTCGATTCGGTGGCGGCTCCCAAGGCCAGCTCAAAGGCGACCTCTCCATTGTCGGCGTCGATCGTGAGGAGCCGGCCGGCGGAGGTCACGACGAGCAGAAAGCCGGAGCCGACGACCACGGGCGAGGCAAGGATTTCGGTGTGCTGCCTGTACCACTTGACCGCTATTGTCGACCCCTTGAGCTCATCCGTCGACACACCGCAGCGCACGGGGTCACCCCGGAAACAGCGCCATGGATGCTGCGCTGCATTGTCGTAGGGCGCCGCGTGCTTGAGCAGCGAACGCGCGGCGTCGAGCGATGAGGTGCGGCGCGAGCGGACAGGGTCGGACAGGCACCTCATGAAGTGTGCGAGCTGCCAGGAAACAGCTTCCGGCCGTGGTATTCCGTCCAGGAGCCATGACATGTGCGGGGGCTGGCCATGTGCGAGCGAGGCGAGAGTCAGCCCCAGTGAGAGACAGAATTCATCTTCCGCTCTCTCGAGCCGGCCATCGGAGAACACAACCGCACCATCAGTTCCAATACGGGCAGCCGCCAGATCCAGACGCGGGGCATCGGGGTGACCGAGCACCCGCGTGGCGATCTCGGAGACCCCTTCCTGCGATATCGGTTTTCCCCTGCGAGAGAGGTCGGCAAGCGAATATCCTGCGTAAGGAGTCAAAGCATCCACAGGTCTGAACCGTAGCATAGCCTCCCGGGGGCGTCAACGATCTGAAATCGGCGGAATCTGCACAATCTGTGGTTTCCTCGGGAAGGGACCCGCCGGGATCCAAGGACGAGCTTGCCGCGGTCCTGATGGAGTCGCCCTTAATCCGGCGACAACGTCGCAAAGGATTGAGGGCCCAGGCCGGCGAGAAGGGTGCAGGTGCAAGGAGCCGAGGAGCGAGGCACCGGCGGGTGACGCGCAGCATACACCGTGCTATGTGAGCACCGCAGCGACGAAGGCGACGCCGAAAATGCGCCCTACTCGCCGGATCTGGGGTCGCCGAATCGCCTTGACACACGCTCCGCCAGACGATAGCTTCGTCAAGTCATGGGCTGGCTGACGAGACTCAGGACGGCCGCACCGACGGTTGCTGTCCTGAGGGCGGCGTTTCTGTTGTTCTTCCTGATGGTGCGGGTATCGGCGGCCGATGAGTCGCGACCGCGATCATTCGCGTATGCCGGCGATGCGTCGTTTCCGCCCTTCGAGTACGTAGACCATGAAGGACGTCCTCGCGGATTCAACGTCGAGCTGGTACGGGAGCTGGCACGAGTGGCGGGTGTTCGTGTCGACATCCGCCTGATGCGGTGGGAGGAGGCGATGGCGGCCCTCGATCATGGGGACGTGGACCTCATGAGCCTCGCACGGTCGGAAGCAAGGGAGGGGAGATACGATTTCCTCACTCAGACCTGGACGCTCCACCAGGGAGTTCTCTTCACCCCCGGGCGAGCTACCTATCCACAGCGCCTGGACCTGCTCAGCAACGAGGTCGTGGGGTTGGAGCCGAGGACGCTGGTGCACGAGCTGATCGAGGCTCTGCCCGAAGTGCAACGCCCGGTCCTGGTGTTTGCGCGAGACCAGTTCGATCTTGTCCGGCTGCTCGAGTCCGGGAGGGTGACAGGGATCGCCGGCAACGCGCTCAGCGTCCGATACACGGCCGCTCAGATCGGTGTTCACGACCTCGTCGTCGTGCCGGTGAAGGCCCTGAGCTACCATCTGGCCTTGAAGAAGGGGCGTGGCGCCAGCTTCGCATGGCTGGACGACGCTCTCCGGACCTTGAACAGCAACGGCACCTTCAACGCTCTGGTCGAGGAGCACCTGGTTCCGGCGCCTCCGTCGACGTGGCGCGATTTCACCGCCTATTTCGCCGCGCTGGTTGGAGCCGTGGTTCTTGTGACGATCGGCTCGATCCTCTGGACCCGTTCTCTCCGGACGCAGGTGCAGGCCCGGACAGGCGAGCTGAACGAGGCGCTCCGGGAGCAGGAGAGGCTCGCGTCGGCGCTGCGCGAAAGCGAGGCGGCGGCGCGCACTGCTTCGCAACACAAGTCCGAGTTCCTGGCCAACATGAGTCACGAAATCCGCACCCCGCTGAACGGAGTGATCGGGATGGCAAGCCTGCTGCTCCGCTCACCACTTCCTCCCGACCAGATCGAGATCGCTGCAACGATCGAACGGTGTGGGCAGACCCTCCTGGCGATCGTGAATGACGTGCTGGACCTCTCAAAGGTCGAAGCCGGGAAGATGGAGCTGCGTCGTGCCGTGTTCTCTGTTGGAGAAGAGGTGGAAGCGGTCGTGAGGACCGTGGGCTCGCAGGCACGCGCAAAGGGACTGCATCTCTCCTGGTCGTTGGGGGAGGGAATTCCCGCGAGGCTGCGCGGAGATCCGATCCGTATCCGCCAGATCCTGACGAACCTTGTCGGCAACGCCATCAAGTTCACGGATGGCGGGAGGGTGGATGTCAGGCTGACCTTGCTGGAGGCGACTCCTGCTCACGTGTTCATCCGCGGGGTGGTGGCCGACACGGGCATCGGG
The DNA here is from genome assembly GCA_016191015.1 of Acidobacteriota bacterium. GTDB lineage: Bacteria > Acidobacteriota > CAIWXX01 > CAIWXX01 > CAIWXX01 > JACPPM01. The sequence continues at coordinate 22,840 of JACPPM010000099.1, read as the reverse complement.
ATTGCGGCTGATTTGCAGGAGCGGCTGTTTCATCCGTTTGTCCAAGCCGACATTTCGACAACGAGACGATACGGCGGGACGGGACTTGGGCTCGCGATCACTCGGCGCCTTGTCGAGATGATGGGGGGTGAGGTCGGAGTGAAGAGTGATGTGGGGAAGGGGAGCGCATTCTGGTTCACCTTGAAGCTTGAACCCGCCGAGGATACCGAACCTGTGCAGGTCGCCACCGCATGGTCGGAGGAATCCGTGCCTTCCGGCCGCGCACGAATCCTCATAGCAGAGGACAATGCCATCAACCAATTGGTGCTCGTGAAGACCCTCGAGTCACTCGGCCACGCGGTTACGGTGGCTGAGACCGGCCGTCAGGCCGTGGAGGCGTGCAAACGCGCCGAGTACGACGCCGTCCTCATGGACTGCCAGATGCCCGGCATGGACGGATACGCGGCGACGGCGGAAATCAGGAAGCGAGAGGTGAGCGCCGGGAGTCGGCGGATCCCGATCATCGCGCTGACTGCCAGCGCTCTGAGCGGGTATCGCGAACGCTGCATCGAGGCGGGGATGGACGACTACCTGGCAAAGCCGTTCAGCCCCGAGGCGCTCGAGATGGTCTTGCGCCAGTGGGTGCCCGCGACAATCGCACCCCTACAGGCCGTCGTCGCGGACAAGATCGCGAGCGACGCTGACGTCCCCCGCCTGGATCGCTCGGTCCTCTCGAAGCTGCTCGCAATCTCCTCCCCCGGCTTCGTCGAAGATCTCGTCTCGCGGTTCCTGGAAAAGGTACCAGCCAGCCTGGATTCGATGCGCGACGCGCACGGCCGGTCGGACCTCCAGGCCGTGGTGCAGACAGCTCACAGCCTCCGCGGAAGCTGCGGGCTGATCGGCGCCCGGAGGATGATGGATCTTTACGCGCAGGTCGAGGAACGTGGGGGAGAGGGTGATGGGGCCGCGGCGGACAGGCTGATCGCGGAGATTGAGCTGGAGCTGGGCGAGGTACGCGAGGAGTTGCAGGACCTCGGCCGGGCATCAGCCGGGCCCGACCGCGCGCTCACGAAAGATTAAGCTTCTTCCTCACGATTTTCAGATTGGTCGATAGGGTCTTGTCGGCAGAGTCAATCTCGTAGGCTTCGGACCAGAGGGCGAGCGCCCCGGAGTAGTCCTTTTCGCGGAACATCTCGCAGCCGGCATCGAAGAGGCGGTCGAATGTGTCGCGCGAGGTTTCCTGGCTCTTCGACCGTCGCAGTGCCTCACCGCTTATTCTCTCCTTGATCTCCTGCTCGATCGCCCGGTGCTGTCCATCGATGAACTTCTCGAGCGCTTCACGCGTTGCTCCTGCAGGAGGCAGGCCCGTCCTTGTGTGGACAATGCGACCTTCGACGATCACCGTGGTCACGATCTGATCACGATTGAGCCCGGAATACTCGGTCTGTATCTGGAAAAGCCGGCGATCCATCCTGACCGCCGAGAGGCGACCCATCGGCCTGTTCGCCACCGGTGCAGATGACTCGACTGAGGCAGGAATCGCAGCCGACTCGATTTCCTTGAAATCGAACGATTGGGCATGGATGACGAAGGTCCCTTCGCCGAGCTCGTAGAGGCTCTCCAGGAAGCGGGCCGGGTCTGCCGCTTCGGTTGTCTGCATGTCGCCTCCCCTGAACTGGAGTCTTGTGTGCAGACAGGGGCTCGAGATCACGACTTCTCCGGTCAATCCTTTGCGGTCGCAGAACTGCAGGAGCTTCATGGCGCTGTATCGGGAGAGGTCGCCGTAGAAGGTGGGCGTCGTGTAGCGGGTCTTTTTCTGGAGGAGAGACCGGACCTTGGCCCGCAACACTTCGAGGTGGACCGGCTTCACCAGATAGTCGTCGGCGCCGAGATCGAGGCCGAGGACGACGCTGTATTTGTCAGCGAGCGATGAGAGGAAAACGAATGGGGTCAGCCTGTGTGGGAACCGGCGGGTGTATTCGCTGATGAATTGAAACCCGTCCATACCGGGCATCAGCACGTCCGATATCACCAGATCCGGCGCAAGGCCCTCGACGACCCGCAGCGCTTCCTCCGGATCGCCCGCTTCTTTCAACTGGTACCCTTCCGACCGCAGACAGGCCGTGATCATCTCGAGCACGCTCGGGTCGTCATCGACCACGAGAATCGTCGCCGGCGTCCTCGTCTTCTGCTCGGAAATCATGTGTTCCCCGTGATTATACCGCAGGCAGTGCCGGAATCGCTCCTTCCAGCGAAGCCTTCTGAAAACATTTCCACTCTTGATACCCGGCGATACGGGGCGATGTGAGACCGAGCAGCCGAGCACTCGATTTGTTGAAATTCTCGCAGCTACTCAGGCGGGGTAACCACGGAAGGCACAGAGCGCACAAAAGGCACAAAAGGAACGGATGAAAAAGAGGTATTGAACATTTGTGATTTCTGCGCTTTTTGTGCATTTTGTGGTGGCTCCCCTGAATTGAGCCGTCCCGAATTCTCATTAATTTTCATTCCGTTGTCCCTCTCGTTCGTTACATAGGTAGCTAGGACAAGGAGGAATGAGAAGATGAAGCATAGTCGTGCAATGATGGCCGGACTGATCGCAGTCCTGAGCCTGGTCGTGCCTGGGGCCGCGCTGGCAGCCATGCCTGGGGAGGATCTGGCCCCGGTGCTGGCGAGCAAGATGGAAGCGGCCGAATGGTACACACCGGACGAGGCGATCGCAGTGCGATTCAGCCTGGAGAACCGGGGAGACCGGAGCGTCTGGGTGCTGCGCTACCAGGTGCCTTCAGACGAGATCGACGCAAATCTCTTCGAGATAACCCGGAACGGGCAGCCCGTAGAGTACGTCGGCCCGGTGGTGAAGAGGGCCGAGCCGATCTCAGAGGACTATTTCGAGATCAGGGCCGGCGCGCGGTTCAGCATCGTCTTCGACCCTTCGGCCGTGTATGACATGACCGAGCAGGGCGACTATTCGGTCAGCTACCGTCCCACATTCCTGAACGTACGGACGCAGGCCCCGGCAGACGGAGTCACAGCCGTCCCGACGACCCGCGCAAAGGTCGCAGGCTCGGAGACGATCAGGCTGTGGTTCGAGGGCCTCGACCAGCATCCGATCGTCGAGGCACCCGAGGTGATCGGTGGCTACACCAAGTGCACGACGTCCCAGCAGTCCTCGATGCAGACCGCCCACAACAACGCGATCTCCATCTCGAACAAATCCAAGCAGCACCTCGCAGCAAATCCGAACGGCAGCTCCCTCTACACATACTGGTTCGGAACGTACACGAGCTCTCGATTCTCAACCGTGGTGTCGCATTTCAACTCCATCAATGACGCGTTCGTCAACAAGTCCGTTGTCTACAATTGCGGCTGCAAGAAGAACTATTACGCGTACGTCTACCCGAGTCAGCCGTACAAGATCTATGTGTGCAGGGCATTCTGGAGCGCGCCGAACCTTGGTCGCGATTCCCGTGCCGGCACACTCGTTCACGAGATGAGCCACTTCTATGTCACGGCATCGACAGATGACTGGGTCTACGGTGCCACCGGCGCCCATAATCTGGCTGTCAGCAATCCGACCAACGCTGTCGACAACGCAGACAACCACGAGTACTTCTCAGAAGATCAGCCCTAGGTTTCCGAAAGGAAAAGCTATACCACGGGCGGGGGCCGTGCTCCCGCCCGCTTTTTTTTTCGTCTGCTGAATAGGACCGCTTGAGAGGAGAGGAGCTGCGTGTCAGAATCGGTCGCGAGGGGGGCTTCGCGATGCTTGAAGCGACTTCAGTCTTGCTTGCGATGGCAGCACTGGCTGTGCCCGAACCGATTGGATGGGTCGGTCTCGGCGTAGGAGATACGGCGCCGGCGTTCTCGCTGCAGGGCTCCGACGGGAAGACCTACACTCTGTCGAGTTTTGCGGGAAAGCGAGCGGTAGTCGTCGCCTGGTTTCCCAAGGCGTTCACATCGGGTTGAACCGCCGAGTGCAAGTCGCTCCGTGAGAGCGGCGAAGCGATCCGGGCTTTCGATGTTGCCTACTTCGCGGCCAGCTGCGACTCGCTCGAGACGAACAAGACCTTTGCGGAGTCCCTGGGACTCGACTTTCCCATCTTGAGCGATCCAGGCAAGAGCGTCGCCGGCGCCTATGGTGTGGTCACGCCGGATCGTGAATACCCGTACCGGTGGACATTTTACATCGGAATGAGCGGACGAATACTGGACATCGACAAACAGGTAAACCCGACGACCCACGGCGCGGATGTCGCCGCCAAGCTCTCACAACTCGGCGTAGCGAAAAGGAAGTAGCGGGTGGCGGCCGCCGGTCAGACGGTCAGGTAGAGCAGCCCAATCGCGGCGGCGGCTCCTGCGACCGTGTTCAGGAAGTTCGTCAACTCGTTGTTCAGATAGCCACGCCTCTCGAGGGTCGCGCCGAGGTATGACTCGAAGAGCGTACCTAGAAACGCTGCCACGACGACGATCCACATACCTGTGAGCGTGTAGAGGCCGAGGGCGAAGCCGAGGAGACTCACGAGAAGCGATGCCAGCAGCCCCGCGAGTGTACCTGCGAGCGACACCGCGCCATCGGTCCCGCGAGGGACGGTCCGAAAGGTGGTGATGAGAAACGTGCGCCGCCCGTAAAGCTGCCCTATTTCGCTACTGACGGTGTCCGAAGCGGCCGTGGCCATGGCCGCGGCGAGGCCGATCAGGAAATACTCGGGGGAGCGCGTCAAGCTGGACAGGATGGCGAAAAGCGGCACAAGGCTCCCATTCGCAAGGACATGCTTCATCGAGCGGCGGCCGCCTTTCTCCTGGGCGACCCCTGCGGCAACCTTCCGGCGATAGCCGATTCTCGTCGCCGCGCTGCCGAGGACGAAGAACGCGAACAGCATCAGGTAGCTCCGGTAGCCGCCAAAGAACCACGTGGTCGCTCCAACCAGGAAGCTGCCGACTGAGCCCCACGAGTCGAGAGAACGCGCGAAATAGGCGAGCGATGTGAACACGGCGTTGATGCCGACCGCCCAGGCGAGGTCGCGCGCGGTGGAGATCGTGGCGAGCTCAGACCAGCGGCCGCTGTCGATCATGCACAGGAGGTAGAGCAAAAGGCCGCCACCGATGGGGACCGATATGTTGTCGTCCATCGGCGAGTCAAAGCTCTCGACGACAGCCGCCGCAAACGAGATCACGCAAATCAGGATGGCGAAATGCGCGAAATCGATTTCACCCCGGGTCGTCCACCATGCGAGCCCCAGCGCGGCGGCGGCCCCGAAGAGGAGCATCGCGATCGACCCCGCCCAGCTCTTCTTCCGATTCCAGGGCAGTTTCGCGCTCCCCATCGCCGTGCCGAAAACCGAGGCCATCCCGTCGCCGATCGCCATGATCCCCCACATGGCAGCCGCGAGGTGGAGACGGTCGTGGAAAAGCATGAACAGGAAGAGCAGCGAGATCGGATAGACGAGGATCCCGATCGGATGACCTCTGCCTCGATCGGCCTCTCTCCATAGATTCCGGCCGCCCCATGCCGGGAGGATGTATGCATTGAACATGAATGCGGCGATGGCACAGATGGCCGCTTGCCACCAGGTGAGATAGCGCAGGAACAGAGCGAACGCGCCGACCCCGATGTGAAGGGTCTTGCGCCTGTACTCCGAGGACTCAGCCACCGCCCGCTCGAGCTCTACCCGGCCTTCCGCACCTCGTGCCGCCAGTAATCCAACAGATCGATCAGTGTCTGTCTCAGAGGAATCTCCGGGAGCCAGCCGCATTTCGAGCTGATTTTCGTACGGTCCCCGGTGAATGCCGGCGTGTCCGCCGGCCTGTAGAGCTTCGGATCCGCCTCGACACGGATCTTGCGCGAGCTGGCGGCGAGCAAGGTGTGCAGGATTTCGGAGATCCCGACGGCCGTGCCGGTACAGACGTTGTAGACCTCACCCGGGTCACCCTTTTCGACGACCGTGGCATAGGCACGCACCGTATCGCGGACGTCGGTGAAGTCCCGCCGGCTCGTCAGGTTTCCGACGGACATGACGGGCTCGCGCCCGTCGCTCTCGATTTCCGCAATCTGCTTCGCAAACGAGCTGGCCACGAAGATGGGTGCCTGCCCAGGCCCCGAGTGGTTGAAGGCGCGGACGAGGTAGACGGCGAGGCGGCCGGTGCGGAGGTAGTTGAGGGCGAGGTACTCCTGGGCGACCTTGCTGAGGGCGTAGGGGTTTCTAGGATCCAGCGGGCATTCCTCGGAAATCGGCTGCCGCTCAGGCGGCACCGGCCCGTACTGCTCGGCAGATCCAACCACCAGAACGCGAGGCGCATTTCTGCCCAGCGAGGCGGCCGCCTCTAAAAGGTTGAACGCTCCGATGAAATTCGTTTCGAGCGTGCTCCGCGTGCTTTCCCAGGAGACCTTGACGTTGCTGAGTGCGGCGAGGTGGTAAATGACCTCCGGCGCGATTTCGTCAATCGCCTTCCGGACATCGTCCGAACGGTTAATGTCCAGTGACACGATATGGTACCCGGCGATCGCGGCGGAGGGTGGGGCGAAGGCTGTGCCCACGACCGTGTCGCCGCGGGAGGTGAGATGACGGGCCAGATGATAGCCCGCGAACCCCTCAATCCCGGTGATCAGGCAACGCATGCGCCGGCGCCGGCCGCGTTGAACCTCTGCCGCCAGTAGGACATCAGATCGGCCAGCGTGTCTTCGAGCTTGTACTTCGGCTCCCACCCGGTGGCTTTGTGGAACTTGGAGTAGTCTCCCTGGAGGATCTCGACGTCGCTGGGTCTGAGCCGCTTGGGGTCGGTCCTGAGCTCGACCTTGACCTTGGCCATGGCGAGGAGCAGGTCGAGCATGTCGCGGATGACGATGCCACGACCGCTGCAGATGTTGTAAACCTCACCCGGCTCGCATCGCTCCGTGCTCAGCCAGTAACCCCGCACCATGTCCCTCACGTCCGTGAAATCCCGGATCGCGTCGAGATTGCCCACATAGATGACAGGCTCCGCCAAACCCTTCTCGATGCGAACGATCTGGCAGGCGAAGTTCGAGTCGACGAAGACATCACCCCGACGCGGTCCGGTGTGATTGAACCCCCGCGTGCGCACGATGTTCATCTTGTACGACTGCGCGTACTGGTAGCCGAGATAATCCTGGCCGACCTTCGAGACAGCATAGGGGCTCAGCGGCCGCAGCGGATTGGTCTCCTTGATCGGAACCTCGTCGGGATGCACCAGCCCATACTCCTCGCTCGAGCAGGCGAGCTGAATCCAGGGATTGATGCCGAGTGAGCGGCAAGCTTCGAAGACGTTGAGCTGTCCGAGAATGTTCGTCGTCAGGCTTTCGGCGGGGGCGTTCCACGATGTAGGGACGAAACTCTGCGCCGCCAGATGGAAAATCTTGTCGGGCCTCAGCTCACCAATCACGTCCTTCGTGGATGAGAGATCCCTCAGGTCGCACTCGATCAGACGGATCTTGTCGGCAATGTGCTCGATGTTCTCGCGGCGACTCCGCCACCGCATGATCCCGCACACTTCAACGCCACGATGTTCCGCGAGAATATAGTCCGCCAGATGAGACCCGGCAAACCCCGTGATCCCGGTAATTAATACTTTCACTCTGCACTCCCTCCTTCATACTCCGGGCTTAGCCGGGCAAAGAGAAACGGTATTCTACAAAGGAGGAAGCAAAAAGTAAAAAGCAAGAAGCTGATGGCGATAACGCCTCAGTGGAGTGGTGCGATACTGCCCGGAACGCGGGCTGAAGCCGCACCTACCGCCTCTCGGAAGGATACGATGAGCCGCACAGAGTCCGCCGATTCTGGTAGCCGCGGGCTTCAGCCCGCGCATGAGGCAATTGTGGGAAGATGGTGGAGCGCCCGGAAGACTGAGGCGCTACGTCGGCATATCGACCGCCGCCAGTGTCCGGTTCCAGGTTTCTACTTCGGGACGGATGGCCCCGAGTACCGGAAGACCGGGTACAACCCGACCTCACGGTCGAAGTACGGCGACTTCTCGTAGAAGAACCGGAGGCGTTTTTCCGCGTCCTTGGCGAACGCCTCGTCTTTCGCGAGCCTCTCCTGGTACTCGCCGCGGATGTCCGGGTCCTTCAGCATCTGGGCCGCCCACAGCTCCATCGTGTAGTCCTCCGGTCCCTCCTTCTGCTCGACGATCCAGTCGAAGTAGTTCCAATGGAACAGCCCCTCACCCGATTCAGGTTCGAGCAGGTAGACCAACACAGCGGTTTCGGGCTGAACACCCGGGATCACATACGAGCCGGCTTCGAACCGCCGGGTCTGTTTCTCGATAATGAACGTGCCGCTTGCCGGGTGATGCCCCTGGTAGGAGGCTGGCTGGAATTCGATCTTTTCCACGCGATAGGCCTCGACCGCCAGCTCAGCGGGCTCGACCAGACGATGTATCGTGATCCCGTGCTCCTCGATCTTCTTCGCAATCCGACTCATGCCAGGCTCCAGGATGTAGGCCGTGGGAACCGCGATCTCCCTTGTGACCTTGAGGCGGTCCTGGATCGTGGTCTGGTACGTTCTCGGTGTTCGCGTGTAGACGGGGATCATCCCGCCAGTGACCTCGCTTTTCACGGCACTCATGACCCACCCTTCGTATGGGTACGGCCGCGTCGCGTCGGTGATTTCCATTCCGATCGCGAAAGGGCCGCCGGCCTGGCGAGACGAGGTCTCGCGCCGAGCCGCGTCCGTGGCCGTCAGGAGGCTCGCCGGATCTTTCGCAATCTCCGAGAAAAGCTGCTCCAGGTAGTCGCGAGCCGCGAGGACTCGAGTCCGGTAGTCTTTGTCTGCATGTGTCTCGACCAGGATCGACATGGAATCGCGAAGATCGAAGTATGAGGTGGAGAAGCGAGGGGATGGGGGATAGAGCCGCACACCGGATGCCGCATCCGTCGGGTCTTGTAGAGAGAGGTAGAGGCTGGTCTTGTGGCCCATCGGCAACATTTTTTGTCGAATCCGGTCCGCGAGCGCTTCCTGGTAGGCCTGTTTCGTCGATGATGTGGACGGATGAACGCCCCAGAGATACTGGAGGTCGTACTGGAAATCTTCGCCATCGCTCGTATGCATGTCGACCACCAGCTGCGGCCGCCACTTGTTGTACACAGTCACCAGAGCGCGACACTCGGGCGTCTCGAGCTTCATCCAGTCCCGATTCAGGTTCACTCCCTCGGCATTCACCCTGAATCCCATGCCGCCTTCAGGGCCGTTCTGATTCGGGCGGTTGTAGAGGCCGAAGCGTTCGTGTCCGTCCACGTTCAGAATCGGTACGATCAGCAACGTCATTCTGTTGAGCCACTCGGCATACTTGCCCGCGGTCATGTCGCGGAGCAACATCAGGCAAGCATCCTTGCCGTCGATCTCACCGGCGTGGATGCCGTTGAAAACGAGAATCACCGGTTTCCCCGCCAAAGGTTCGAATTTCTTCGACTTGTCGCAGATGATGAGCGGAAGCTCGCGCCCCGCCGGCGACAGGCCGAATGACTCGTAGCGCATCCACGGAGCGATCGCCTCGAGCCTCTTCACGAATTCGATGGTCTCGGCGTACCGTGGCGTGCTCGCGAAGTCGCTCGTCTCGCAATGAGTCAGCGTTCCGGCCGTCGCCGTGGTCGCAGTGAAAGCCGCTATGGAAACAAGAAAGGAGAGGCGCGTCATCTGTCTACTCCTGGAATAGGTCATGGTGCGATTCACTAATATGCGAGCATCCGGACGGTGTCAAGCATCGGGATTCATGAACTGTTGAGGCCTCAGTCCCGTCGAGTCGTTGCGCCCTCTGTGACAACAGGGGCCTAGCCGTGGACGTAGATATAGACGGAATGAAACCTTCTCCTCTATGTTTACGTCAACGATGGACGCGTCCCAGATCACAGATGCATTCTCGGACAGATCTGGGAGTCCTTGCACCCAGTCTCCCGCATCCGTTATTCTTCTGTCATGAATCGTCGATTCCAAACAGGCGGGCTCTGCATGTTTTCGAGGGGGCAAGACCGAAGGAGCATGCGCGCACCGTCATCGATTAAACAACCTCGTTGACCAACTAAGGAGGAAGCAAGTGGAGGAATCCGGCGGAGGGGGAGCGATCTTCGGAACGATGTTCCTGCTGGTGTGGCTGGCGGTCGTCGTACTCGTGATCGCCGGTTTCTGGAAGACTTTTGCGAAAGCTGGCAAACCAGGGTGGGCGAGCATCATCCCGATCTACAACTTGATCGTGCTGCTGGAGATTGCCGGCCGCCCGATATGGTGGATCATCTTGCTGTGCGTGCCGTTGGTGAATTTCGTCATTCTCATCCTGGTGGCCATCGACATCGCCAAGGCCTTTGGTAAGGGCACCGGATTCGGGCTGGGATTGGCCTTTCTCGGGCCAATATTCTACCCGATCCTCGGATTCGGGAGCGCGCAGTTCGTCGGCTCGCCTCAGCACTGAGCGCGTCGAGACGCACTTTGCAGGCAGATCGCTCCGGAGGGTTCCGTCAGGGTGTCCGGGCGATCTGCCGCGGTTCCGGGTGGAGGTGTGCGATTTCATCGCTGTCGCTGCGATGGTCAGTTGTGGACGGCGCATAGCCGAGGAGTCCGCCCTCGGTCGAGCAGCAAACCACATGGCCTCTTCGACACAGGTGACAGCATGATGCACCAAGCCGGATTCGAGCCCGAGAAGAGATCGAATCATCGACCAGCCGGCAGACTGTAAGGTTTGAGCCAGAACGACGACAGATAGCATGGACGGGCTCAAGGCCCCGCCGATTGGAGGAGCGAGAATGACGATGAGCCGATTGTGGGTATCGATCGGGTGCGTCTTGGCACTCGCGACGGCATCCTTCGCCGAGCAGAGAAAACAGGAAGAAGCCATATTCGCCGGGGGATGTTTCTGGTGTATGGAGCCCCCTTTCGAGAAACTCGATGGGGTCTCCCAGGTCATCTCCGGGTATGCGGGTGGGATTGAGGAGAACCCCACCTATGAGGAGGTTTCATCGGGAACGACCGGCCATCGGGAATCGGTCAAGATTGTCTACGATCCGTCCCGAATCAGCTACGAGAAGCTCCTCGAGGTTTTTTGGCGCCAGATCGATCCGAGCGATGCCGGTGGTCAGTTCGTGGACCGCGGGAGGCAGTACCGGTCCGGGATCTTTTACGTAAGCGATGACCAGAAGCGGCTGGCGCTCGCATCGCGCGATCGCCTGGCCCACTCCGGCAAGTTGTCCAAGCCCATCGTCACCGAGATCCTGCAGGCAGGAAAATTCTATCGCGCTGAGGAGTATCACCAGGACTTCTACAAGAAGGACCCCGTCCGCTATAAGTCCTACAGGATGTTCTCCGGGCGGGACCAGTTCATCGAACGCGTGTGGGGCGAATCGCACTGAGCCCGAACGCGGCGGAGCCGCGACCGACCAGGTTGCGGTCCCACCGCGCGTGCAAGCGTCCGGCGCGCTTCGCGCGCCTGGAGCGTGGAGCCGGAGCCCTGAGCGAAGCGAAGGGGTGAGAGCGTTCCGTGCAATCGCGGACCTCCGAGATGCGGGATGCGTTCCTGAATTCCTCCCTTCCTGCTTTCCTGAGAGAAGTCCGGAAGATCTCGTCCCCTCGAACGTTTTGCCGTTTCGTGTCTGGACTCGACTTCTTCGACCCCAAAACGGACTAAGCGAAACGATCCGCGGCTACTTGCCCGATTTCCAGATCTCGTCGAGCTTGGTGTAGTGGTCGGGGTACTTTGGCGTGTACCGGAGCCACTTCGGGATCGGGTAGCGGATGCCGCCCTGGTGGCACTTTGCGAGGCCGTCGACGATTTCATCGATGCATCGCGCCGGGGCGGTGAAAGCCATCTCCCAGTCCTCTGTCTGTCCGAACACGCGATCGCCGTTGCAGGGGAGGATCACCTGCGGAGCGTCCTTCTGGATGGTGCGGATGATGATATCCGAGCAATCGGCGCGGGCGGTGAATGATGAGGTGAGCTCACCACCGCGATGGTACAGCCATGCTGCGACGAGAATCATGACCTGGGCGGAATTGCCGTAGATGACGAACACCTCCGGAGTGAAGGCGGCGCGTTCGAGCGGCGCCACGAGCGTCCCGTCGTAGTCTCCATAGCCGACGCGAGCAACTGCCGATTCGGTCTTGCGCCCCAACTCGGGAGTGGCTGTGTACATGCCGGAGCAGAGGTTCCCTTCGGAATAGTACTCAGTCATGGGCTCGAGCCCGAACACCGTTCGCTGAATCGGACAGCTCGCATCCTCGGCTCCGATGAACATCGCCCACCCATAGTGGCGTGCCATTCCGATGACCTGGCAAATCGTCACCTTTTCGCCGAGGTCGCGATACGGCCTCTTGATTCGCGGCGGAAGCTGCTCACCCTTCGGGACCATCCGGGCGGCGAGTGGGAAGGTGGCGGGACGAATATAGCGCGCCAGGGCGTCGTTGACCGCGGCCAGCTCCTGCATCGCCTCCCCTCCTCCTACCGTGCCAGCGCCGCCTCTTCGACCACCCGCAGCACTCCGCGGTCGCCGATCTTCGAATAGTCCAGGCCGGCGTAGCCTGGTGTTGATGCGGCGAGGAGCTTGAAGGCATCCTCGGCCCGCTTGAGCTGTTGGTATCCCTGCAGTCCGAAGCGCTGTCCCAGCTCAACCAGCGCCTGCCACTGCGGTATCGCATCGCCGGCCGGGTCCACCCCCCTCCAGAATCTCTGGATCCGACCCTGCATGTTCGTCATCGTCCCGTCGGTCTCGGTCCATGCGGCAGCGGGGATGGTCGCAGTGGCGAGAGGGTGGAGAGGCGAAGGGAGGAGCTCAAAGATGACGAGGAGATCGACGCGCTTCATCAGCTCAAAGTCGCCGCGCCAATCCGAGAAGCGATTTCCGGCGAGAACGAACAGAGCCTTCACTTCGCCCTTCCCAATCGCCGTCCTCAGCCCCGCGTATCCAACACCTTGTTCGGTGATCCCTGCGTCCCGCGCACCCTGAAGGTTTGGAGCCTTGAAGGATGGGATCTTGAAGCCTGGGTAGTCCTCGGCCTCGCCCGAGTCCTCCGTGGCATTCAGGCCGAAATGAGCACACTGGAACGCGTCCTTCATGAACTTGGCGAGCATGAAGTTGTCCTCGTTCGACGCATGCGGTGACCCCAGTCCGAAAAACACGCTGCCACCATCCCGCTCGCGTATCCGTTTCGAGGCCTCGTAGACAGCCGCGTAGGCCTTCTCTCTGGGCACGACGGAGAGCCCCGCGCCCCCGATCGTCGCCTCGGACTTCTGAACACGTTGCCCGTCGAAAATCGCATGGTATCCGAATCGTCCATGGTCACACATCCAGTGGCCATTCACATCTGGGTTGTACCTGGGCTTGGTCCGGAGGAGCTGCCCCGTGCGCCATTTCACGGTGATGTCCGTCGAGCAGCCTTTCTCGCAGAAGGGGCACACCGATTTGACATCACGGTTGTCCCACGGCCGGCTCTTGAAGCGGTAGTCCTTGCTCGTGAGTGCGCCGACAGGGCAGACGTCGACAAGGTTGCCCTGAAGGGCCCCGGTCAGCTCCTGGTTGTCATACGTCGCAAGCTCGCTGTGCTGCCCGCGGTAGAAGAAGTCAAGCTCAGCCTTTCCCCGCACCTCCTGGCAGAACCGAACACATCGCGTGCACCGGATGCAGCGGTTCATGTTCAGCTTGATGACGGGCCCGAGCGACCGCTCGACAAATGTCTGTTTCTCGAATTCGTAGCGCGACTTCCCGGCGCCGTATCCGTACGAGAAATCCTGCAGGTCGCACTCACCGCCCTGATCGCAGACGGGGCAGTCGAGCGGATGGTTGATGAGAAGGAGCTCCATCACGCCCTGCTGTGCCTTCCGCACCTCGTCCGTCTTCGTGAAGACCTTCATGTTCTCGGCAACCGCTGTCGAGCAGGAGGTCTGCAGCTTCGGCATGCCTTCGATCTTGACCAGGCACATCCGGCAGTTGCCCACGACGGCCAAAGCAGGATGGTAGCAGTAGTGTGGGATATGAATCCCGTTTGTCTTCGCGGCCTCGAGAACAGTCGTCCCTTTCGGAACGGAGATCTCCTTGCCATCAATCGTCAGTGTCGGCATCGCGCGCTTCCTCCAGGATTCGTTGTCTCAGTGCACGGGGTCGGGTGGGGGATTTCCGAATGGGCATCTTTTCTGCCTGACATGCTCGAGGAATTCCTCACGGAATTTCTTCACGAAGGTATCGAGCGGTGCCGAGAACGCCTCGCCAAACGGGCAGAGAGTCTTACCCTTCACGTTGTCGCAAATATCCGAAATGAGCGCCAGATCGGTCTCCCTGCCACCGCCCGACTCGAGGCGCCGAAAGAGCTTCTCCACCCAGCCGATCCCTTCGCGGCACGGTGTACACTTCCCGCAACTCTCCTCGTAGAAGAACCGGCTGGCCGTGTGCGCCACCTTGACCATGCACGTGCTGTCGTCCATGACGATCGCACCACCCGAACCGAGCATGCTGCCGGCCTTCGCGAGGGAGTCGAAATCGAGAGAGATGTTGCACTCCTCGGCTCTGAGGACCGAAGCGGAGGCCCCTCCCGGGATGACCGCCTTCAGCGTGCGGCCTGGTCTGATGCCACCGCAGCAGTCATTGATCAGCGCCAGCAAATTGGTGCCCAGAGGCATTTCGTAAACACCCGGCTTGACGACGTGGCCGCTGACCGAGAAGAGCTTCGTCCCCCGGTTGCGTTCAGGCCCGATCGCGGCATACCAGTCGGCCCCGTTGTTGATGATTGAGGGAATGGCGGCGAGCGTCTCCACGTTGTTGATGACAGTCGGTCCGTTGAACAGCCCGACGACAGCCGGGAACGGAGGCTTCAGCCGCGGCTGACCTCTCTTGCCCTCCAGCGACTCCAGCAGCGCCGTCTCCTCACCGCAGATGTATGCTCCGGCACCGCGATGAACCGTGACGTCGAGATCGAATCCCTTTCCGAGAATATCCCGGCCGAGATAGTTTCGGGAGTAGGCCTGGGCAATCGCGTTTTCGAGCACCTCCGCGCCGTAGGCGAACTCACCGCGAATGTAGATGTAGGCCGAGTGGATCCCGACGGCATAGCAGCAAATGATGATGCCCTCGACCAGCAAGTGCGGCTCGTACTCGACAATCTGCCTGTCCTTGAACGTGCCGGGCTCGCTTTCGTCTGCGTTGCAACAGAGGTATTTCGGGAGCTGGCTCTCCTTCGGCACAAAGCTCCACTTCATGCCCGCAGAAAACCCGGCTCCTCCACGCCCCCGTAATCCCGACGACTTCACGGCCTCGGTCACCTCCTCCGGCCGCATGCCGAACGCCTTCTCCACCGCCCTGTAACCGCCGCCCTGCACGAATGTGTCAATGTCGCGAAAGGCCGTGTGCCCGATGTGCTTGATCAGAGTTGCTTCCATGACTCTCCTCGGAGCTCGAACAAAGATCGGTATTATTTCAAATGCGCGGATGGATCACAAGCCGGACGGAAGGACCCTGGCTCGTCGCAGGACTGCGCCTGCAACGAGAGGTCGCGTTGCGGCAGCCGGAAGAGACCGAAAGGGGAAACCGCAGAGTGCACAGATTCCCCGGAACAACAATCTCGCGGCCGTCAATACTCCGAGGTCGAATCTGTGAAATCAGTGAAATCTGCGGTTGCTCGGGGCTTGGAAGCGGCCCCGGTGCCGGGGACTGCGCGCCGTCTACTGCGAGCAGATCTTGCGTGAGACCAGGTCGATCACCATTCCTTCACGCGCGGCGGTTGAGCGCGGGAAGCGGGCCCGCGCCTTCACTTCTATGGCCTCGATCTGCCGGTCGTCGTGGAATGGATCGTGGTGAGTCAGGATCAGATTGCTGACGCCGGCCTGGCGCGCGACGTCCGTGGCCATCTCCCATGTCGAATGACCCCATCCCTGCGTCGTCTTCGAGGGCGAGAGGTATTCCTCGATCTCATACTGAGAATCGTGAATCAGGTAATCAGCACCCCGCGCAAAGTTGATCAGGCGCCGGTCGCCGCCGGAGTAGCCTTCGACATCCGTTGCGAAAACCAGCGACCGGTCGGCGTGCGAGATTCTGAAAACCAGCACACCGCCCTTGGGATGCGCGTATGAGCGGTGGACATCGACCCGCACGTCGTTGGATCCCTGCGTCAAGGTAGGGTGGAACTGGTCGTCGAGTCTCGGTTCACGGGTGCCTTCCTGAAACAGCAGGTAGTCCCTCTCGGAGATGTTCCGGATCGAAAGTCGCGACGGCAGCTCATGCAAGGCCACGGGAGAGAACGGTGGCATCATCGAACCGGCCATCGATTCTTCGAGCGTCTGCTGGAAAGCCATTGGCCCGTGGATATACAGCGTGGTCGACCCTCGGTAGGAGGGGGCAAAGAACAGGAATCCCTGAGTGTGGTCGTGGTGGCCGTGAGTGAAAAGGATGGTGGCAACGATCGGCTTGTCGCCGTTGTTGCGAACCATCTCCTGACCCAGGTGAATGATCCCTGTCCCGGCGTCGACGATGATCTGGTGGCCGCCAGCCTGCACCTCTACGCACGTCGTGTTTCCACCGTAATGTTCCGTCCGGCTTCCGGGTGCGGCATGTGATCCCCGGACACCCCAAAACCGGACCTGGAAGGAGCTCTCGTTCATGGCTGACGCAAAGAGAACTGCAGATCAGCGGCCGGAAACCGCCATCGTACCCGCAGCGCGAGAGATGCACTCCCTGCTCGGGCCGTCCTCAGCCTTCGTTGATTCGATTGGAGCATGACCACCAGTGCGTCCGCCATTATATGTGGGGCAAAACTCAAAGTCTAGCGAACCGCGCCACGTCTCCACTCTACCGGTCGATGGACGCGCGCGGGGTGATCAGGATCACCAGCAACACGGTCGAGAGAAGCCGCTCGTCGAAGGCCGATGGCTCAGGCCGACGCCACCACCACAATGTCCGGTGACGCCTGGGAAAACGGCCGAAGCTGGTAATCGGAATGGAAAGCGATCCCTCGATAACCGGCAGAACGGAGTGCCCGACGAAGCTCGGATCGGGACCATCCACGAAGGCGCGCGATCGAGCCGGAGACAGTCGGATGAGCGGTCCGGCGGTCGATCTTGAAGAGGTGCAAATGCACGGACCGCCCTCCGCGTGGAGAATCCTCGGCGTGATAGGCACGGAAATAGGTTACGTCTCCTGTGTCGCGAAGGCCCGTCGTTTCGACGCGGTCTCTGAGGAGCTTCTCGTAATTGCGTACCTGTATGAGAAGCAGCCCGTCTGGCATGGTCAGTCGGCGCATTTGTTTGAAGATGCGCGCGAGTTGCACCGCCGATCGTATCGACGGCAGCGTGTTTCCAATCGTGATCACCGCATCGTAGCGACCCTGAAGCCGATCGAGCGACTCAACAACCTTCATTCGGAGGGGGAAGGCATTCGAGCGCGCGAGGCGGCGCATCACGCGGCTCCTGTCAACGCACGAGACAGCGAATCCGCACCTGCTGAGCTCGATCGCGTGCCTACCCGTACCGGAACCGAAGTCGATCACAGAGGTCGCCAGCCGGGAACGCAACATCGCCGAGATAGGCGGAATCTCCCTGCCCAGACGAGCCGGCCAGTCGATCATGCGATCGAAATCGACGGCGACCGCGTCGAAAGACATATGCTAGTCCAAAGTCTAAAGTTTCAAGTTTAAAGTTCCAGCAAAGAAGGAATGCGATTCATGCCTGCAACAACTTTAGACTTGAAACCTTAGACTTTGAACCTGACAAGGCTGGGGAGCGCCGCGTCTCTAAAACTCAACTTCGAAGTCGCCTTCGCCGAGCAGGTCACGGATCTTGCGGATGAGCGCTGGATAGTCGCCGGTCTTCTGGAGCTGGGCCGATGCTCCTGCGTTCCTGCAGGACTCCACAACAGCCTGGTCCGCCTGAGAAGAATAGATGATGACCGGGATCGCCTCGGTGCCGGGATCGCTCTTCAACTTCTCAATGATTCGGTCGCCCGTGATGCCAGGCAGGGTGTAGTCACAGACTATCAGTGCCGGCCGGTTCTGGAGGGCCGAATCGATCCCGCGATATCCATTCTCGGCGCTAATGACCTCGTAGCCGACCGCCTGAAGCTCGTGTGCAATCCGGGCGACCATCACCTTGCTGTCGTCTATGACGAGTATTCTGTCTCCGCGCACGTTCCTGATCGTAGCGCAGCGGAGGCGACAGGGTCAAACTCACCGGGAGCCTGGATGCCGTGTGACCGGGACGCGACCCCGCCCCACCGAGGCATTATCCGGCCTACGAAAAAGTCCTTGACGCGGGCGAGCCGGTCTGATATTTTTCGAACAGGTGTTCGAATTTTTGGAGTGACGAATGCTGACAGAAGTTCTGGAGAGGTCGCGAGGGCTGGTCGAGGACACGACCTACCGTCGTGCGCTCGATTGGAAGAAGGCCGGGGGCAAGGTGGTCGGCTGCTTTCCGGTGTATACCCCGGTCGAGCTGATCCACGCGGGCGGGATGCTGCCGCTTGGAGTGGTGGGAGGGGGGACCAGCGTCGAGTTGGCTCATGCCGACAGCCGCTTCCAGTCCTTCGTCTGCTCGATCGCGAAGAGCACGCTCGAGCTGGGATTTCAGGGGAGGCTGGGGCTTCTGGACGCGATCCTATTCTCATCGATCTGCGATGTGGCTCGAAATCTCTCCAGCGTGTTCAAGAGGAACTTTCCCGGTGTCCACGTGGACTATCTTCACTATCCGCAGAACATGAGCTCGGCAGGGGTCATCGACTACATGGAGAGCGAGCTGCGGCGTGTGCGGGACAATCTGCAGCGAGTGTGCGGGGTCGAGATCAGTGACGATCGCCTGTCGGCATCGATCCTGGTCTGGAACCGCTGGAGGGCGCTGATCGCGGATCTCTACGCTCTGCGCCGGGACGAACCGCAGAAGATTTCGACCGTCGAGCTGTATCTGCTCTTTAGGGCCGGGACCTTGATGCCGGTCGAAGAGCACATTCCGCTGCTGGAGGCGTCGCTCGCCGAATTCCGCTCACGCACCGCCAAGCCGCGAGATTGCATTCGCGTGGTGGTCGAAGCGGCTTTCTGCGAACAGCCCCCGATCGGACTGATCGAGGTTCTGGAGGAAGCCGGGTGCTACATCGTCGATGACGATCTGCTGCGTGGCTGGCGCTTCTTCGATACGCCGGTCGGTGAAGAGGGCCCCCCTCTGAGGAGCTTGGCCGCCGCCTATGTCGACGGCTCGACGTACTCGTCGGTGCGGCATGACTGGCGCAAGAAGCGCTGGGAAGGGCTGATTGACCGGGTGAGGCTGAGTCGTGCGGATGCGGTGATCTTCATGCCGGCCAAGTTCTGCGAGCCGGCGCTGTTCGACTATGTCCTCTACCGCGAGGCGCTCGAGAAGGCGTCGATTCCGCACCTCATGGTCGAGTTCGAGGAGAAGATGTGGACGTTCGAGAGGACTCGGAACGAGGTCGAGACATTTGTCGAATCGATGCTCTTCGACTGAGGGAGGGAGATGAGGATGGCTGCTGAGAGACAATACCAGGGGGTCGTGCACGAACGGTCCCGAGAAATCATGTCGGCCTGGTACGATGACCTGGCGCGGGCGGCGAAGACCGGCGAACCCTCGGCCTGTCTGATGATCTCGGGCAATTGCGTCGAGATCCTGCGCGCCTTCGATATTCATCCGATCTTCCCTGAAGTGAACGCGCTCCAGATGGCCATACGCAAGCAGGCGCTGCCGATGATCCTCAAGGCCGAACAGATGGGCTACTCGGGCGACAACTGCGCCTACGTCAAGGCGGATGTGGGGTTTCTGATGAGTGGCGGGGTGGGCCCGACCGGCACCATCCCGTCGCCGTCGATCGTCGTCTGCAACTACGTCGGGTGCAACGTGTACGTGAAGTGGTTCGAGCATATCGCCCACTTCTGCAAGGCGCCCCTCTTCATGCTGGACATCCCCTTTCTGCGCGAAAAGGCGCCGTCGAAAGACGACATCACCTACGTGATGAAACAGCTCCAGGAGCTGATTGCCCTCTGCGAGCAGGTGACGGGAAAGAAGTTCGACATCGACAAGCTGCGTGAGATCTGCCGGTATGCGGCGAGAGCCGAGGATGGCTGGGCGCGCGCCAAGGACCTGTGCAAAGCCAAACCCGCCCCGTTCGACGCCTACTTCGACAGCATCAACATGATGGGACCGATCAACGTTCTGCGCGGGACCAAGGCGGCAGCGGACTTCTTCGACGCCGCCGTGGCGGAGTATGAGGAGCAGGTCGCGCTGGGAGCCGGGCCGCTGCCAGAGGAGCGCTTCCGGATCATCACGGAGGGACCGCCACCGTATCCGTACTACCGAAATTTCCGAAACCTGTTCGCGAAGTGGGGAGCCGTCTCGGTGGCGTCCACGTACTCCACAGTCGGCGGACTCTGGGAGTACGGCTTCAGGCACGACCCGGAACGACCGCTGGAGTCGATCGCCGAGCAGATGATCGTCCACAATCTGACGAACCGCAGTATCCTGGACCGATATCAGCAGATCAAGGACTACGTGGAGCGGTGGGAGGCCGACGCCCTCGTCATCCACTCGATCAAGAGCTGCCGGCTGTTCTCGGCCGGTCAGGGGGACATGCGCGAGTATTTCACGAAGGAGCTGGGCGTGCCGACCCTCCTTGTCGAAAGCGACCTCGAAGATCCTCGCTACTATTCGGAGGCGCAGATGAAGAACCGGATCGACGCTTTCTTCGAGGCGCTCGAGCACCGCAAACTCGTGAACGCCTGACAGGGCAAGGAGCAGATATGATCTATGGTGGTGGAGTCGACGTCGGGTCTACGCAGACCAAGGCGGTCGTGCTGAACGAACGCCGTGCGATCGCGGGGCGTTCAATCATATCGACGGGGGCGAACGTCACAAAGGCTGCCGAGAAGGCTTTCCACCTGGCGGCCGAGAATGCCGGCATCGCGCCTGACCGAGTCGGGTACGTTGTCGGGACCGGCTATGGCCGCTACAAGGTGACGTTCGGGGACACTCAGATCACGGAGATCACCTGCCATGCGCGCGGGGCGCACTTCCTTTTCCCGGACACCCGCACGGTCATCGACATGGGAGGGCAGGATACGAAGGCCATCAAGGTAGGCCTCTCCGGCGATGTGCTCGATTTCTGCATGAATGACAAGTGCGCCGCAGGCACCGGCCGCTTCATGCAGGCAGCCGCCGATGTGATGGGACTCTCGCTCGAAGAGATCGGACCCTACTCTCTGAAATCGCAGAACCCTTCGAAGCTTTCATCCGTCTGCACTGTGTTCGTCGAGAGCGACATCATGTCGTACGTCGCACAGAAGAAGAAGGTGGAGGACATCCTCGCGGGAGTCCACAAGGCGGTCGCCACCCGCACGGTGTCGCTGGCACGGCGCGTGGGCATCGAGGACGAGATCACATTCACCGGCGGTGTTTCGCGCAACATCGGCATGGTCAGGGCGCTGGAAGCTGCCCTTGGGCACAAGATGAACGTCCACGAAGACGCTCACTTTGCCGGCGCTTTCGGTGCCGCGCTCTTCGCGCTCGAACGGGCCGAGAAGCTCTGTGCCGTCGAGGTGGCGAAGGTGGATCTGACCGGGTGGTCCGACGGTGAGGAAGCCAACGGGACGGCAGGGTGAGGTGGAGGAAGAGATGCTGGTAGCAGGAATCGATCTGGGCTCGGGCTCGACCAAGTGCGTTCTCATCGACGCAGGACAGCATGTGCTGGGGACGGCCGATGCGCGTACCAAGGCGGATTTTGTGAAGGTGGCCGAAGACGTCCTGACGGACGCGCTCGCGAGATCGGGGCGGAGGCGGGACGAGATCTCGTACGTTGCGACAACTGGACTGGGGCGGTATGCCGTGCCTTTTCGCGACATTCAGATCACGGACCTGACATGTGGTGCCCGGGGGGCGTATTTTCTCTTCCCGAGCACCAAGTACGTGCTGGACATTGGGGCGCAATCGACGCGAGCGATCCGGTTGCGGGACGGCGGTCGGGTGAAGGAATTCCACATGAACGAGAAGTGCGCGGCTGGTTCGGGGGGATTCCTGGAGCGGGCGGCACGGTACCTGGACGTCGCTGTCGACCGCATCGGAGATCTTTCCATGGAAAGTCAGTCGGCCCAGCCGATCAGCAGCGTCTGCGCTGTGTTGGCCGAGAGCGAGATTATCAATCACGTCTCCGAGGGACGGACGGTCCCTGACATCCTGCGAGGCATCCACGATTCGCTGGCAGATCGCTCCTTCGGGCAGCTCAAGCGCGTCGGGCTGGACGGCGAGCTTACGTTCATCGGCGGTGTGGCGAGGCAGGCGGGAATGGTGGCATCGGGACGTGCGGTCTGGAAGGTGCAGGTGAATGTCCCGGCGCATCCCGAGGCAGTCGCGGCACTCGGCGCCGCGCTACTGGGCCTCCGCCGCCTCCAGAAGCGGCAGGTTCTCGCCGCCGCATCGTAGGAAGTTCAAGAGTCAGATTCCGTAACTACTCAGGTACTGCGCATGGAGGGCCGTTCGTCTCACCGCAGAGACGCGGAGCGCGCGGAGATGTCCTTGTCGATTCCGTCCTTGAGAACCGGCACATTCAGATTGAGCAGCCAAAGCCAACGGACCATCCGCCATTTCTTCCCTCCTCTGCGTCCTCTGCGCCTCCGCGGTGAATCTCACGTCAGTTTCTACACAACTTGGCTGGCCGACAGGCCGAAAGGAATCTGGGCAGGGCTGCGGCAAAGTCGAGGCGCCGACTCGGGCGAGGCCGTTCCGTGCGAAACCGCAGATGGCGCAGATTTCCGCGCAGATTATGCAGATTCTTCCGGCATTCAACCGACGAGCAACTTGCTCCTCGCTCTCGGGTCGGCGCGAAGCAATCGGCGACATCTGCGAGTCAATCTGTGAAATCTGCGGTTTCCGGGACTTTGCCGTAGCCTTAGTG
>JACPPM010000103.1 GCA_016191015.1 Acidobacteriota bacterium | reverse complement strand
TAGTGTCTTACAAGTTGCGTGTTGACACGAAATGGCAAGAAATCTGAGGCGGCTAGATCTTCCGAACTCCTCTCAGGAAAGCAGGAGGGGAGGAATGCAGGAACGGAGCGGTCGTCTCGGCCGATCGGGGTGGCTCGGAAGAACGCTCTCACGCTCCACGCTCCACGCTCTCACGTGCGGCGGAGACGCAACCTCTTTGATTGCGGCTCGGCCGCGTTAGGTGTTCTAGAAGTCTGGCATCGATAAGGGGGCACTCATGTACGGTTGGATTCCGAGAAGAAGGGCAGAGAGAGCGAGCCGGCGAGAACAGGTAGCCAAACTGCTGGTGACGCCACCAGGGAAGATCGGTAAGTCCGTCCGCGGGGCCGAGGATCCCGAGGGAGCATGCGCCGAATGCGCCGCGGCTGGCATCGACCTGACGCTCCTGGATCGCTATCAGGCGCGCGTGGCGCACACTCACCGTCGGATCAACATGGTTGTCGTCGAGGTAGGCCATCGCCGGGCGGGAGCGCTCGAGCGGGCGCTCCGGCGCCTGGGATTCGCGGTCGAACGTCCATCCCAGGTCGTCCCGATGCTCGATCAAAGCGTGCCATTGATGGCAGTCGATCAGGCATGGAGGGCCGGCTCCACGGGCGCGAGTGCGCGCATCGGAGTCGTCGATACGGGAGTCGATCGGTCCCACCCCGATTTGCGGGGGCGGATCGCTGCGTACCAGGACTTCACTGACACCGGTCTTGTCGATGGCGTTGGGCACGGGACTCACGTCTGCGGTATCGCCGGAGGCGCGGGGGTACGGTATCGCGGAGTCGCACCGGCCGCGAGTCTCGTCATCGCGAAGGTCTTGACCGAGGAAGGCGGCGACACGGCTGATGTGATCGCCGGTCTGTCATGGCTCTCGTCTCAAAAGGTCGATGTCATCAACATCAGCCTGGGGGGCGGCGGCACTCCCGACGACCCGCTCAGCCGCGAGTGCGAAGCACTCACTCGCGACGGCATCACGGTCTGCGTCGCCGCGGGAAACGAGGGACCTGATCCATCCACGATCAGCTCGCCCGGCTGCGCTCCCTCCGTGATCACCGTCGGGGCGGTGGACAAAACAGACCGTCTCTCGGCCTACTCATCACGAGGGCCGGTTCGCTGGAAGCGGAAGACGATCAGCAAACCGGATCTCGTGGCCGTGGGCGGGGGCGTCGATTCGAAAGCGGCGTGCCCATATGCTCCGGGAGTCACATCGGCCCGGAGCACGAAGGCCGGGAGGTCCGCATGCGACGTGATCGTGTCACGCACGGTGAGGCGATACGTGAGGATGAGCGGGACGTCGATGGCAACGCCACACGTGACCGGCGTCGTCGCGCTGCTCGTCGATGTGGCCAGACGGATGGGTCACGGGATCGCCCCGGGCGATCTGAAGAGCATCCTGCAGAAGTCGAGCCGGAAGCTGAAGTACAAGGAGAACGAACAGGGGGCCGGGCGCCTCGATGCCCTCGCGGCGCTGAAGCTCCTTCAGGAAACGATCAATGCGAGGGACGCACCGAGGAGAGCGGCGGCGAGGTGTCGGTGAGTCTAAAGCTCAAAGTTCAAAGTTCAACGTTCAAAGTTCCAAGTTCAAAGCTCTTGGGTGGCATCGCGAGGAGTTGTTGCCGCTTCTCTTCGCCGGACCTCTTGACCCCGACCGAGATCTGAGCGTGCGGGAGTGTCGGCGGCGTCTCGCTTGATCCACTCCCGGACTGCAGTGTCTTCGACGAGGCTGCGGCGTTGCTGGCTCACCGGGGGCCTGACGACACCGGGTCGTGCGCACTCGATGCAGGCGGCATCAATGTCCGTCTCTACCACCGCCGCCTCTCCATCATCGACCTCTCGCCGGCCTCGGATCACGTAATCTCCCATCTTCATCGAACCTCCCAGAACTTGCCCCTGCAGCTACCTGTCACACAACTTCCGAAATGGCCGGGAGCGCCGGCGCAGGGGAGGACAAGATGTAGTGTATAATCGCTAGGCAGGGGGATGGTATGGAGATCCGAGGCAAGGTGAACGGCGGGGTTGTCGTGCTGGATAATCCTCACGCGCTCCCCGATGGGGCTGTGGTGCGTGTGGAGCCTGTCGCTGCACCGACGCCGGATGCGCGTGAGGGACCGACTGTTTGGGACGCTCTCCGACGATGGGGCGGTCGCGCGAAGGGGTTGCCAGCAGACCTTGCCGAACAGCACGATCACTACCTGCACGGGACGCGGAGACGGTGAAGGAGGTCTTCGCCGACACGTTCTACTTCCTGGCCCTCGTCAATCCTTCTGACCAGGCTCATGCCAGGGCGGACGAAGCAGCGAAGGAGCCGACTTGGCGGATGGTAACCACCGCATTCGTCCTAGCCGAACTGGGCGACGGCCTTGCAGAACATGTAAACCGCGTACTTTTTCTGGAGTTGCTCGACCTGCTCAAGGCCGACCGAGACACCGTGATCGTACCCCCGACCCAGGAGCTCTTCGATGCCGGCGTCACCCTCTATCGGGGGCGGCCTGACAAAGATTGGTCTCTCACGGACTGCATCTCGTTTGTGACGATGGAGGAGCGGGGAATCCGCGAAGCACTGACAGGCGACCATCACTTCGAGCAAGCCGGGTTTGTTGCGCTTTTGAAGTAGACTTGAAGTCAGGTGGTCCGGTCTGTCCGCCGTGGTGAACATCTTCGGGTTTGGTACCTGAGGTCGCGTCAAAACGCATGGAGGCTGGAGCGCAGCGGTCGCTGATGGGCGTGTTCTGGTGGACTGAGGCTTGAGTGTGCGGGATTGTTGGCGGCGTCTCGCTTGATTCACTCCCGGAGTGCCGCGTCTTCGAGGAGGCTGCGGCGCTGCTGGCCCACCGGGGGCCTGACGACTCAGGGTCATGCGCACTCGATCGAGGCGGGGTCAGTGTTCGCCTCCACCACCGCCGCCTCTCGATCATCGACCTCTCGCCGGCAGGGCGTCAGCCGATGTCGAACGAGGACGGGTCGGTGCGGATCATCTTCAACGGCGAGATTTACAACTACGTCGAGCTGAGGCAGAAGCTCACGGGATCGCATCGGTTCGCGAGTGAGAGCGACACTGAGGTGATCCTGCGCCTGTACGAGGAGCGCGGGGCGGCGTGCCTGGCCGAGCTCAACGGGATGTTCGCGCTTGCCATCTGGGACGCGCCGAGGCAGGAGCTGATTCTGGCGCGTGACCGTGCCGGGATGAAGCCTCTCTACTACTGGCACCGGAACGGCGAGATCCTGTTTGCTTCCGAGCTCAAAGCGCTATCGCGACTGACCGGTCGGCTGCCGATCGATCGCCGGTCGATGTTTGTCTTCTTCGACCTGGGCTACGTGCCCCACGGCCGGAGCATTGTTGAAGGAATCCGCCAGATACCGCAAGGCTGCTACCTGAGGTGGAGCCGGGGCGAGGTCGAGGAGCATGCGTATTGGAAGCCACCGCTGCAGCGCATCGACCAGCGGAATGCGGACGATCGTTTCGATGAGCTCCTGAGTGGTGCGGTGAAGATCCACTGCAGGAGCGACGTGGAGCTGGGTCTGTTTCTGAGCGGCGGCCTGGATAGCTCGTGCCTGCTCGCCGCGATGCATGAGCACGGTTTCCAGAACGTGCGCACGTTTTCCGTCTCTTTTCCAGGGATGGGGCATTATGACGAAGGCGAGTACGCGGCGAAAGTGGCCCGCATGTTCGGCGCCAGGCACGAGCGCGTCGAGATCACACCGGACGCGGCTGCGGTCATCTCTCGACTGCCGGCGATTTTCGACGAGCCGTTCGCCGATCCTTCCGCGATCCCGACGTACTATCTGTCCGAATTCGCATCTCGCCACGTCAAGGTCGCGCTGACGGGCACGGGTGGCGACGACGTGATGGCCGGATATCGGAAGTACCAGGTTGAGCGGCTGCGGCGCCGCTTGGGATGGATCCCGTCACCGTTGCTCGGTGCGGCGCGCGCGTTTCTCGGCCTCCTGCCCGCCACCAGACGCACGTCCCTGCTCGAGGAGGTTCTTCTCGCGAGGCGATTCCTCGCCAGCCTGGCGGGCCCGGCGCGTCTCAGATATCTCGCGACTCTCCGCCCAATGGAGGAAGCGCTCCTGTTGGGGCTCTTCACTCCCGATGCGATCGAACGCGCGGGGGTTGACGCTGAGCGCCTACGCGGCGACCTACTGCCGCCGATGCCCGGCTCTCCATCACTGCATGATGCTCTCTGTGCAGACTTCGTCACGTATCTATCGGGCGATCTCCTGGTCAAGGAGGACCGCCTGGCGATGCATTTCAGCCTCGAGGGCCGAATGCCATTCCTCGACGCCCAGCTCGCCGATTTCTGTCTCGCTCTCCCTGACCACCTGCTGCTCGAAGGCGGGACCGGCAAGCACATCCTGCGCCGCTGGGCGCGCAGCCGGCTTCCGGATGAGATCGTCTCTCGGAAGAAGCACGGTTTCGGAGTCCCGCTGGCCGAGTGGCTCCGCGAGCCTCTGAAACATCTCGGCGAGGAGACGATTCGAACCGTGCCGGATCAAGTCTTCAATCGTCGCGCCTGGCAGGACCTCTGGGCGAAGCACCAGTCAGGCCACGAGGACTATTCCCAAACACTCTACAATCTGATCACATTCAACGGCTGGCTACAGTCTAGCGGGCCTGTTCCGTAATGTGACGCGTTTCGGGGACGTTGATTTGGGCTCCCGTGAGCCACGTGGCCGAGGCACGCGCTCGACGAGATGTTGTGTGCGCCGACTCCGCCAGGCGCTGACTGGCGATCATCACTTGGAACAAACGGGATTTGTCACGCACCAGAGATAGGACTGAATTCCCCCGGATGTAGCCTCGTCCGGAGGCGGCCGTGGACCTCGGCGTCCGGAACAGGGAAGCGCGCGAGCCAGCGTGATGATCGAGCCCTATCTCTCCCGCTTCCGCGTCTTGCCCTTTCGAAGCCGGCGGAGTGTGGCGACAAGCTCGTCAACACTCGTGTTGTCGAGCCACCGATGCCGTTCGATCGAATAGTCGCCGTGCCCGGTCTCGTACTGTTGCAGAAAGCGTACCATGCCCCAAGGCCCCAACTCCCTAGCTAGCAGGTCGAGGGCCGCGATACGGAGTTGTTCCAACGACATCGTTTGTGTCTTCATTCTCCCAACGCCTCCGTGAGCCAATCCAGCGGGTTTGCTACCTTGATGCGCAGATCGCGTGCCTTCCGTGCTGCCAGACGGAGCAACCTGTCATCTGTTGTCAGGAGGGCATGGCACTTGGCACTTTCCGCGCACGCCAGATGGAGCGCATCGAACGCCTGAAACCCCATTGCCTGCAATTCATTGGCACGCCGGGCTTCCCTCTCTCCGACGCGCACCGATTGCTTGATGCTGGAATAGAGCGCCAACGTTCGTCCTCGACGCTCGCCGTCAGGCGTCCGCTCTAGCTCCAGCTCGAGCACCTCGCTCCCGATCCAGTGCCAGGCACCAGATTGCAGGTGCCGAAGGATGAGAAGGACCGCCTCTGATTCGATGCGAATCCGGTCCGATGCCTGGTCGTCGAACGGGCGATTCAGGCAGCAGGCGTCGAGGTAGATTCTGCTCACCACAGCTTGTCGATTCTACACCAAATCGGACGGTTGGAATCAGGAGCCAAACACTGCAACAAATTCCAGATACCGGCCCGCCCCCAACTTGGAGCGACGCCGAACGACAGTGCCGATACCATTCGTTCGGACATTTTCTGTACGAGGCGGAGAACGAAAGCCGATGTCCTCCACGAGATGGCCTATCGCTTTGCGCGGCCGGAGGTGGCAGGGATGGAGCTCACGATGAGCCTCCAGGCGGTGCTGTATGAGATAATGTGGATCCGGCAATAGCGTCGACCAACGGCATCATGGAGTGAATCTATGGAAACGCCCCGCTCGATCAAAGAGATCGATCTGCGCCCGATCCCGGGAAAGAAATACTGGTCGTCGGAGAGGGAATGGCGCGAGGAGCTCATCTACTTTCTCATGGTCGATCGCTTCCACGATGATCGAGATCGGCGATCGGTTGGGGGCGTGGCTCCTGCACGAGGAAGCGGCGACGCGGCTCGACTTCGGCGCTTTTGTGGCGGGACCCTCGCCGGCATCACCCGCCACATCGACTACATCCAGGATCTTGGATGCACCGCCATCTGGCTCAGCCCGATCTTCGAAAACGACGGCGCGCCCGATCGCGCATCAGGCAGCTACCACGGCTATGCCATCCGCAACTATCTGAAGGTCGATCCCAGATTCGGGACGAAAGAGGATCTGGTTGAGCTGGTCGCGGCGGCGCATCAGCGCACGATGCGCGTTTTTCTGGATGCGGTTGCAAATCACTGCGGAGATGTCTGGTTCTACCCGGACGACCAGCCGTATTTCTATTCCGATGACGGGCGTCAGTACGAGATCGGAGGCTGGCGGCATGATGACTATCCTGTTCCGGTCGAGCTCCGAAATCCGGACTACTTCCACCGGCGGGGGCAGATCCGGGACTGGGGTTGGGACGCGCAGCCCGAGACCCAGATGGGCGATTTCTTCGGTCTCAAGGGATTCAACAATGACGACAATCCTGCGGGTCTGGCGCTGCAACAGATCATCATCGACGTGCACCGATACTGGATCCGCGAGGCGGACATCGACGGGTACCGGATGGACGCGGTCAAGCACATGGGCGAGATGGCGATCGCGCGGTTCTGCCAGGAGGTGCGTGAGTATGCCTATCAGCTCGGCAAACGCGACTTCTTCCTCTTTGGAGAGCTGATCGCCGGCGACGACGCCGTCAACCGCTATACGGGTCCGAACACTGCGGGGCGCCTCGGAGACAGGACCATCTACTATGGGCTCAACTCTGTGCTCGACTTCCCCCTCTACTGGATTCTTCCGGGCGTGATCAAAGGCTACGCCTCGCCGGCCACTTTGACGTCTCGCTATGACGCATTGCGTGAACGCGCGCTGAGTCGCGGGGAGCTCGGCCGGTACTTCGTCACATTCCTCGATAACCACGATCAGGTCGGGCAACACTACAAACGCCGCTTCGGCGCCGGGGCTCACCCGAAACAGGTGGTCGCGGCGGTCGGCTACCTCATCTGCGCTCTCGGCACTCCCTGCATCTACTATGGCACCGAGCAGGGGTTCGCCGGAGAGGGGACGTCGGAGGAGGCAATCCGGGAGGCCATGTTCGACCTTGACGACACAGAGCGCAACCTCCTGAACAAGGAATGCGAAATCTACCGCGAGATCTCTGCAATCGCGGCCGTCAACCGAAGTCACCCGGCTCTCCGGTTCGGACGGATGTACTTTCGCGAAGTATCCGGCGACGGCTCCGGTTTCGGCATGCCGAGCGGCCAGCCGTGCACCCTGGCGTTCTCGCGCATTCTTGCGGGCGAAGAGGTGCTGGTCGCATACAACACATCCACGGACCAGGCGCGGAGCGACTGCGTGGCCGTTGACAGCGCGCTCCATCCTCCGGGGAGCACGATGGCGTTTCTCTACGGCGCTGTTGGGGAAGCGGCTGTTCAGGCGCACCCTGATCAGGACAATGCGACAGTGTTCGTCCGCCTCCAGCTCGCTCCGCTGCAGTTCGTGATCCTCGGGCGGCTGGTGGACGCGGGCTGAGGTACGTTCCGCGCCTCGTGGTATCATGGCGCGGATGACCGTGAGAGCACTCACATCCGTTCTGGCCCTGCTCTTCAGCACCTCGGGAATGGCGGCGCAGGAGACGCAGCCGACTCCGAACACCCGACCACGCATCGGACTGGCCCTGGGCGGCGGCAGCGCGCGTGGGATCGCCCACATCGGGGTGCTGAGGTGGCTGGAGGATCATCGGATTCCCATCGACTACGTCGCGGGCACGAGCATGGGCGGGCTGGTCGGGGGGGCATTTGCGGCCGGAATGTCGCCGGACGAAATCGCTGAGCTCCTGCGGAATGCCGATTGGGACATCATGTTCCTGGGTGATTCGCCATTCAAGTACAAGACCTTTCGCCGCAAGGAGGATGCACGCGCGTATCCGTCCCGGATTGACTTCGGCTGGAAGAAGGGGTTCAGGGCGCCGAGCGGCCTCGAGCCCGGACAGCAGATCGATCTGTTGCTGGCGAAGATCGCGCTCCCTTACAGCGGCGTCGGAAGTTTTGATGAGCTGCCGACCGCATTCCGATGCGTCGCGACTGACGTCAACGCATCGGAGTCAGTGGTCCTGAGCTCGGGGTCGCTGGCGCGATCGCTGCGCGCCACAATGGCGATCCCGGCCGTGTTCGGCCCGGTTGAGCTCGACGGGAGGCTCCTCGTCGATGGGGGAGTTCTGAACAACGTGCCCGCGGACGTGGTGCGAGCGATGGGTGCGGACATCGTGATCGCCGTCGACGTCGGATCGCGCTCGGACCCCTCATCTGGCGGCGAATCCATGTTCACTCTCCTGGCGAAAACGATCGACACGATGATGATCCCGAGGACTCGCGAGGCGCTCCGATGCGCCGATATCGTCATCCAGCCAGAGCTGCCGGGTGTGACCGCGGTGGATTGGCGGCGGAGCGACGAAATCGCCGGCCTTGGGTACGAATCCGCGGAGGAATCAGCGGAGGTGTTGATGCCGCTGGCGATCGATGCGGCCGCGTATGAGCGGTACAACACTGATCGAGCGCATCGGCGCCGCACCGATTCGCCTGCGCCGCAGTTCATATCGATAGAGGGAGTGCCGCCGCGGGAGCAGAAACAGATCGGCGAGATGCTCGAGAGTCAGATTGGCAGCCCGCTCGACATGGGCCGTCTCTCCGTGGCGCTCTCGTCCGTCACGGGCACGGATCGATACGAGACGGCGACCCCCGAGCTGATTGAGAGCCCCGCTGGTAAGGGGCTCCTCGTCCGGATCAAGCCCAAGGGTTATGGCCCTCCCTTCATCTCACTCGCTTTCGATCTCGACAACACGCGCTCGACGGAGTTTTCGATGAATGCGCGAGCGCGCATCACTGGCTATGATGTGGCCGGTACGGGCTCCGAGATACGCGCAGACGCCGGGGTCGGAAGTGGGCTGGTCCTTGCCGGGGAGCTCTATCGACCGCTCGGCGAGAGCCCATGGTTCATTGCGCCTAGAGCAACAGCCAGCCGTACGCTCAGCAACGGATACATGGGCGGCCGATTCGCGGCGGAATACCGGACATCGCGCGCCGGGGTCGGCTTCGATTTCGGGCTGAACACCTCCGGCAAGAGCCAGCTCCGAATCGGATGCGATCTCGCGAACCTCCGGACCTCCGTGCGCGTCGGCGATCCATTGCTCCCGGTTGTCCGCGGGAACGAGAGCTTCGCGTCCGTGAGGTGGACCTACGATGGTCAGACGAGTCCCATTGTTCCGACGCGCGGAGTGCTGGCGCGAGTTGCCATGCGCCGGTTCTTTTCTGCCGCCGATTCGACCTCTGGGAATGGGCTGGACCGCAAGTCCCTCGAACGCTTCACCAGTGCCGAGACGTCGCTCTCGTGGTTCGGATCGCTCAGCCCGAAATACCGGCTATTCGTTCAGACGGCCGGGGGGACCTCATCCGGGCAGCACCCTCTTCCGCCAAACGATTTCACGCTCGGCGGGCCACTGCGCCTGGGCGCGATCGATAACGATGAGCTTCGTGGGAGCAACTACCTTCTCCTCAACGCGGGACTCCTGCGCAGCGTCGGCCGCCTCCCGGATTTCCTTGGCGGCAACATCTTCCTCGGCGGCTGGGTCGAGAATGGCTCGGTCTTCGAGCGGATCGGACATGCTCGAGTGAGAACAAACGCCACGGCAGTGGTCGTTCTGGAGACGTTCCTCGGCCCGGCATACGCCGGCGGGAGCATCGGGTTCGATGGTCGTGGGCGCTTCTACGTCGGGATTGGCCCGCTTTTCAAATGATGGAAGGCGTAGGGATCCTTCTCTTTCTCACAATCCTCGCCGGCGGCCTCCACTCCCTCGGTGCCGGCCGGCCGGATGAGACTGTCATCGTACCTTTGAATGAGTCCAACCCAGCCATGGGATACCTCAACCCTCCGCACGATCCGCGCGAGAAGGCGCCCCGCCTGGAGGTCTCGTTCGCCGTCAACGCCGACCGCTGGCTCACCGCCACCGTCCTCGACTTACGCACGCGCAAGCAGTTGATGGACGATGAGCCTGTGGTCAGGCTCCAGTAATACGACGGCTTTCGGAGTGCGGGAGCGAAGCTCCCGCTTTCTACGAAGTCGGAGTCTCCCCCGGGGCAGCAAGCCCGTGCGCCCAGCGTCGACGCATAGGGTCAGCGTGACGTCAGCGCTCTCACCAATAATTCAGCGCGCGATCGGTACTTCCCGTTCATGTCAATCAGAGCCGCAGCCTGGGCTCTCGCTTGCTCGACGTGGCCCGACCGCGCGTGGGCGAGGGCGAGATAGTATCGACACGCTTCCCCCAACGGCGTTGCTGCGGCCCTGTCCACGGCGTCGCTGAGAACCGGGGTCGCTTCATCGTTTTTTCCGATCAGAAGTAGAGACACACCTCGATAGAAACGCGCCTCAGTGTTTTCCGGTTCCAAACGGATCAGGGCCTCCAGCTCGATCGCCGCAGATTGAAAGTCGTTCTGCAGATAGGCGCGCATCGCAGCCTTGAACGCGCCTCCTGTGCCGACGCGCACGTTTTCGGAGGCCGGCGCATACTCGGCTTTGGGCACATCGATGGGAGGAGGGACGTTCTCTCCGGGTCGATCGCGCTGGGTGAAATACAGGTACGGTCCGAGGACACCCAAGACAAGGACCGCGGCCACGGCCCCCAACCATTTCGATCGTTGTCCAGGCATAGTTCTGCTTGCCGGGGCCGTCCGCTGCCGAAGACGAGGTGCCTCGGTTCGAAGCACGCTCATGTACGGTCCCATGGCGTAGAGCTCTTCATGACAGTATGGGCAATCGAAGGCGTGCTCGACGAAAGCCGTCCGCTGTGCCTCCTCGAGCGCCCCAAGCTCGTAGCCAGCGATCAGCCTGCCCAGCTTCTCGTCCGTGCACTTCAGCTCCGACATCATCCCTGCCCCCTCCATCTCACTGCCTCCCGGTTCCAGCCAGCCGAGCCATGCGTGCGCGGTTCAGCCTTTTGCGAATGATGCTGCGCAGGGCCTGCCGAGCGCGGAATACACGCTTGTCGATCAGCGAGGCAGGGATTCCGAGCTCGATGCACAGGTCCGCGTATCTCTTTCCTTCGGCGAGTCCCAGGAGGACGTCGCGGCAATGCGGTGATCGCTCACTCAACTCGTCGATCGCCTCGCGGACGATCCTCGACAGCTCTGCGCCTGCCAAATCTGCGTCAATGGTGCGGGAATCCTCCGGCGGGCGCCCCATCGCCATCACGACCTGCTCGTGCCGGTTCCGCTTCCTGTAGAAATTGCCGATCTTGTTTCGCAGGACTCCATGCGCAAATCCTAACAACGACTCCGGCGTCTCATGGTGCTCGATCCGGTCCACAATCGTGAGCATGCTCTCCTGCACCACGTCCTGCGCGTCCTCTTCCCGCATGCGGCGTCTGGCCACCTCCAGCAACCGCATCCAGAGAGCTCGACAGATCTCCTC
Organism: Acidobacteriota bacterium; assembly: GCA_016191015.1. GTDB lineage: Bacteria > Acidobacteriota > CAIWXX01 > CAIWXX01 > CAIWXX01 > JACPPM01. The sequence continues at coordinate 9,288 of JACPPM010000103.1, read as the reverse complement.
CCGCGCGTCCGCTGCACCTTTTCTGGCCCGGTCAAGAAAACGGGCGACGTTCCGGTACACCGGAGTTGCACGCGGCTCCACCACCCCGGAGTCCACCAACGCATTCGGAATCGCGCCGAACACCTCGCCGCTATCGTCCATCAAGCCGGCCCTCCGCTCGGTCGTTCGGACCGCGGTGCCCCGCGATCGTCTCCGGAGGGATCACGTCCGCGTTGTTTGGTGAGGAGTGGATGCGCGATAAGCCTGAGTCCCATATGTCCCTGGAGCTTGTGCCTCGACACGTATTGTAACCGGCTGTCGCCGGCCCGATTCCGTGATCTATTTTAGCACATTGACGCGCAGGGCGTTCCGCCCCGAGCCCCTCCGCGCGGGGTTGCGGCGCCACGCTCAATGCCCGCGGGTCTCGCCGCACGCGATTTGCTAAGCGGCCTGCTATAATAGAGATATCACTTTCTGGGCCATGTTAAAGCATCCTTTGCAGCTTCCTTTCATCGGATTGCTCGCGATTTTCATCGCTCTATCGCTGGGGTGGCGCCGGCAGCCTCAGATGTCGTTGACCGCGGGCGAGATGCATTCGGACGTCCTACTGCCTTCCGACCCTGTGAAGCGAGGCCCCTTCCGGGGTCCTCAACGAGAATGGGGCTTCGAAGGGCGCGCCGGTGAGCACCTTGTTCTCACGGTTGAGTCCTTCGAGCTCGATTCCTTCCTGATTCTCGCGGATCCCTCGGGTCGGATCATCGGCCAGAGCGATGACAGCGGCGGATTCATGAACGCCATGGTGGAAGTCACGCTCCCGCAGACGGGTCGCTACGCAATCACGGTCGGCGGAACAGACCCTGAGCAGTACGGGGCCTATCGCTTGGCGGCTTTCCACAAGAACCCGGTGGACCGAGACGTCCAGCGCTACCTCGCTCGCGGAAGGCGATACACGAGCCGGAGAGGCAGTCAGCGGGCGGAGTGTCTCGTGAATGTGGCTGCGGCCAAGCGCTTCCGAGAGATGGGGGACTGGCGGCAGGCTTCCGACTGCCTCCAGACTGCGGCAGCGGCAGCAGATCGATCGGGTTTCGTGTACGGCAAATGGGCCGCCGCCCTCGAAAGCGGGACGCTCGCGGCCCGCACCATGGACTTCGGACGCGCGATGACCGATTTGCGTCATGCCCTGGATGTCGCCCGGCGATTGCCAGCGGGCACCGCTGCAGAAGCGTGGACCCTGGCCGAAATCGGCGACATCTTTCTGTACCTCGACAAGGCCGTGCAGGCGCACGCCTGCTTTCGCCGGGCCTTGGACGCCGCAGAGGCGTCGGGCAACCCCAGCGCACTCGCGCGCCTGTCCTCATCGCTCGTCCAGTCGAGTCTGCGAGCAGGCCCGAACGCCGACGCGCTCGCCCGGAAGGCACACGACCTCCGCGAGGCGCTCGATCCTGCCCTTCGAGTCGACCTAGGAGCGGCATTCGCTGTCTCGCTGTCGGCAGCGGGCGACCTTCCGGCGGCGCTCGCGGTCGTGGGCCAGACCATTCCGGAAGCGCGCGCGCTTGGATATCGGGATGCCGTGGCTGCGCTCCTCTGCAGCAAGAGCATGATCGAGTTCCGGCTGGGCCGTTCCGCTGCGATGGCACGCTCGGCGGCCGAGGCAGTCGAGGCCGCGATTCCCGATGATCCGGATCCCATGCGCGTCGGGAAGGCGCTCCAGATAGAGGCCGATGCCGCAATGGTCGCGGGAGACAACGCGCGTGCTCTGGAGCTCTGTGCGAAGGCCTTGCAGCCTATGGAGGTGGCGTGGGCGCGGGAATCGGTGTCAGAGGTCAGGGTACGGCTCTTGTCGGGAATCAAGGCTGTCTGCTCGCAGATCATCGCGACCCTGAGTGCACTGAATGCACGGCAGCCCTCCGAGCGCTATGCCCTGGAAGCGTTCGACTACGCCGAGCGTGGCCGCGCACGCAACCTGCTCCTGGATCTCGGCGAGACTGCCTCGCAAACGCCCGTGGGCGCGGATCGATCCCAGCTCGCACGTGAGTCCGCGATCGGGCGCCGGATTCTGTTTTTTCGAGAAGGAGGCGAGCCGACGCCTGCGGAGGCGGAGCGGATCGAGGCCGAAAGAACCGATGTGATCGCTGAGCGCATCAGGACGCAAGAGAAGGAGAGTCGATGGCTATCCGGAATCTGCGTGCCCGCGCCGGTCACGGCCGAGCTGGTTCGGCGCGAGTTGCTCAGGTCTCATCCGAGGGCCGCGGTTCTGTCGTATCAGTTGCGCCCGCGCGACGGTGTTCTCATTGTCATCACGCCCGAAGCAGCGCGGCTCTTCGTCCTGCCGGGCTGGAAAACCATCGGCGATGCTGTGGCGGCCTGGACCGCTCAGACGGCGCCCGGGGCTTCCGTGCGTGACTATTCTCGAGTCTCGCGGCACCTCTACGACATGCTCGTGGCACCCTGCGCGTCGATGATTCGGGGCAAGGACCTGATCATCATCCCGGATTACACGTTGAACAGCCTGCCGTTCGAAGGCCTGGTCGTGTCCGCGCCCGAGAACCCGGCGAGCTTCCGGGAGCTGCGGTATCTCGTCGATGAGCATCCGGTGACCTACGCGCCCTCCGTGTCTGTGCTTGAGCTGCTGGAAAGCCGTTCGCGCCTGCGCAGCATGTCGAACCCGAACGAAGTGCTTCTCGTCGGTGATCCCGTCTCCAGGATCCGGCCCACGAATGCATCGAGCGCAGCAACCCTGAGCCCTGCTGCGCGAGGCTGGACCTTCTCACGGTTGTCGGGGGCAGGCGCCGAGGTGACCGAGATCGCGCAAGCGGCCGCGCAGTTCCGTTGGAAACCTGACGTCCGCGTCGGGATCGATGCCAGCAAGCGCTCCATGACTGAGGATGGAGCTCTGCTCCCGTACCGGATCGTCCACATCGCGACGCATGCGCTGGCCGACCAGGTCGAAGGAGGCCTCTCCGGCGTGGTCTTGTCCGCGGAGCAAGGCGACACGGGGGGCGATGTGTTTCTGACCGCCGAGGAGATCTCGCACCTGAAGCTCGCCGCGGACCTTGTGGTTCTCAGCGGGTGTTCTACGGGCCGCGGGCAGGTGACGAACGCCGAAGGTGTCATCGGGCTCGGACAGGCGTTTCTGGTCGCTGGCGCGCGGCGCGTGTGCACGACGCTGTGGAACGTCGCGGACGACGCACCCCGGCAACTGATGCCCGAGTTTTATCGGCGATACCTGGCGCGCGATTCTGAACCTGCGGAGGCGTTGCGAGGCGCGAAGCTCGCGCTCATTCGCGCGGGAGCGCCGCCGTCGGTATGGGCGCCGATGGTCCTGGTCGGCGCGCCTGATGAAGTCCGCTGACCGCGCTGACGGATCCGTCAACCAGGACATAGCCCAGTAGGCGCAGGAAACCGGGAACGGCGCAGAGCCAACGCTCGCCTGCCCGTTCCCGGTTTCCGACCTCCGTTGCTCCCGGCGCTTGGAGAGTCCCGCCGGTCGCGCGCGCAATCTGTTTTGGGCCGATCTACTTGGGTGGACCCTCACAGCACGAGAGCCCTGCCAGGCAGCACTCTCCGTTGGTTGGGGGCGTCGGTGCGGGATCAACCGAGCCCGAGGTCATCGTGATCGACTTGTCGAGTGCCTGCGGTGCAGGTGTCGACAGCCGACCGGCCGAAAGCAAAGCTGCGATAAACGCCCATAGAAACCATTTGAGCAACACGGCGCATTCCTCCCTCGCTCGTCCTCGTCGAGGACAGTTGTGGACTGTGGGATTGCACCCGCGGGCGTCACCCTGACCTTGGCGGCTAGCCCGTCCCCGCCGGGCTCACTTTCTCCCGCCGCAGCAATTAGTTTCGCCAGCCGGGAATTCCTTCCCTCGGAAAAAAATAAAGAAATCATCAGGGGGTGGAAGGAAAGTGATCCTGGCGAAACTATGCAAAGGGAAGTTATGCGCCGAATGCATGCCCGTCCACAGACCACATTCCTTGACATCTTGGCTGCAAGGCAGGCAACGCAAGGGCTCGGCGCCAGCTTCACCGCCGCGGCGACATTGGTGATGTCAGGGTGCGCCGGGAAAGAAAGGGAGCTCCTATGATTCGAGTGCTCATCGTTGAAGACAGCCCGACCCAGGCCGAACAACTCCGCCTGATCCTCGTGTCCGAGGGATATGACGTCGAAGTTTCCTTCGACGGGGAGCAAGGACTCAAGCTCGTGGGCGCGTCAAACTTCGATCTCGTCGTCTCCGACATCCTGATGCCGGGCATCTCCGGCTACGAGCTCTGCCGCAGGCTGAAAGCGGATCCGGGAAAGAGGAACATTCCCGTGATCCTACTCACGACCTTGAGTGACCCGATGGACATCATTCAGGGTCTCGAGTGCGGCGCCGACAACTTCATCACGAAGCCCTATGAGCCCGCGCATCTGGTCGAGCGCATCAAGAACATTCTCGAGAGCAGGCGCCTGCGTGGCGACGGCAAGCTGAGGGTGGGCGTGGAGGTCATGTTTCTCGGGAAGAAGCTCATGATCACTTCTGACAAGCAGCAGATCCTGGATCTCTTGATTTCCACCTTCGAAGACGTCGTGAGGACGAACAGAGAGCTCCAGGCGAGCAAGGCCAGGCTGGCCGATGCCACCGCCCAGATCGCGCAGCACGCGAACCGGATGGAGACGATGGCGATCGAATCCGCGGAAAAATACCGGATTTTCATGGAAAAGGCGAACGACGCCATCTGGATTGCTGAGGACGATGGGTCCGTGATCGAAGTCAACCATCAGATGGAGGTTTTGCTCGGCCGACCGGCAGCAGAGATCATCGGCCGGCGCATCCACGACTTCGTGATCCCTTCGCAGGTCGAGCTCGCGGAGGAGCTCAGGGAGAAGCTGCGCGCAGAGGGCCGAATGCGCTTCGGTGCGCTGTTCCTGCAGCGGTCCGACGGGAGGACGGTGCAAGTGGATGTTTCGGTATCGATTGTGGAGATCGGCGGCGAGAGGCTGTGCTTCGCGATCTTTCGCGATATCGCGGAGCAGAAGCAGCTCGAGGAGCAGCTCAGGCAGGCTCAGAAGATGGAGGCGATCGGGCGGCTCGCAGGAGGTGTGGCGCACGACTTCAACAATTTGCTGACCGCGATCCTCGGGTACAGTCACGTCGTGGAGACCGAGCTGGGCGAGGGACACCCGCTGCTAGCGGAGGTCGAGCAGATCCGGAAGGCGGGAGAGCGGGCGGCGTCCTTGACCCGGCAGCTCCTCGCATTCAGCCGAAAGCAGGTCCTGGTTCCGGAGGTCTTGAACTTGAACTCGGTGGTGACCGAGATCGACAGGATGCTGCGGCGGGTCATCGGAGAGGACCTCGAGCTTCGCACGGTCCTCGACCACGACCTGGGCCACGTCCTGATCGATCCCACGCAGGTCGAGCAGGTCCTCATGAACCTGTGCGTCAATTCGAGAGACGCGATGCCGGCGGGCGGAAAGCTGACGATCGAGACGAACAACGTCGAGCTCGATGAGAGTTACTGTCGGGAGCACGTGGGCGTGACAGCTGGGCCGTACGTCATGCTGGCGGTGAGCGACACGGGGGTAGGGATGGATGCGGAAACGAGGTCGCACATCTTCGAGCCTTTCTTTACGACCAAGGGGAGCGGCAAGGGTACGGGCCTGGGACTCTCGACCGTCTACGGGATCGTGAAGCAGAGCCAGGGGAACGTCGAGGTCTACTCGGAACCGGGGAAGGGCACCACGCTCAAGATCTATCTTCCGAGGGTGGACAAGGAGGCGGAGGTGCCGGCCGTCGCGGCGCGGAAGGCGGCCAAGGAGCGCGGGGGCACCGAGACGGTGCTGGTGGTTGAAGATGACGAGGCGATTCGGCGGCTCGTCGGCCAGTTTCTCTCGTTGCGCGGCTACCACGTGATCCTCCACGCGAACGCTCTCGATGCGCTGCACGCAGCTGCCCAGCACACGGACCCGATCGGTCTGCTACTGACCGACGTGGTGTTGCCCGGCCTGAGCGGCCCGGAGCTCGCGTCGCGCGTGGCCAAGATGCATCCATGGCTTAAAGTCCTCTACATGTCCGGCTACACCGACGAGGCCATCATGGACCACGGCCTGATCGAGCCCGGCACCGCCTTCCTCCAAAAGCCCTTCACGCCCGATGCCCTCGTCGGCAAAGTCAGGGCGGTCCTCGATGAGAAGTGACGGTTGCGACCACGCGGGGGTGATTTCGACATCGCCACGCCGCCGGTTCTCGACGATCTGCTGCGAGACCTTGTCGATGTACTGTTGCGTCTCGAGCACCTTACGCGCGCGTTCACCGGAGGCCCGAGTCAATGGCGCGAGCCACTGTGGGTTGACCTCCCGCGAGGACTGGATCTGGCCGAGGACTGGCTTCCACGACTCGAGCTCGGCGAGGGTCTCTTGAAACCAATTCGTGCGCTCGTTACTATTTGGATGTTGTTGTGCGCGGTATATCAGTTTGCGTACTGACACCGGGCTTCTTCCATGAAACGTAATCTTCTCATGATTGTACTCGCGGCCCTGACTATCGCCGCAATCGTCTATTTCGCTTTGAACAGCCTTGGGACGCTTGCCGGCGGCGTTGCTCACGACTTCAACAATATCGTGGCGATTATCCTGGGAAACGCGTCATTCATCAAGGGAGCTGTGGTTACGCCGCAGAAACTCTCTCGATGTGTCGACAGTATTGAAATGGCTGTGCAGCGAGGCACCGGACTGGTGAAACAACTGCTCACCTTTGCCCGGAAGACCGATGTGCTTTTCGAGTCTGTTCAGGTGAATGAGTCTATTCACGAGATGGTCAAGATGTTGAAGGAGACCTTTCCAAAGACAATCGAATTCAGTCTCGAGCTCGATCCACGTCTTGCGTGCATTCCAGCCGATCGCAATCAGCTGTACCAGGTGCTACTTAACCTTTGCGTGAACGCTCGGGACGCCATGCCGCGCGGCGGCAGGATCTCCATCAAGACCGAAACTGTGGCGGGAGACGCGCTGCAGAATCAGTTTCCAGATGCGCTGGAAGAGCAATATGTGTGCATCACGGTCGTGGATACGGGTGCAGGGATCGAGAAATCGGTTCTCGGCCGCATCTTCGAGCCGTTTTTCATGACCAAAGAGCCCGGCAAGGGAACCGGCCTGGGACTCGCTGTTTTGGACGGCGTTGTGAAAGCGCATCGGGGATTCGTTGGTGTCGAGAGTCAGGACGGCAAAGGGACAGCGTTCAAACTTTATCTTCCCTTTCAGGCAGGCGGCGCGGAGACGTTTCAGGCTCAAGAAAGAAGACATGAAGAAGCAGCTGGCGGCACAGAGACAGTCCTGCTCGTCGAGGATGAGGTAATGTTGCAGGAGCTCGTGAAGACTTTCATGGAGGCGAAAGGATATCTCGTGCTCACGGCGAGCGATGGGGAAGAAGCGTCTGCCATCTATCGGACGCGTCACGAGGAAGTTGCACTGGTGCTCTGTGATATGGGATTGCCGAAACTCGGAGGGTGGGAAGCGTACGAGAAGATGAAGGAGATCAATCCGAGCGTGAAGGTGCTTTTTGCCGGTGGATACGTGGATTCGAAGTTGAGGGAAGAAATGATGAAAGCCGGCGTAAGAGACCTCGTGCAGAAACCGTACTCGCCGAACGACGTCTTGAAAAGAATTCGTGAAGTACTTGACGGGTCGCTGACTGAACGCAACCCACTGCACGTCGAAAGGGAGCGCCGATGAAAGGTCACGGGCTGGTGACGGTGCAGCGGATCGTCCACAGGCACGGCTGCCGGGTCTGGGCCGAGGCAGAGGTGGACCGCGGCGCGACGTTCTATTTCACCCTTGAGGAAGAGCACAGATGAAGGACAAGGCCATTCTGCTGGTCGAGGACAGCCAGCGCGACGAGGAGCTGACACTCAGCGCGCTGAGCAAGAACAACATCACCAATGAGGTGGTCGTCGCGCGGGACGGTGCCGAGGCGCTCGATTACCTGTTCGCGACCGGAGCGCACGCCGGCCGGAACACCGCCGAGCTTCCAACGGTCGTGCTCCTGGACATCAAGCTCCCGAAGATCGATGGCCTGGAGGTGCTGCGCCGTCTCCGCGCCGACGAGCGGACCAAGCTGCTCCCCGTGGTCATCTTGACCTCCTCGAAGGAGGACAAGGACCGGCTCGCGGGCTACACCTCGGGCGCCAACAGCTACGTGCGCAAGCCGATCGAGTTCGCGGAGTTCTCGGACGCGATTCGGCAGCTCGGCCTGTACTGGCTCATTCTGAACGAGTCCCCACCCCCCGCAGGGAGGTGAGCGTTGGCCAGGCCGATGCGCATCCTCTTCGTCGAGGACCGAGAGAAGGAGGTCGAGATATGGTGAGATCCACGCGGAACCACACACGCCCCGGCGCGGAGAAGAAGCGCCACAGCGAGGGCGAGGCGCGCCTGGCGCTGCTCGCCTCCATCATCGACTCGTCCGACGACGCGATTGTCAGCAAGACCCTGGACGGAATCGTCACCAGCTGGAACCTTGCCGCCGAGACGATTTACGGCTACAAGGCCGCCGAGATCATCGGCAAGCCCTTCTCGGTACTCGTCCACAAGGATCGGCCTGACGAGATGGTCAACATCCTCAAGGAGATCCACGACGGCCACCGCGTCGAGCACTACGAAACCGTCCGGGTCAAGAAGGACGGGACCACAATCCAGGTCTCCCTGACCGTCTCGCCCATCCATGACGCCAGCGGCGATATCATCGGCGCGTCCTCGATCGCCCGCGATATCACCGAGCGCAAGCGCGCCGAGGAGCAAGCTCGCACCACATCCCAGTACGCCCGCAGCCTCATCGAGGCGAGCCTCGACCCTCTGGTCACGATCAGCCCTGACGGGAAGATCACCGACGTCAACGAAGCGACGATCAAGGTCACGGGCGTTCCACGCGAGAAGCTCATCGGGACGGACTTCTCCATCTACTTCACCGAGGCGAACAAGGCGCGCGAAGGATACCGCGAGGCGTTCTCGAAGGGCTCGGTCACGGACTACCCTCTTACCATCCGCCACAAGGGCGGGCGGCTCACCGACGTTCTCTACAACGCAACCGTGTACAAGGACGCGCAGGGGAAGGCGCTCGGCGTGTTCGCGGCGGCCCGCGATGTGACTGCGCAGAAGCAGGCCTCCCAGTACGCCCGCAGCCTCATCGAGGCGAGCCTCGACCCGCTGGTGACGATCAGCCCGGAGGGCAAGATCACAGACGTCAACGAGGGCTCCATCAAGGTGACCGGTGTGTCTCGGGAGAAGCTGATCGGGACCGACTTCTCCGACTACTTCACCGAGCCCGAGAAGGCGCG
>JACPPM010000106.1 GCA_016191015.1 Acidobacteriota bacterium | reverse complement strand
CCCTGATCGTCCGAGGCGACCGCTCCGTTCCTGCATTCCTCTCCTCCTGCGTTCCTGAGAGGAGTTCAGAAGACCTTGCCCCCTCGAATTCTTGCCATTTCGTGTCAACACGCAACTTGTAAGACATTAATCCGGCAACAACGTCGCAAAGGATTTGGGGGCCCTGGCCGGCGAGCAGCCTTCAAGGCGCAGTCAGTCTCGACCGTTGAGGACAGGGCGCAAAAAGGATCCGGTAGCCGAGGATGGGACATCAGTCACCTCTTCCGGCGTCCCCTGGGCAACGACCGTGCCACCCTCGTCCCCACCCTCCGGACCAAGGTCGATAATGTGATCCGCACACTTGATGACGTCGAGATGATGTTCGATCACGATGACGGTGTTGCCCAGATCGACCAGGCGCTGGAGTAGCTCGACCAGCTTCCTTACATCCTCGAAATGCAGGCCCGTGGTGGGCTCGTCGAGGATGTACAAAGTCTTGCCCGTGTCGCGGCGACTCAGCTCCTTCGCCAGCTTGATCCGCTGCGCCTCGCCCCCTGACAGCGTCACGGCCGACTGTCCCAGCGTGATGTAGCCGAGACCTACTTCCTGGAGGGTGGTGAGCTTCCGGCGCATTGGATGCAAGGTCCCGAGGAACTCGAGGGTTTCGTCGACAGTCATCTCCAGGTAGTCCGCAATGCTTTTGCCGTGGAATCGCACCTCGAGCGTTTCGCGGTTGTACCGGCGCCCCGCGCAGGTCTCGCACGAAACGTAGACGTCGGGGAGGAAATTCATTTCGATCTTCCGCTGTCCGTCCCCCTTGCAAGACTCACATCTGCCCCCCTTGACGTTGAAGCTGAACCGCCCCGCTCCGTAGCCGCGGATCTTCGATTCGGGCAGCATCGCGAAGAAGTTGCGGAGGAGCGAGAAGAGGCCGGTGTACGTGGCCGGGTTCGATCGCGGGGTGCGGCCAATCGGCGATTGATCAATCTGGACGACCTTGTCGATGTGAGCCACACCGTCCACACCGCGGTGCGCGCCCGGTTCGTCTTTTGCCCGATAGAGCTTCTTCGCCAGCACTCTGTAAAGGATCTCGTTGACCAGGGTGCTCTTGCCGGACCCCGACACCCCGGTGACGGCGATGAAAACCCCGAGTGGGAACCGCACCGTCAGATCCTTGAGATTGTGTTCGACGGCATTTCTGACCGTCAGCGCCTTCCCGTTGCTCCGCCGACGAGCCGGGGGCAACGGTATCGACGAGTCGCCTCGCATGTACGATCCGGTGATCGAATTCCGGCACTCCTGGATCTGGGCGGGCCGGCCGGCGCAGATCAGATGCCCGCCGGCATGGCCCGCACCAGGCCCCAGGTCCACAACCCAGTCGGCGCTCCTGATCGTCTCCTCGTCGTGCTCGACCACGATCACCGTGTTGCCACGATCCCGGAGCTGAGTGAGCCAGTCGAGGAGCTTGCGATTGTCCCGCTGGTGCAGCCCGATGCTCGGTTCGTCCAGAACGTAAAGAACCCCCGTCAGCCCGCTCCCGATCTGACTCGCAAGCCGAATTCGCTGCGATTCCCCCCCCGCCAGACTGCGCGCCGGTCGGTCCAGAGAGAGATACGAGAGCCCCAGCCCCATCAGGAACTCCATCCGCTCGAGGATCTCCCGGATGATCCTGTCGCCGATCAGCCGCTGGCGCGCCTCAAGCTCCAGGGCCGCGAGCGTCGAATAGGCTCGCGCCACCGGCATGCTGACGAGCTGGTGAATATTCACCTCACCGACCGAGACCGCGAGGGATTCGCGACGGAGCCGTCCGCCCAGACAGGCCGTGCAGGTCTTCCTCGCAATGTGGTGCTCCTCCTCGCTCTCAGGACCGTCGTACCACGCATACTCGACACCAAGACCGTGGCACCGAGGGCAGGCTCCGAAGGGGCTGTTGAACGAGAAATTGCGGGGGTGCAGCTCGGGGATGCTCGTCCCGCACCGCACACAGGCCATCTTGGTCGAGAACAACGTCTCCTCTTTGCCGCAGCGCATGAGGATCTGCCCTGACGAGAGACGGGAGGCCATCTCGAGGGCTTCGTCGAGACGCTGTGCGTTTTCTTTGCGAATGGTGAGCGAGTCGACGAGAATATCGATGTCGTGCTTCTGCCGCAGGCGCAGGGGACCCTCAAGACCCAGATCCACCATCCGTCCGTCGACGCGGGCCTTGAGATACCCCATGCGGGCCCAGATCATGAATTCCTTCTGAAACGTCCCCTTTCTTCCGCGGGCAACCGGTGCCAGAACTGCGAGCGGCGTCCCCTCCGAGAGCGTGAGGATCTTTTCACGAATCTGGCCGAGCGATTGCGAGTTCACCGATCGACCACACTCGGGGCATCTCGGCTGTCCGACGCGAGCGTACAAGAGACGCAGGTAGTCGTAGATCTCAGTGACAGTTCCCACGGTGGAGCGCGGGCTGTGCGAGATCGTCTTCTGACTGATCGAGACAGTCGGGTACAGCCCCTCGATCGAATCGAGATCCGGCTTCTCGAGCTGCTCCATGAACTGACGCGCGTACGAGGAGAGACTCTCCAGATATCGCCGTTGTCCCTCGGCAAAAATCGTGTCAAAGGCGAGCGAGGATTTGCCCGACCCCGAGATGCCGGTGATGACGATGAGCTTGTGGTGCGGCAGAGTCAGGCTGAGGTTTTTCAGATTGTGCTGTCGGGCGCCCCTGATGAGTATTTCCTGCATGGCCGAAACGAACATTATAGCAGAACATTAGTCGGCGGCGATGCCGTTTCTGGCGGGGGCGTAGGGCTGCGGCAAAGTCGAGGCGCCGATTCGGGCGAGTCCGTTCCGTACGTAACCGCAGATCGCGCAGATCTCCGCGCAGATTACGCAGATTCTTCCAGCATTCAACCGACGAGCAACTTCTCATGACTCGCGGGTCGGCGCGAAGCAATCTGCGACATCTGCGAGTCAATCTGTGGAATCCGCGGTTTCCGGGACTTTGCCGTAGCCTTGGGCGGGGGCGTGCAAGACGGTGCTGAGCGTCGTTCTCATTGACGTCCCGTGTACAGAGGAGAGGAGGAGGCTATAAGAACCCGTTGCGGCTCACCACGGAGGCTAGCATTGTGAAAAGGTCATGAACCATGCGGTGACACGCGAATCCAGCTGTTCTTTGATCTCTTCGCACATGGGCTTTCGTAGTCCACTCTGTGCTTCTCCGTTCCCACTGTGTCTCCGTGGTTGGACGGATTCCCGCACATACCACGCCAATGCACCCAAGCGAACAGGATAGGGACGAAAACGAGCTGCTAGATCTCTGACCCGTCCGGGATCACGGCGTTTTTCGGGATGACCACAATTCCGTCGCGGATGAAGAAATTGCTTCCGTCGTGTTCCTGCAGGTTCGACAGGTTTGAGATACTGACGTTTTTTCCGATGCGCGCATTCTTGTCGATGATGGCATTCTGAATGCGGCAGTTTCGCCCGATGCCAACGTCAGGGATCCCTTGAAGCCGGGTTGCATCGCGATCGGCAGCGCTTTCGTAGAAATCGGCACCCATCATCAAGGTGTTTTGGATCGAGGAGCCGTCGCCGACGATCGACCGGATGCCGATGATGGAGCGAAAGATGCTGGATTTCCTGATCAGGCATCCCTCGGCCAGCAGCGTCTCCCTCAAGTCGCAACCGAGGATCTTCGAGCACGGCAGGAACCGCGGACGGCTGTAAATCGGCGCCGTGACCCTGTAGAAACTGAAGGGCGGATCGGGAATGGCGAGGTCGAGGTTGGCCTTGTAGAAGCTACGGATCGTCCCGATGTCTTCCCAGTAATCGTTGAATGGAAAGCCATAGACACGGTACTTTCTGAGGGCTTCAGGGATGATGTTGTGCCCGAAATCGTGTTCGGCGCTCGCCTTCAGAGCATCGATGAGCACATCTCGACTGAAGAAATAGATCCCCATGCTTGCCAGATACGTCTTGTCGCCGTCTACCTGGGACGACGGGGTCGGCGCTTCGAGTCCGAGGAGCATCTCCGGGCCCGGCTTCTCGTAGAACTCGGTCAACCGCAAATCATCGTCGGTTTTCAGGATTCCGAACGAGGAAGCGCGCGACCCATCCACCGGTAAAACCGCAACCGAGATATCCGCCTTCTTTTCGGCGTGAAAGTGTGCGAGCTCCTGGAAATCCATCCTGTACAACTGATCGCCGCCGAGAACAAGCACATACTGTCCGCGCCCGGACGCCACGTGCCTCAGATTGCGCCGAACCGCGTCGGCCGTGCCCTGGTACCACGCTGTCGTCTCGGCCGTCTGCTCGGCCGCGAGAATCTCCACGAACCCACCGGAGAAGTTGTCGAATTTGAAGGTCTGATTGATGTGCCTGTGCAACGAGGCGCTGTTGTATTGGGTCAAAACGTAGATGCGGTTGATTCCGGAGTTCAAACAGTTGCTGATGGGGATGTCGATGAGCCGGTATTTCCCCCCGATCGGCACGGCAGGTTTCGACCGATCCTTCGTCAGCGGGTAGAGTCGCGTCCCCTTCCCACCGCCCAGGATGACCGCCAGCACGTCGTTCATTGATCCAACTTTGGCGGCGATTATAGCAGATCGAGCACAAATTCATCATCAGCCCACAGTGCTGAGTGCGGAGTGCCGGGTGCTGACGGCGAGGGCTTAGCTGCTAACGGCTGAGCGCCAGCGAGATCGTCTTCAGCACCTCGTCGACTTGGAAGGGTTTCGCGATCACGTAGTTGATCCCGTATTCTTTCGCGGTGGCATCCAGAATCTGCTCCCCCCACCCCGTGACCAGAATGATCGGAACACGCTGATCGAGCTGACGGAGCTGCTTGGCCAGGTCGTACCCGCTCATTCCCGCCATTCCCAGGTCCGTGATGACAACGTCGAAAGGCTGGTGCCGGAAGGACTCGATCGCCTCCCGCCCGTTTGCCGCGAGCTGAGCGGTGTGCCCCTTCAGCGAGATGATATCCGCGAGCACCTCGCGGATCGGCGCCTCGTCATCCACGATCAGGACCCGGGCAGAGCCCGGTGGCTGAGCCGGCGCCGCCGGCCCCACGGGCGTCACCGGGACCGGCAAGACCGCAGGGAGTGTGATCGTGAAGACCGAACCTCGCCCCACCTCGCTCTCCACATCTATCGAGCCTCCGTGTCGTTTCACGATCCCGAAGGACACCGCGAGGCCGAGCCCGGTTCCTCGTGATCCTTTGGTCGAAAAGAACGGATTGAAGATGCGCGACATCACATCGTCGTCCATCCCGGTCCCGGTGTCCGAGATCTTCACGATCACGCGTGCGTCATCGGATCGGGCCACCGAGATCCTCAACTCGCCCCCGCCCGGCATTGCATCGAGTGCGTTGAAGATCATGTTTGTCACCACCTCGCGCAGCTCGCCCGGGTTCCCCATGACGTGAACATCCTGATCGCAGTCGGTGACCACGCGAATGGGCGTCCCGCTTCGCTCGGCATCATCCTTCCATCGGCCCCGGGTGATTTCGAGCGAATCGGCGATGATCTCCCCCATCGGGACGGCATGGAACTCCTGCTCCGTCCGGACTCGCGAGAAGTCCTGGATCCGGCGGACCGTGATCGCGCCGTCCGATGCCACCTTTTCGATGATATTCAATCCTTCCTGCACCGCCGGTTCCGCCGACCGCAGCTTCATCAATTGGACCCTCCCCAGGATCGCTCCCAGGATGTTGTTGAAATTATGCGCGACCCCCCCGGCAAGCTCGCCCAGCGCCTGCAACCTCTCCGAGTTCACCGCCTGCTGCTGGCGCGCCTTCAGCTCGGTGATATCCCGAATCAAGGTCGTCACCCCGACGATCGTTCCGGCACCGTCTTTCAGCGGGAGCATTTCGACGTAATTCGCGGTCTCATTACCATCGGTGTCGGTCAGGACATAGTCAGGGTCCACCGCGGGGCGGCCGGAAGAGAATATCTGCCCGTACCGGGACATCCATTTCTCGCGGTCCGGACCCGGCAGGACACGCTCGACCTCCTTCCCGATCGCGTCCTCACGGGCAACCTTCAGGAGCCTCTCCATCGCCCTCGACCAGCTTCGGACCAGGAACTGCCGATCGATGGCGAAGATGCCTTCGTTGACACTGTCCAGGATATTCCGGTGGAACTCCATCAGATAGTTGAGCTTCCCTTGGCTCTCCTCCAGGTTCCTCTGATTCATCTCCAACTGTTCCGTCTTCGCGACCAGCTCACGAGTCCTCTCCTCGACCTTTCCTTCCAGCTCCCGGTTCCACTGCTGAATTCGCTTGTAGGACTCTTCGAGCGTCTCGGTCATGATGTTGAAGTTTTCGGCGAGCATCCCGATCTCATCGTTGGAGTCGACGTCGATCTTGTTGTCCAGGCGGCCTTTGGCCACAGCGCGCGTGCCCGCGACAAGCACGTGGATCGGACGCGTGATCCTTCCGGCAAAGACGTGGGTCACACCAAACCCGAGAAAAATGGCGAGGACGCCGATGCCGAAAAGCGCGACTCGCGTAAAAGAGGTCTGATGCTGCATCTCGGCAAGAGAGAATCCAAGGCGTACCGTTCCGCAGATCTCGGCCGAACCCGGAACCACGATCGGGTAGGCCGTATCCAGCACATCGAAGAGCCGATCTCCCTGCCGAAACGACTTTGGTCGTGTGAGAGAATGCCGGGAGGCGATGGCTTCCCGATCGAAGGGATCCGCGGAATCGGTCCCCTGCCTGGCAGGGTCGCCCGCATATGCAGCGATCTGCCCCTCTTTGTCGAGAACATAGACGTAGACGAGGCTGCTGTCATTGGATGCAGCCGCATCGATGGCGCGTTGGAGGTCGACATAGCGATACATGAAAAGCGGGGCGGCGATGGTCGCTGCGAGGCTCTGGGCCACCGCGAGGCTCTCGAGTCGGGTCTGGTTGATGAGGATACGCCGGGTGCGGAGCTCCACGACCAGGATGACGGGGATCATGACGAGCACGACCAGGAAGGTCGAGTAGGCAGTGAGACGCGCGCGCAGAGAGATGCGCGGAATCCCCGCCTTTCGAAGAACGCCGGCTAGTCGGGTCGCCGGGACGCGCGCTTTCCAGGTGATCTCTGCGTCCGCGGACCGCTTGGCCCGTTCAGGCTCCGATTCATCGTTCGTAGTAGACATTCTCAAGAGATGTATCGGCAAGCCCGTATGGATTCAATACCAATCCACGCACATAGGGCTGACGGGCGTAGTTGTAACACCCGAAGTCGAGGGGAATGAGCGGCACGTCCTGCAGGATCTTCTCCTGCGCTTCCTGGTACATCGCGGTCTTCGCGACAGGATCGAATGCAACGCGCGCCTGGGACAGGAGCCGGTCCACATCGGCGTTCGAAAACGAGAAGCTGTTGTTCAGAGCGTGGGAGTAGAAGAGCGAATAGAGGACGGACGAGGTGTCGGGGATATCGGCTACCCACGCGAGCCTGTAGAAGGACAGCTCGCGGCGCGCCACCATCTCATTGAACGTCACCCACGGCACTTCGCGCTTCTTGAGTCTGAGCCCGATCTTTGAGAGATCGTCGATGATGACGTTCTCGATCTTGACTCCGATCCCGCTCTCCCCCGCGTACGAGACGAAGTCGATTTCGGTGTTGAGCTTCCCGCCCGCATAGCCCGCCTCCGACAGCAGCTTGGCGGCGGCGATCGGATCGTACGCATAGGGACGCTCCCCGCCCGCGTAGCCCTGCATGCCCGGGGGAATGAGCCCGGTCGCCGGCAGGTAGCACAACGGCTCGAATATCCCGAAGCGATCATAGTTGATCGAGGCCGCCACGGCCTTTCTGACCCTCACGTCCACAAAGGGAGTCTTGGCGCAGTTGAATCCGAGATAGTGCAGGGAAAGTTCGCTCCGATTGAGAATCGGATATCCTTCTTTCGCCAGAAAGGCTGCGTCCTCGCCTACCGCTTGGATGATCTGCACCCGACCCCGCCGAAACATCTCCACCTGTGCCTGCGGATCGGCCGTCCCTGTGATCAGAAACTGAACCTCGTTGAGTTTCGGCCTGCCGCGATGATAGGCGAGGTTGGCCTTCAATGTGATCCGATCGGCGGGTTTCCACTCCTCGAAGATGAAGGGGCCCGCGCCGATCGGACGCCGCGCGAACCCCGGTTCATCGGCTTCGGGCGGTACGACCTTGAAATTGGGCATCGCCATCGCTGCCAGGAAGGTGGCGTCAGGAGAATCCAGCTCAACACAGAAGTGAGTGGCGTCATAGGCACGGAGCCCACGGATCGTGTCCGCCTTGCCGGCGACGAATTCGTCGACGCCCACAACTCCCTTCAAGTACTCCCGTCCGATGCTGGGCGCTCCTGGGCCCTGAAGGAAGATGCGCGTGAATGTGTGGACGAAATCGTGGGCCGTGACCCGCTTCCCATTGTGAAACCGCGCGTCCGACACCAGCTCGAATGTGTACCTCGATCCGTCCGCACTCACGCTCCACGTTCGCGCAAGCTCCGGAACGAGCTTCAGATTCTCATCGACGGTGATCAGGCCGTCGAAGGTCTGGCAGACGATATTGCTGCTGTACGTGTCGTCGACGAATGCCGGGTCAAGAGTGCGCGGTTCTTCCGAGAGAAGAGTGAAGTTACGCGGGAGGGGCCGAAGCGGAACTTCCTCCTTCTTCCCACCCGGTTCTCCGCCCGAGCGGCAGGAGGCAAGCAGGAATAGGCTGAAAAGGATCGCGAGTCTCGAGACTACCACCAGCACCACACCCCCGCCCATCCTTATAAACGAAAGCTCCGGGACACGCAAAGGTCAACGCGCAACCAGGATCCGCGGCCAAGGTCACGGGGTTCGAAGCATCTTCCCTCCGTGGTTTGCCGGCAGGGCGTGCCGTAGAATACAATCTCCCGGTGAAGCGATGGTGCGCGGGCCTTGTGCTTGCAACGGCGGCATGCAGTTCAGAGAAGGCGATTTTCATCCTCGGCCAGGAGAGGTACTTCATGCCCGAGTTCCGCGAGTACCTCCAGGAAAAGCTGGGATCTGGCGAGCCGATGACGAGCAGCCCTGAGGTGCTCAGCCGACTCCTGGACAAGTACATCGATGACCAGGTGTTCGCACAGGCCATCAGCGAGAAGGGCATGAAGCTAGCGCCCGGAGAAATAGATCCTTTGATCGCGCGCTTCAGGCCGCCGGAGGGCGAGTACGCACCGAGCGGCACCTGGGTCGCGAAGCTCGAAAACGACCTGCTCACCGATCGCTACATCAAGCTCTACCTGAGCCGAGGCCTGCAGGTGAGCGAGCCGGAGATCGACGTCTATTACCGCGACCACCTGGAGCTTTTCAGGATGCCGGAAAGATTCAGGGCCAGGGAGATCCTGCTGCACGATCGGGCCGAAGCTGAGCAGGTTCGCAGGCAGCTCCTGGGCAAGGGCGTGGAGACCTTCACCGAGGCGGCGCGCAGGTTGAGCAAGAGCCCGAGCGCCGCCCAGGGCGGGGAGATGGGATTGAGGAGGCGTGGACAGCTCCCGCCCGAGATCGAGCAGGCCGTCCTCCCACTCAAGCCTCTGGAGGTGAGCCCGGTTGTCCACACCACGTATGGCTTCCACATCTTCCTGCTCGAAGCGCGCCTCCCCGAGGAGCTGTTGAGTCTCGAAACAGTCCGCGAGAATATAGAGCGGGACCTGTTCGAGGAGAAGCTGCGCGTTCGGGTGGAGAGGTTTCTTCGGGAACGAAGGGATGCGGCGAAATTGATGATATTCGAGAAAAATTTGGGGTTCGAATACAAGGAGGAGGAAGGGTAATGAAGAAGCTTGCGATCGCGCTGCTCCTGTGGCCGGCGCTTGTCTGGAGCCAGGGCAGAATCGTGGAAGAGGTGGTTGCTGTCGTGAATGGTGAGGCGATCACCAGGACGGAGTACCAGGATGCGGAGAAAGCGGTCTATCGCGCTCTGTCCGGACGGTATTCGGGTGAGGAGCTCAAAGAGAAGTTCGAATCCGCCAAGTCCGGCTTGCTGGATAGCCTGATCGAGGACCACCTCCTAACCCAGGAGGCGAATTCCAAAGACTACAATGTCGACAGCGAAATCGAAGAGATGCTGAACAGAATCAGGAAAGAAAACAAGCTCGAGACGGACGAGCAACTCCAGCGTGCTCTCGCGACAGAAGGCTTCACCATCGACACTTACAAGACGCTCGCACGCCAACGGCTCCTGAAACAGAGGCTGATCGGGCGCGAGGTGGAGAGCAAGATCGAGGTCAGCGAAGAGGAGATTCTCAACTACTACTCAACCCACACCGCGGAGTTTCAGGTGCAGGCCAAGGTAAGGCTGGGCGAGATCTTCATTTCGCTGGAGAACCGGGGGGCGGAGGCGGCCGTCGCGTTGGCGACCGATGCGCGCAAGAGGGTGACCGAGGGCGGCGAAGAGCTCGCCGAGGTGGCGAAGGCAGTATCCGAGTCGCCGAGCAAGGACCAGGGCGGGGACCTCGGATGGCTCGACGAGCCCGATCTCGCCCCCGAGCTGCGCAATGCGATAGCCGGCCTGAATCCCGGTGCGGTCTCCGAGGTCGTCTCGGATCCTCGCGGAGCGCGCATCATCAAACTGGTGGAAAGACAGGAAGCATCGGTCAGGAAGCTCGATGACGTGCGCCCCGAGATCGAAGACAAGCTGCATTCCGAGAAGCGGGAAGAAGAGATCCAGGTCTACATCGACCAACTGAAAAAGAGCAGCTACATTTTCAAGCCCGGCGAAAAGAAGGAAGCTCAGTAGAGACCTCAGCCACCCGCCGTCGGCCCGACGGGCCCTGCAATCCGGACGCCGTCAGGCCAGATTGGCGGAGGGAGCAGGATTCGAACCCGCGGTACGCGTTAACGTACTGTGGTTTTCAAGACCACCGCCTTAAACCACTCGGCCATCCCTCCGCGGATGCTCATTATGCGATATCCCAGACGCCGGAGGCAACCGCGCGGAACATGATCAGCAGATCCTGGTGTCGAAGTCCCGTGCTAACCGCAGATGTCGCAGATTCTTCGCGCAGATTCCGCCGATGGCTTCGCGAGGCCGGTGGGATTCGCGTTGAGGAGCGCTCTGCGATGAGTGATGATCTCATCTGTGTATTTCCTCCGGAAATCTGCGTCATCTGAAGTTTCCTCCGAGCGACTGCACCCGGACTTCACGGTGCGACTTTGACGTTCCCCTGACTTGATCAGGACGAGGGGCACAGGCTTCCCGTCTGTTCCCGCCTACTTGATTTCTGCGTTCCCGGGAAGAAGGCGGACCAGAAACCCGAGGGCAAACTCGTAGATGCCCGGACACTTGGATTCACGCGGGCCGGCGACGTTGAGAACGTCAATCTGCTTCTCCTCGATCCATTGGCGGACTCGCTCAATCGTGTCGAGGGACCACGCGCCTTCGACAATGAAGAGCGGCCTCCCCAGCTTCGCGGCGAGTCGGGCCGTCAGCGCGGTGCCGCCATCGAACGAGCCGCGCGTCACGATCAGGGTGCCGTCGGAGTCGCGGATGTTCATCTCGGTTCTCACGGGGTATTCGGTCGAGCCGGACTCGGTCACAGCGTAGTGTTCGTTGATCCGACCGTCTTCTGCGATGCGTCCCTTCGGCACCCAGCCCCCGTGCGGGATGCCGGTCTCGATCGCTGCGTCGAGAGCCGCGCGGTCGACTCCCGTCTGCCCGCCCGAAACAATCTTACGAAGGCCCACGCCCCCGGCACCCTCCTCACCGCAGCGCCAAGTGAATCGGCGGTGGCTCGTCCCCGACAAGGTACTCGAATTCGCTCCTGAACTCCTCGATGCTGATCCCGACGGTCGCCGCGAACTTGGCGAGCTCATGAGGATCCTCGAAGTCGTCCCGCCGGAGACGGATCATGTACCTGCGAGAGATCTTGTAACGCTCGGCGTTGATGTCCACCATGCGGATCTTCGTCTTGCCCGTCCGTTCATCCATCATCTCGGAGAACAGGAGAGGCTTGAAATGTCCATCCTGCATCGTAATCATCACGGCGTTTCCGCCCTCGTCGAGGTATTTGGTTGCGCAGTAGCCAAGGTCGCGAGTGTACTCCATGTCGAAGGGGATCGGATCGGCGCACCGGAGCTCGTAGCCGATGTTCTTTGCCACGATCGTGGTCTTGAGGTTGTACCTCCTGAGCCCCTCCTGCACCCGGGACTTCAGGAGCTCGCCGAGGTTGACCTCAGCGATCCTGAGGTTGTCGTGCGCATCGCGCTCGACTCCTTCGATCTCCTGCAGGTCCTGGGGATCCATCGCCTCGACCAGACCCTCCGCCATGATGACCACCCCGTCCTGCCGGCCGTCGCTCAACCTCTTGATGACAGCCCCAACCAGAGTATCGACGAGTTTCTTGAGACGGACTTTGCCAGGGAACTCCTCCGGAATCATCGTCACGGTCGCGCCAGCGGCCTTGCCGATTCCGAGCGCCAGGTGGCCGGCCTTGCGGCCCATCGTCACGACAAAATACCATCGCGATGTCGTCCGCGCATCGACCATCAGATTTTTGACGATCTCGACTCCGATATGCCGCGCCGTCTGGTAGCCGAATGTGCAGATGTCTCCCGGAAGATTGAGATCGTTGTCGATCGTCTTCGGGACGTGCACGACGCGGATGCGACCCTTGCTCCGGTCTTCAAGGCGGCACGCGGAGAACGCGGTGTCGTCGCCGCCGATCGTGATGAGCTTGTCGACGTTGAGGCGGAGGAGCGAGATGACGCAGTTTTCGAGCTGCTGATCGCTCTTCGTCGGGTTCGACCGGCTGATGCCGATGTAAGACCCTCCCCGGAAATGGATCCGGCTGACGGCGTCGATCGTGAGCGGGGTGACGTGGTCGATGTTTCCATCCATGATCCACTTGAAGCCGTCTCGTATCCCGACAACTTCGCAACCCGAAAGCGCGCCGCGAATCGTCGCCGCCCCGATGACGCTGTTGATGCCCGGCGCCGGCCCGCCTCCGACAAGAATCGCGAGCTTCTTCAGTGTGTGCGTCATGGGCTTCTCCTCCGAGTGATCACGGATTGGTGACGATGAACAGCCGCACAGGCGAAGGCCCGGAATTCCGGGCCCGGTGGCGGGTGCCCCCCTGGATCACGAACGCGTCACCCTCGCCATACACCTCGCCCGAATCCTCAAACTCGAGCTCGATGGATCCGCTGAGCACCAGCCCGATGTGCGCGTTCACGCACCAGTTCGGATCCGAGAAACCCGGATCGAACTGCAGCATCGAAACGCGCGGATCGGCGCATGTCTTCTTGGATTCCAGCGGTGCGGCCGGCGACCATTCCATCCGAGAGAAAGGCGCCCGCATGTGTCTCATGCCGTCATTATACGTCACCTCCTGACCGTCGCGACCCACGTCCCTGCTCGTCTGAAAATAGGACACCGTCAGAAAATCTGACAGGGGGCTGAGGCGGAGATGCCGCTAACTCGCCCAACTTCGCGCTTCGGCTTGGCACGCACCTTGCTGTTGGACAAAGTATGGACACCTCTCAGGAGCCGTGGGTCGGTGTCGGCATGGTTCGCCGCATCTTCGGGATGTTGGGGGGCCTGCCGGGTGAGCCTCAACCCGAATCCGAGGTGCCGAGGCGGGGCGAAGAGGGCGTGCGAGACCCTCAGCCGCCTCCGCCGAAGGTCTCGTCCGGGCTCTGTGTTCTTGCGCGCGAAGGAGCCGGACGGAGAGCGTTGTGTGAGCGGATCTGCCCGAGCGGGGCGATCGCTGTCGGAACCCGCGACAGCTCGTCTCCCGGTCCC
The DNA here is from genome assembly GCA_016191015.1 of Acidobacteriota bacterium. GTDB lineage: Bacteria > Acidobacteriota > CAIWXX01 > CAIWXX01 > CAIWXX01 > JACPPM01. The sequence goes on along the minus strand of JACPPM010000106.1, from coordinate 13,391 downwards.
GTTCTCGATTCGAATGCATGCGCAAAATGTGGTCTCTGTGTCCGCGCCTGTCCCGCCGGGGCATTCGAGAATCTTCCGGCGGATGCGGAGATGGAATCGATGATCCGAGGGCATCTCAGGCTCGGCCGAGACCTCGCCTTTGGGTGCGCCGGGCCTCACGCGCCGAGCAGCGGGGCTCACGCGGCGGTGGAGATTGAGCGAGTTCCCGGGACGGCTATCCTCGTCCCTTGTCTCGGTGCCGTGGGCACCGCGATTCTGGTCCTCGGGGCAGCCTTGGGTGCTCGACGCGTGTCCTTCGACGATCGGGCCTGTGGTGGTTGCCCCTGGCGACGGGGATTGGTTCTCACCCGGCGCTCTGCAAAGCAGGCTCAGCGAATCCTGCGACTCTTCGGACGACGATTGGAGGTATCCTGGCGGGCAAGTGACGCGGACCCCGTGAGAGCGGGGATAGGCAGGCGGGAACTCTTCCAATGCGTCGGCGCGAAGTACCCGGCGGAGGTCGCTTCTCCATCGGGATACACGATGAGCTCGCCGCATCGCCGTCCGCCGCGTGATCGCGTGCTGCTCGGCCACGCTCTCCGCCTTCTCGGTGAGCCTCACGACTCCTCAATTGCGAATCGAGGAATCCCTCTGTGGGCCGTGGCCGCTACGGACGGCTGCGACTCCTGTGGCGCGTGTGCAGCGATATGCCCAACGGACGCGCTGCGTTTCCGGGAATCGGCCTTGGGAAGGGAGCTTGAGCTGCATCCGGTCCTCTGCACGGGATGCGGGCTCTGCCTTCAGCAGTGTCCGCGGGGGATGCTGCATTGGCGTTCCCCGGCACCGACGGCCATCTTTCTCGATTCAGGAGTTGTGATGCTGGCGCAGGCGGCGTGCGAATCTTGCGCGGCCTGTGGTCATCCTGTTCGAGAGGGAGGACGCGCTCGGTTGTGCGCGGACTGCCGCGTGAAACAGGCCATTCATGCTTCGTTTGCGGATCAGGTCCGCGATCGAGGCAATGCCCGGGAAGGTGCATGATGAGGCGGAAGATACTCTGGGTTTGCTGGTGCGGGATCATAGGGGCCATGGGCGTGCCCTGCCGGGGCGCAGGGACGGCTCAGCCGATCCCTTTCAACCACAAGATCCACACGGTGGACAACGAGTTTCCGTGCGACACGTGTCACAGGTATGTCTTCGAGAAGCCGTTCGCCGGGTTGCCGCCAACGGACCTCTGCATCCAGTGCCATGAAGACGATATCACTACCAACCCGGCGGCAGCTCCCCATATCCAGACGATCCGGCGCCACGCTAAAGAAGGCACCGAGATCCCCTGGGTGCGCCTTTATGTTCTGCCCAAGACGGTTTACTACTCTCACCGGCGGCACGCGAAGATTGCAGGGCTTGAATGTTCGGTATGCCATGGCGATATCGGCCGGAGCGAGACTCCACCGGCCCGCCCGATTGCGCGGACGCTCGACATGGATCATTGCATCAAATGTCACGTCGAGCGGAAGGCCGAATACGACTGCTCCCGATGCCACAGATGAATCAGGAGGACGGATGAGCAAGTGGAAGATGCATCGACGGGAATTCCTCACCGCGACGGGCGGGGCCATCGCACTCACGACGGCGGGCTGCAAGGCATTGGAGCGTGGGTATCCGGAGCGTTATTCGGTCGAGAAACCGCCGGTTCCCGGTTGCGAAGGGTGGGAGCAGGGAGAAGAGCGCTTCATCAGGACAGCCTGCCTGCAATGTCCTGGAGGGTGTGGCATCGTGGTGCGGGTGGTTGAAGGGCGAGCCGTGAGCATCCGGGCCAACCCGGACTATCCCACGAATCAGGGGTCCCTCTGTCCGAAGGGGCTGAACGGTCTTCAGGTGCTCTACGACCCGGATCGCATTCGCGGGCCACTCAAGCGTATCGGTGCGCGCGGCGAAGGCAAGTGGGCTCAGATCTCCTGGGACGAGGCCACATCGATGATCGCGGGCAATCTGCGGGAACTGCGTTCCGCCGGCAAGTCGCAGACCGTCGCCGTCCTCGGGGGTCGCTACCGCGGTCATATGCGGGACCTTTTCCGCCGCTTTCTGACGGCATATGGGTCGCCCAATGAGATCAGCAACGAGTCCTTGTGCGCGGTCGGTACCGAGGTCGCGCACTACCTGAGTCAGGGCGTTCGCGACAGGCTCGGATACGATTGGGATAAGACGAGGTACGTACTCGTCTTCGGAGCGGGATTCATCGAGTCGTTGTTGCCGGTTGCCAGGATGCTCCGAGTCTTCGGGCACCTCCGGCAGGGAATCCCCGGTGAGCGAATCAAGATCGTCCAGATCGAGCCGCGGTACGGCGTGTCGGCGGCACGTGCGGACGAGTGGGTGCAAGTCAAGCCGGGCATGGACGGCATTCTCGCGCTCGGTTTCGCGCACGTTATCATCCGGGATGGGCTCTACGACAAGAAATTCATCGACGATCACACGATGGGCTTCGAGGGGTGGACCGACGCATCGGGCAACCGACATATCGGCTTCAAAGACCTTGTGCTCGAACGATACTCACCTCAGGAGGTCGCCCGGATCGCATCCGTGCCACAGGAGAGCATCGAGCGGGTCGCGCATGAGTTTGCGACCCACAGACCTGCCGTGGCGATTAGTGGTCGCTGTGCGGCGGCGCATACGAACGGGCTCTACAATTGCCTCGCAATCGACGCCCTGAACGCCCTGGTAGGAAGTATCGACACACCCGGGGGAGTCCTCGTCCAACGCTACCCTTCGTTCGCCCCTTGGCCGGCGCCCGAGATCGACGGGATTGCGATGCGAGGAGGTGGGCAACCCAGGATCGATCTTGCGACTGAAGATGCCCCTCCCTTCGCTGAAAGCCAGATTAACAAGCTGGCCGCGCAGCTCGAGAAAGGAGTGCCGTACCCGCTCAACGCCATATTTTTCTACTATACGAATCCTTTGTTCTCCGCGCCCGCCGTCGAGCGCCTCTATAGCGTCCTGATGAAGGTCCCGCTGCTCGTCAGTTTCTCGCCGTTCATGGACGACACGACAAACGTGGCCGATCTGGTGCTGCCGGATCACACATACCTCGAGCGGTGGCAACTGGACGTGCCACCTGCCAGCATCGGCTACCCGGTGTTCAGCATCAGGCAGCCGGTCGTGGAGCCGCTGCACAGCACGCGAAGCACAGGCGAGGCGCTCATCCAGATCGCGCGAGCCATCGGAGGGTCGGTGGGGCGATCGTTCCCATCGGATGAGCTGGACATGATCAAGCACATGGTCCGCGGTGTCCAGGAGGGTGGCCGCGGATCTACCCAGGAGGCCGATTTCGACGAATACTGGAAGAAGCTTCTGGCAGCGGGCGGCTGGTGGGATGGTCCGTATTCGTTCGGGGACTGGAAACGTGTTTTGGCAACCCCATCGAACAGGTACGAATTCTACTGCACCAGGCTCGATGAGAAGCTGAAGGAGATCGCGCAGGAGCGTTGGCCTGAGCAGAGCGACGCGGCGGCGCGCGATGCCCTCCTCGCCCAGCTCGGCGTGAACGCGCGGGGGGACGAGGTATGCCTGCCGCACTACGAGCCGGTGCGTCTGGGCGCCGTCGACGCGGCCGTTCCCTTCGTTCTCACATCCTACAAAACCATGACCCACGCAGAGGGGCGCGGGGGCAACCAGCCACATCTGCAGGAGATGTTCAGTGTTCAGTTCGATCTGTGCTGGGAGCCTTGGGTCGAGATCCACCCCGAAGATGCCGCCTCGCTTGGGGTCGCGAACGGAGATTTGGTCTGGCTGGGCTCATCGTTGGGGCGCATCAAGGTGAAGGTGCTCCTCCATGACGGCACATGCCGCGGCGTCATCAATATGCCATTCGAGTACGGTCACACGGCGTATGGCCGCTGGGCGGCAATGCGCGGACAGAACATCAACAGGGTATTCGGAACTGACGAGGACCGGCTCGTCGGTGCCGTTGCACGGTTCGACATTCGGGTTTCGATCAGCAAGGCGTAAGGGAGAACGAAGATGCAGAAATGGGGTATGGTCATCGACCTGGATCGATGTGCCGGCTGCCAGACCTGCACCGTGGCATGCCGGACCGAGAACAACGTCCCTTTCTGCGGTGACGGCAACGCGTGGAAGGGACGAGCGATCTTCTGGAACAAGGTCATCACGGTCCGGATTGAGTCCCACGGCAGCCAGCGGGAGGGTGAACCATCGGCGAGCCCCGGCACGAACAACCATGCAGGGCCACGCCTGCGGTTCCTGCCGATGCCGTGCATGCACTGCGAACGGCCTCCGTGCGTGCTCGTGTGCCCCGTTCGCGCAACCACGAAGAGCGTTGACGGAATCGTCATGCAGGTGCCGAGTCGGTGCATCGGCTGCCGGCTGTGCCAGGCCTCCTGCCCCTACTCGCGCCGCTATTTCAACTGGCAAGAGGTGGACTACCCCGGCACGTTGAAGGAGGCGGTCAACCCGGACGTCTCGATTCGGACCCTCGGAGTCATTGAGAAGTGCACTCTGTGTGTGCATCGACTGCAGAAGGCGCGCGAGCAGGCGCGAGACGAGAACCGTGAGATACGCGAAGACGAATACGTGCCGGCTTGTGTCGAGGCCTGTCCCGCGAAGGCACGGACATTCGGTGATTTAAACAATCCCGACCACGCCGTCGCCAAGCTCGCACGAAGTCCCCGCGCCTTTCGGCTTCTCGAGGAGCTCGGCACATTTCCGCAGGTCTCCTACCTCCACGAGAGCACCTGGAAAAGTGAAAGTAGGAAGTCGGTGGGCGCGGAGGATGAGGAGGAGATCGATGGGTGACCGGGATATCTCTGTCTACCTGCGGCCGCTCCTGCGCACCACATGGAAGGCATACGCGTTGTTGGCTGTGGCGTTGGCAGGAGCGTGCTGGTATTTCTACGGGGCGTTCATCTACCAGTTCTTCCACGGCCACCGGGTAACGGGGCAGGGCACCCATGGCGCGATGTGGGGCACGATCGTGGCCAATATCGTGCAGCTCATCGGAGTCAGCCACGTCGGTATCGCCATCTCCGCGACCGTTCGCATTCTGCAGCTCAAGCGTTACCAGCAGCTCGCCCGGATTGCCGAATTTGTCACGTTGGTGTCGCTGACGGCAGCGGTGTGCAACATCGCCGGGGACGTGGGCCGGCCCGATCGCTTCCTCTATAACGTCGTGATGCACGGCAACTTCACCGCCCCCTTCGTCTGGTCGGCCACGGTCATCACAAACTACCTGGTGGGGAGCTGCGTCTATCTGTACCTCGCGATGCGGCGGGATATCTATCTGTGCTCGCGCGTGCTGACGCGCAGGCGTTGGCTCTATCGCGCCCTGGCACTCGGCTACTCGGATACGCCGGAGGAGCGGGAGAATCTCGAGAGGACCGTCTGGTGGTGTGCCGTCATCATCCTCCCGATCATGGTGTCGGTCCACTCGGTCTACGGCTGGGTCTTCGGACTCCAACCGGGCAGGCCAGGGTGGTTCAATCCGTTCCAGGCTCCCTACTTCGTGCTCGGAGCGATCGTGACAGGCTTCTCCGGGGTGGTCGCGGTCGTTGCCATCATTCGACGCATCTACCGGTGGGAGCAGTTCTTCCCCAATCGTCTCTTCAAAGGGCTCGGAGTCTTCCTCGGTTTTGTCACGCTCCTCTACCTCTACTTCCTGTTCTCGGAGGTTCTGACCGGCCTCTACGCTTCACCGGAGGCCGAGCGCGGCGTGTTCCACGACCTCCTTTTCGGACGCTTTTCGTGGATCGCATGGACGGCGACAGTCGGCGGAATGATCGTGCCGTTCTGGGTTCTGTTTGTTCAGGGGGCCAATCCGAAAATTCAAAGCATGAAGATCGTTGTCGTGGGAGCAGTGCCGATCTTCTTCGCCATGTGGGGCTGGCGCTACTTGATCACCGTCCCGTCGTTCTTCCACCCGCACATCCCCTACAAGCTCGCCGAATACTCTCCCACGCTCTTCGACTGGAGCCTCGTTCTGGCCACCTATTGTTTCGCGATATTCTTCTACACGGCATTGGTCAAACTGCTGCCGATACTGGAGCTGCCGGAACATTTCGTGCCCGCGCGGCCGGTTCGACCTCCTCGCATCCGCCTGGCCACGATGCGAGGCTTAGGCTTCTTCAAGCGCGCGACAATCTCGTTCACGCTGGCATCCGGCATCGGCCTGATCGCATACGGAATCCACTCACGGTTCGATGTTCTGACTCCGGCGCCGGCCATCTGGATTTCGGGAATTGTCTGCCTCTGGACCATTCCGCTCCAGGTTTGCCTGATTCCAGGTTTTCCATCCAGGAGACACATGCTCGCCCACCGCGCCAGACAGGAGCCCGCCCTGCTCCGCCCGCCACGCCCGCTAGTCACGGCTGTGGGGTTGGCCGAGCGCTCGTCTTCCCCTGCCATTGAGTCGTGGGTGGACCGGCATCAGAGAGCACATCGAGGCATTCGCCGCCGGGCGAGAATGCGTGTGTGGGCATGAAGAGAGCAAAAGAATCAAGGTCAAGGATAATCATAGTAAGGAGGCAAGATTATGTCGTCGAATGATGCACCCGCTGAAGTCTATGTCGAGTACGACGATGATGCGGTGCGCTCGAAAATCGGCGTGAACCCGATCAGTGCGGGGGTGTTCTCTACCCTCGGATTGGCTTCATTGGTATTCGCGTTTTCGTTGCGAGGCAATCTGCCCGTGGCCCTTTCGGTGGCGTTTGGCGGGCTGGTTGTGTCCGTTCTTTTCGGACTCTCACCTCGGGTCGCCAACGAGTGGGAGCGTGCCGTCATCCTCAGGCTCGGACGATTCAACCGGCTCGTCGGCCCCGGTGTCTTCTGGGTCATCCCCTTCATCGATCGAGTCGTGTTGTGGGCTGACCTGAGAGTGCGGACCAGCACATTCGCAGCAGAGAAGACCCTCACCGCCGATACCGTCCCGGTCGATGTCGACGCAGTGCTGTTCTGGAAGATCGAGAACGCCGAGCGAGCGGCTCTTGCCGTTGAGGACTACAGGAAAGCCGTGTCGTGGGCCGCCCAGACAGCGCTTCGGGACATCATCGGCAAGACCCACCTCGCCGATATGCTGACGGGGCGTGAGGCCATCGACGACGACTTGAAGACTCTCATCGACGCCCGGACCCACGACTGGGGAATCGTTGTGAAATCGGTGGAAATCCGCGATGTGACAATCCCGCCGAACCTTGAAGATGCGATGTCACGCCAGGCACAGGCCGAAAGAGAAAAGCGGGCTCGCGTGATCCTGGGCGACGCTGAAGTGGAGATCGCCGCCAAATTCGAGCTGGCCGCCAAGCGTTACGAGAATAACCCGACCGCATTTCAGCTCCGGGCCATGAATATCCTCTACGAAGGGCTCAAGGAGAAGGGCTCTCTGATGGTCGTGCCATCAGCAATGACCGATTCGCTGAATGTGGGTGGCCTGGCAGGCCTCGCCTCGCTCCGCCGGCCGGCGGGGGATGGGCAAATCCCAACCGCATAAGGCAATAGGGGCGGGCGGCGAGCCCGCCCCAACACGTGATAGTGAACGAGGAACGGAGGCGTGCGGAGCGCTGCCCTTCGCTATTCGACCGGTGAGGTCACCGACGTGCACACGGTCGTGACTGTCGCTGTTGTCGGCGTGGCGGTGGCGGTCGTCGTCGTCGGCTGCGCGAACGTATCCCCGGCGACGGCGGTGTAGGCCGTGGCGACAGCGGTCGTGTCAACCGCGACCGCGGTCGTGTCGACATAGATCGTGCAGGCATCGTCGATGGCCCCGTTCTTGTCGAAACGGCAGACGAACGAGTCGGGGTTGCCGCTGCCGTAGGAGCTGCTGTAGCCGGCAAGCAAGATACTCTGGTCTTTGGTCACGTTGACCGAGTTGGCTGCGTCCGGCCCGCTTCCACCGGTCTTCTTCTGCCAGAGCACATTGCCGTTCTTGTCGAGCTTGAAGAGCCAGGCATCCACGTACTGGCCGCTTACCTTATACATCCCGGCCACGACGTAATTGCCATCCGCTGTGACCTGCACGCTGCGCGCGTCATCGTCGCTCGTTCCGCCAAGCGCCTTCTGCCACACGATTGCGCCGGCCCAATCGAACTTCACGACCCAGGCATCCGACTTGCCCGCTCCGTAGGAGTAGGTTTGGCCGGCGACGATGTAGCCTCCGTCCTTCGCCTGCTTCACCGATTTGGCAATGTCGGTCTTCTTGCCGCCGAATCGGGTTTGCCATGTGACAGCGCCGGTCGCATCGAGTTTCATCAGGAGTGCGTCGTACACGTAGGCAGTTCCAACCTTGCCGGTGAGCTGGCCCGTCACGATGTAACCACCATCCTTGGTCTGCTGGACAGAATAGGCATAGATGTCGTCGGTCCTCGTGCCGTATTTCTTCTGCCAGGTGATCGCGCCGCTCTTGTCGAATTTCAATAGCCAGAGATCGTAGTCGCCGTTGCTGTAGTAGTCCGTGGTGCCGGCGACGATGTAGCCGGAGTCCTTCGTCTGCTGTACCGAGAGCGCATCGTCTCGCCCACTCCCGCCGAAGCGCTTCTGCCACGTGATCTTTCCGGTGGAATCCAGCTTGAATAGCCACGCGTCATACCAGGAGTTGTAGTTCGAGTACCCCCATCCCGACATGATGTAGCCGCCGTCCTTGGTCTGCTGAATAGCGGAGGCCACCTGCTTCGTGTATTGCCCCTCGCCGATTGACTCCTGCCACTTGATCGTTCCCTTCGAGTCCAGTCGCACGACGAAGAAATCATCCGACCAGTACGCGTTCGGCTCGCGGATGTACCCGGCCAGCGCACAGCCATTGTCGGTTGTCGGCGCAACCGAGACCGCACCATCGTCGTTTGTCTGAACGATCGACGAAGCCCACCACGGAGCCGCCGCCGGGGCCGCTCCCGGGGCCGCTCCCGCCAGCATCGGCACCGACATGGCCGCCGCCAGCAGCCTGATCCTCATTCGAGACCCCGTTTCGTTTTCCCCATGCATGATCGCATCCTCCTCATTGCCTTGTCGTAGCGTTGACGTCCAAACGACACCCTACCCCCCGCGGGGGGGGCGTCAATCGGCCCGCCGGTGGCGCCTGAGATGCAGCGCCGATCTACGGGCTCACTTCTCCTCTATCCCGCGTGCGGGATTTCCTTTGCGACCCCGCGTGCGGCGGCGAGCCGTAAAGGCGGGTAGGCGGATTTCACTTGGCCGAGACGCCCTAGCCAACCGCCCCGTTGATGAGCGCGTAGAGGCTTTCCGGATGGCCGCTGGAGAAGGCGGGGCCGCGCACCATCCGGAGGCTTGACGGTGTGCGAACAAAGCCGTGTGTGGCGAGGAGCCGTGCTGATGAAGCACAGGGCCCCGGGACCGCGACAACAACGGCCCGCCCCTCCAGATTCGCGAGTGCCGCTTGGAGAAGCGACTCGGCCGCCGCCTCGTTCGATGCAGCCCACGGACCGATGCGTGCCCGCGAACCTGACGGCTGCACGCTGAGGAAGCCTTCCAACAGGCCCGAATGAGGAAAACGATAGGCGCCGAGAGAATCTCGAAGGACGAGAGCAAGGAATCTGGATCGGTCTTCACCGCAAACTGCCGCGTCCAACTCGCAGACGGCGGCGACGTCGCCGGCATCAAGATCGGTGGAGTCAATGGGGCGAATGTGCGGAGTTGCATCGAGCCGAAAACGGGGGGACTCGAACTGCGGGATGAAACCGAGTGAAGTGTAAAGCGGCACACCGGGCGGATCGCCTTCGAGGCAGAGCGTTCGGACCTCGGCGGCTTCGAGCCAATCGATCGCGCACTGCATCAATGCCCTCCCGATCCCCCATCCGCGCTGCTCGGGCCGGACAATCAGGTTGCCTATCCAGCCGGTGTTCGCGAAGCGCGTGGTCGTGATCATGCCCACCGGGCCGGTTCCGAACTTGGCAACGAAGCACCCATCGGAATCGTGTGCAACGTGCATCTCGAACGACCCGCGGCTCGAGTCCCACCCTTCAGCCGCTGTCATCCCCACGGCAAAGGAGATGTCCGCCTCCGTGAGCTTCTCGATCCACATAGTGCCGGCTGCTTCGCGAGCCGGAGGAGGCCTCATGCTCATTGCAGTTTCTGTTGCGACTCCCACGCGGCGGCGGTCGCCTCCACTTGTGCCAGGATCGAGTCGAGGCGGGGGCGGTCGAGGAGCGCGCCCCCGACAACCACGGCGGCGATCCGGCGGGTGTTGCGGATGTCGGCGAGCGGATCGGCGTCGAGCAGGACGGCGTCGGCGGACTTCCCAACTTCGAGTGTGCTCCACTGATCCAACTTGCCGAGAAGTCGCGCGCCGTTGCACGTCGCCGACTGGATCGCCTCGAGTGGAGAGAGGCCGGCCTTGACGAGCAGCTCGAGCTCCTGGTGGAGCGACACGCCGGGCAAGACGTGAGCGTCCATCGAATCGGATCCGGCGAGGATCGTAACCCCGGCACGCTTCATCGCGCCGACGAGCTCTAGCGATCGCGCCGCAAACTTGCGATGGCGCGCGAGCGCTTCGGGCGTGGCAGCGGTGACGAAGGCCTTCCACCGCTCCGTCCACTGGTCACGCACCGGTTGCGGGATGAACTGGAGCGGGAGAGAGGGGCGAGGATCGTCAGCGGAGCCCGGGCGGAACGTGCTGGACCAGATCAGCGTGGGGACAGATACGGTGCCGCGTTCCCGCATCCGGCGGAACAGCGCCTCGGCCCGTGCCGGGTCGTACGTATCGAGCATCCTCTCCTGGAGTGGGCGTTGGCGCTGGCGAAGTGCATCGATGTCAGGCGTCGCGGATTCGGCGGCCTGGCGAATACTCAGCATCTCCGCCCGCAATTCGGCCTCGACGCTCGAACAAGCCAGAAAGATGGCTGCATCGCCCGGCAACGCCGGCGACACATGCTCGATCGTGCGCTGGGCGCTAGCCGGGATGTCGGCCGCGCTGACGGTCTCGGGGACGTGTCCCATTCCGGGGAGTCCAACGGCGACGCTTTCGTCCAGTACCGCTCGCCAGGCCGGCGGGCTGAGCAGTGCCTGGACCTTGATGAAGTCGACCCCGCGCGCGGCAAGCGTGCGCACAGCCTGCCGCGCTTCGCTCTCGGTGCTTACCGGGCAGATCGCCGGATAGGGCTCCTGTGGTCCATCGATCATCGGCCCCGGGGAGATGATGCGGGGACCGACGATCGTGCTGGCGGCGATCTTTGCGCGGAGGTCCTGCACAACGGCGAAATCGCTGCCCATGTCGCGCACGCCCACGATCCCGTGCGCGACGAAAAGTGGCGCCATGATCTCCAGGGTCAGCCGGGAGTCGGGTTGGTTCGCAAGGTGCACGTGCATGTCCCACAAACCAGGGATGAGGAACTTACCCGCGCCGTCGACGCGCTGCGAGCTGGCAGGGATCTCGATGTCCCGCATTGCCCCGATCGCGGCGACGCGTCCGTTCTGGAAAACGACCGTCATCCCACTGCGTGGAGGCGCGCCGGTTCCGTCGATCAAGGTAACATTCGTGATAACCAAACTTAGTGCGGCAGTCATATAGAAACTCATTCCGGCATTATACCGATACGATGTCCGCAGCGGTGGGTTTCAAGCCCGCGCCCACGTGTGATTCCAGTTGACCACACACTAGGCGGCGATCCGCGAGATGTGCGAGGACTGCAGGAGCGACCCCCTCCTGCCTCCACTTCGGTCGGTTTGTGCCAGACAAGTATATAGAGTATGCTCTAGCAGGGAGGTCAGCCATGTCACAGCTCAATGTGTACGTCCCGGAGAGCTTGGAAAAGAAGATTCGCAAGGAGGCCAAGCTCAACCGGAAATCCGTTTCGGCCTACGTGGCCGATTTGATGAAGGACCGAATGGACCGGGGACATTGGCGCCCCGATTTCTTCACGAAGATTGTCGGTGGTTGGAAGGGCGATTTCCCTGAGATCGAGCGGCAGGCTCCAGAGGAACGGAAGGAGCTTTGAGTTTCCTTCTGGACACGAACATCTGCGTTGCTCTTCTGCGGAGCGGCAGCGAGGGCATCCCCAAACATTTGCGTTCGCTGGATCCCGAAGACATCTATCTCTGTAGCGTTGTGAGGGCGGAGCTGCTCTACGGCGCGAGGAAGAGCCGGTGGGTGGAAGAGAACCTCGCTCTCGTTGAGAGATTTTGTGCGCAGTTCGAGTCACTGCCATTCGATGACAAGGCCGCAAGCTTCTACGGAATCACACGAGCCATTCTGACCAAAGCGGGCGCCTCCATCGGAGCTAACGACCTTCTGGTGGCGTCGATCGGGTTGGCACACGATCTCACCATCGTGACGCGAAACACCAGGGAGTTTTCGCGCGTCCCGGGCCTTCGAATCGAGAGCTGGTAAGCCGAATGAATGCCATGGACCCGTAATTGATTTGATGTGGGGCGGGCGCGGGCGCGGGGGCCCGTCCCCTACGCGCGCTGCGAGGGGGTTCGCCGGTGACCCGGGCATCCAGCGTGGGTTCTGGGTGCCAGAGCAGGAGATCTGCGCCCCTATCGGCTATCGAACCAGTTCTCGACCTTGAGGCCGGGCACCCTACCGAGCTTGCGCACATTGTTGGTGACCAGAATGCCATCAGCTGCGCGAGCGATCGAGGCGATGAGGAGGTCCGTGATGCCGATCGGACCTCCCGGCGACTTGAGGTCGTGGCGAATGAGGGCGAAGTGGGTGGCCGCATCGTCGTCGAAGGACAAGTGAAGGAGCGGGGCGAAGAAAATCTCGGCACGGACGAGGTTTCCTTCCGGTCTTGCGGAATTGAGGGCGCCGAATCTGAGCTCCGCAACGGTGATCGTGGTCGTCGCCGGGTCGCCCGGCCCGATCCTGCGCAGGCGGCGTTCGGCGTCGGGATACCGCCGGTTTAGAAGGTAGATGCACGCGTCAGTGTCGAGGATGTACATCGACGACGTAGCTACCGGATCTGCTCGCGTTCCCGATCCTTTTGGCCAGCCCGTATCTCGCGCAGAATCTCCGCGGGATCCCGTCCGTCCTCCCATGTCCCGAGCACCCGGAAGAAGGACTCAGGCAGCCTGTTCCGGAGCTGTGTTTCGACCGCCTTTCTCACCCACGCTGACCGGCTCAGCTTGTCTCGCTTGGCTACCTTGTCGAGCTTCCGGGCTGTGTCTGAGTCGAGGTAAATCGCTAGTTGGGGCATCCCATGTCCTCCTGTCAGCCACTCCACCCAAACCTAGTTCCCACTATGTTCGGCGTAAAGCGCGCTGTGGCTCCCAGATCCGGCTAGAAGGGGGTGGGTGCCCGAATCTCGTGGAGACTGTCGAGCGCAACAATGTCGAGCTGTGAAACCAGGGCTGCACCGATTGCTGCGAAGTCTCTACGAGTCTCAATGAGTCTCTACGAGTATCTCGCCCTTGTATGTGAGCACCGCAGCGACGAAGCAGATGCCGCCTCATCCCCGGAT
>JACPPM010000097.1 GCA_016191015.1 Acidobacteriota bacterium | reverse complement strand
GCTCGGAAGAACGCTCTCACGCTCCACGCTCCAGGCCCGAGAAGCGGGCCGGACGCTCTCACGCGCGGCGGAGACGCAACCTTTTTGGTTGCGGCTCCGCCGCGTTAGGGTCGCGCCTGAATCCGCGCCTGGGCCGCCGGTTTCGGCGGCCACAGTGATATCATGATCCGCGATGAAGGCTTTGTTCCACGCCGCCTGCCTGCTCCTGGGTGGACTTGTCAGTGCCGCCGAGCCGGCGCCGGACCTGATTCTGCGCGGCGGTCGCGTCTACACGGTCAATCCGGCGCAGCCCTGGGCCGAAGCGGTCGCGCTCAGGGGGGACCTGATCGTGGGGGTTGGATCGAATGCCGATGTGGATCATCTGGCCGGGGATCGAACGACGGTGATCGATCTCGGCGGGAGGCTCGTTCTCCCGGGCTTCAACGACGCGCACATTCATTTCCTGGAGGGGTCGCTGGCCTTGGACCAGGTGGGCCTCGACTCGGCAAGATCGCTCGCGGAGATGCAGGAACGCGTGCGTGCATATGCGGCGGCCCGACCGGAGCAGCCGTGGATCGTCGGCCGAGGCTGGATCTACGAATACGTCGACGGAGGGAGGCTTCCGACGCGAGCCGATCTCGACGCGGTGGTCTCTGATCGTCCGGTGTATCTCGAGGCCTACGATGGTCACACCGCCTGGGTGAGCTCGAAGGCGCTCGAGCTGGCCAAAGTGAACGCTGCGAGTGTGCCCGATGGGTACGGTGAGATCGTGAAGGACCCGAAGACCGGGCTTCCCACGGGGGTCCTCAAAGAGGGAGCGGCGATGGAGATGGTCCACAGCGCCATCCCGAAGCCGACGCACGCCCAGCAGATCGCCGCCCTGCGCCTCGGCCTGGCCGAAGCCCGCCGGAACGGCGTCTGCAGCATACAGAACGCGTCGGGATCGCTGGAGGAGCTGGACCTGTATCAGACACTCCTCGATGCCAACGAGCTCACTGTGCGTGTTTACGCGGCGATGACCGTCGACAAACAGACGAGCCCGCAGGATTTGGACCTCATCGCTGCAGCCAGCAGTCGCCTCCGGGGCCCATGGATCAAAGCGGGCGCCGTGAAGATCTTCATGGATGGCGTCATCGAGTCTCACACCGCCGGTATGCTCGAACCCTACTCCGACGACCCCACCACCTCCGGCTCGCCCGAATACACGGAGGGTGAGATCGACCGGCTGGTCTCGGACCTCGACCGGCGAGGCTTCCAGATCTTCACTCACGCAATCGGGGACCGCTCAGTCCGGATGGTCCTGGACGCATATGCGCGGGCTGCATCGACGAACCCGACTAATCAGAGGCGACACAGGATCGAGCACATCGAGACGATATCGGCCGAGGACATCCCGCGCTTCGCCGGTCTTGGCGTCGTCGCATCGATGCAGCCGTATCACGCGTCACCGGACATCACCGGAGTCTGGGCACGCAACGCCGGGGAGGCGCGGCAGCAGCGTGCGTTTGCGTGGCAGAGCATCCGCACTGCCGGCGCCCACATGGCCCACGGCAGCGACTGGCCCGTCGTGACACTCAATCCGCTTGTCGGGCTGCACGCCGCCGTGACCCGTGAGGATCTCGAGGGAAAGCCCGATGGCGGCTGGATCCCCGTCCAGCGCCTGTCCCTCGAACAGGCCATCCCGGGCTACACCAGAGATGCGGCCTACGCATCCTTCGACGATGAGGTCAAAGGATCGATCCAGGCCGGCAAACTCGCCGATCTCGTCGTCCTCGCAGACGACATCTTCGCGATGTCGCCAAGGAAGATCGGCGCAACCGCAGTCATGATGACGATCGCCGGCGGCAGAATCGTCTATGAGACGCCGGGACTGGCGCGCCGCCCCACGGCGCCCGGTACCGAGGGAACCAGAAACCAGTAGGGGCCCCGCTTCTCAACCGGACGGTAGTTCTCCCGGATGGCCACGAGCATTTCGGGAGTAAAACGGGTGCGGGCCAGCGGAGTGGGATCGGCGATGTCGAATCGCAGGAGGACCAGGGCGAAATCGTGGCGGTTGAAGCGTTCGAGGAGCGGGCGCTGGTCCCAGTGCCCGGTGAGCGAAAGCTGCGTCAGCTCGTAACATTGGTACTCGATCGGTCTGCCCGCCAGCACAAGAAGGGTGGTGTCCTCCGAGAAAACGGGCCCTTCAGCGTACCGGAGACGATCGAGGGCCCGATCGCCCGCAGACGTGTCCGGATCGATTCTGAATCGCCACCAGTCTGTCAGGCGCGGCGTCAGGGAAGGGGTCACGATCTGGATCAAGAGGATGATCATCGCCGCCGGCCCCATCCACGCGCGCCATCCAGGCGGCCGCTCCTGCAGGATCCGCCCCACGAGCATTCCGACGACCATGCAGGCGCCGGCGATGAGCTCGAGCACGTAGTTGATATTCGACCCGACCTTTCCGGAGGTCAGACTGACGAGGAAAGAGACTACCATGTACGCCGGAACGGCCAGACGGAGTTGTTCGCCGGCCGAAGTGGTATCAGACTCGCGCGAACGGAGGGCGATGATGGCACCGAGGGCGGCGAGCAGCGTGAGCCATCGGTACTGGGCGAGAGGGTACCAGAGCTGGACGAGGATGCCGGCCCAATGGAAAGCCGTGGCGGTCGCGGTCACGGTGTGGAAGTAGAACTGCCCGTGAGTGGCGGCGTAGATCACGGCGGAGATTGCGATGACAGCGCCGCAGAAAGCCGCGCCCATTCGCAGGCCGCGTCGCCGGTCTACTACAAACGTAGTGATAATCGCGGATGCCGCTCCGGCCACTGCCGCCTGTCTCGTGAAAACTGCAAGAAGAAAGAGGGCGACGCAGACGTGGCGGAGGACCGGATGTGCATGCCACCTGAGGTGGGCCCAGAGGCCGGCGAGGCTGAAGAGAATGGCCAGCATGTCGACGCGCATGAAAACGCCCCAGATGAAGACCGGCCAGACCGACACGAAGAGCATGGCGGCAGCGGTGGATGCGGCAGCCGCCGCCGGGCTGAAGTGCGTTGGCCGCCCCCGCGTCGATGCCATCATCACGATCAGACCGACGAAGGCTCCGGCAAGAAGAGTGCTCAATGCCGAAAGAGCGCGGCCGCTGGCCAGGGGCGCGCCGGTGACGGAGGATAGCGCGGCCGCGAGGACGTGGTAGACGGGCGGGTAGTTCGAGACCGTGAAGGGGAAGCTATCGGGCGCGTCGTAGATCGATCCGCCGTTCATCAGGGTGAGCGTGTCGAGCAGGACCTGTCCCTCGCCGTAGTCGAGCTCGTACGGATATCGGATCGCCGCGACAGAGCGTCGAAAGAACTGGGCAGTAATGAAGAGCAAGATCGTCATCGTGACGGTGAGCAGGAGGAGCGAGATCAGTCGTGATGTCCGAGCCGGGTCGGGTTCCAGCTTCACCCAGGTCCGGATCACAGGAAGAAGGCGCCGAGCAACGCTCCAGCGATGATCGGCACCGCGGGATGGAGCGGTGTGAGGAGCCCGACGAGAAGCGAGCCGGCGAAGATGACATAGCTTGGCCAAGCCGGGAAGCTCCCGCGGCGCAGGTCCCAGGCCACAACTACCATAAGGGCCACCACGGTGGGCCTCACACCCCTCATCGCGCCCGCCACCCGCGGGTGGTCCTTGAAATGGGCTGCGAAAAGGACCAGAAAAAGCAGAACAATCGCGGATGGGAGGACAGTCGCGGTCGTCGCGACAACCGCGCCCGGCACGCCTGCGGCCTTGTAGCCGATTGCCGCCGAAAGCTTCGTTGCGATCGGGCCCGGCAGAGCGTTGCCCATACCGAGCAGGTCGGCGAATTCCTGGTTGGTGTACCAGCCGTTCTCTTCGACGGCCTCCTGCTGGATGAGCGGGACCATCGACGGCCCACCGCCGTAGGCGAAGCAGCCGACTTTCAGAAACGCGATCAGGATCTTCCAGAGAGTTGCCATCGTCACCCCAAGTTCAAAGTTCAAAGTTCAAAGTTTCCGGAGAGCATCGTGCGTGAACGGGAGGCCGTGGCACCCGAATCGGGTTCACAATTGGAGCAGAGGCGTCTGAAGTTGGGGTGCACGCTCGGTCTTGTGAAATGGAGAATCATCGCGGCACAACGCGGTCGAGGGTGGCGCGGAGCCGCTCGGCGCGGCGATCGTAGGAATAGCCCTTCGCGTCTTGGTAGGCAGTCAGAACGAGGGAGCGCGTCAGGGTGGGATCGTCCACGAGCCTGCGGAGCTGTCGGGCGAGATCTGCCGGGTCGCCGGGCGCGAAGAGCAGGCCATTGCGTCCGTGCGTGATGATCTCGCGGATGGGCGGGAGATCTGACGCGACGACGGGGATCGAACAGCCCATGTACTCGAAGAGTTTCAGCGGCGAAATGAAATGGCGTCCCATGATGTTGTCCGCAGCCGGGAGTATCCCGATGTACTGCTGCGCCATGATATCGCGGATCCGGCCCGGAGGCACGTAGCCTCTGAACAACACCGACTCGCCGGCACCAACTTCTGCGGCGCATCCTTTCAGACGCGCAATATCGGCCGCCGCGGTGAAGTAGTCACCTCCATAGAGATCCAACGAGAGGCCCGGCAGGTTGGCCATCGCGCGCACCGCCGTCTCGACACCCTTCCAGGGGTAGAACTGGCCGACATAGAGGAGGCGCGCGTACCCGGAATCGGGCTTGGATTGCGGATCGATGAAGAGTGAGGTGCCGTCGTGGATCACGTCGATCGGGGTCGTCACATCGAAGGTTTTCACGAGGGCAGCGCGGCATCCTTCGGAGATCGCCACAACCGCACTCGCGCTCCGATAGACGTACCGCTCGCGACCTTTCAGCCGCGCGAGGCGGATCGCGGATCCCTTTGTGTTGGTGAACAGCGGATTCGTCCAGTGGTTGAGAGCGTGGAGCTCGAAGACAACAGGCAGCTTCAGCACGCGCCGCAGGCGGAGTGCGGTTGATGCGCAGAGCAGATCGCGAGTAAAGAGGCATTGGCGGACGCCCGGGCGGAGGAGGGCCGCGAGGCGACGGAGCATGGATGCCTGGTAGGTGAGGTTGAAAACGCGTGGATTCCCTGGGAGCGCAGTCGGGAGAAAGTGCAGGTGGAGGCGATCGTCGGGCGGCAGGCCGTAGTAGTCGAGAACGGCGGCCTGATCCAGACTGCCCTCGCGCCGCGCGAGCAGATGGACGGTAATGCCGCTGCGGCAGAGCGCGTGGCAGGTGTTGACCACCTGGATCGAGTTGGCCCGGGGTGACGGGAGCTGCGTATTGATCGGATACAGGATTTCCAGATCCATGCGAAATCCGCGGGTCGCCGATCCGCCCTCAGCGCAGGCCCGCCACTACGAACAAGGATTGTCCGATAGGCAGCGGTATGACCGATTCGAATCTGCGCATCACGGGGACGACCACCCGGTCGTAGAAGGCGACCTGTGCCGGCGACTGCTCGGCTCTCTTCAGGAGGCGTGCGTTGATCAGCCAGCCGAAGAAACCGGCCAGGTTCATGTATTCGATTCGATGAAGGCTGAGGCCATGGGTGAGAATGAGCCGCTTCACCTCGCCCCGCCCATATCGTCGATAGTGCTGCAGGGCCCGATCGACGGGACCATAGAGGGATTTGCATGCCGGAACCATCAACAGAAGCCGGCCGCCCGGCGTCAGCATCTCAGCCATTCTCGCCATGGCAGCCCGATCGTCATCGACATGCTCGAGCACGTTCAAGCACACAACAGAATCGAATCGACGTGTGGTTTCGTAGGAGAGCAGATCCGCGTTCACGACCTCGACGCGATCGCTACCGTCGAACTTCGCGCGGAGCGCCTGCACGCATTCGGGGTGCGGCTCGATCGTCACGACCTTGGAAGATCTTGGGTACATCTCGGTAAAATTGCCGATCCCGCCTCCAACCTCGAGTATCGTCGCCCCCAGCAGCCGCTCCACCTTCGAGTAGATCCAGCGTCTGTAGTTGACCGCCTGCGACATGATCTGCAGGTCCGAAAGAGTTATGTCGTCCACGCGGTTCCGATTATATGTCGCGGAAATCCTCCAAGTCGAGGCGCGTAAGGTCGCTGCCGTTCGGGAGGAGGGACGAGGGAGGAGGGACTAGGGGCTAGGGACTAGGGACTAGTGTCGCTCCCGGAACTCCTCCGCCCGTCCTTCCCGGCACTGCGTACGTCATCGGCGCCCGACTCCTACCGGGCGATGGCCGCGCTGGGCCGCGGCGCGAAGAGCTGCCGCAATGCACCATGTTCCGCGGTAGCCCCCAACGCGGCGGAGCCGCAACCAAACAGGCAAGACCCAGGCACGCTGCAAGACCCTTCCGAGCACCTCTCAGGAAAGCAGGAAGTTAGGAAGCCAGGAAGGAGTCTGTTCGATGCCACCCTGAGCTCCGGAGATGACTGCTCCGTTCCTGCATTCCTCTCCTCCTGCGTTCCTGAGAGGAGTTCGGAAGATCTTGCCCCCTCGCATTCTTGCCATTTCGTGACAACACGCAACTAGTAAGACACTAGTCCCTAGCCCCAAGCCCCTTGCCCCCGGCCCCTCTTAGCTCAAGCACAACGATCTCCGGGTTCACGAACTCTAGATGCCGCAGGAGCGTTGTAGGCGTTCGCACGCGCGCCACGATGGTGTAGCCCAGGCGCCCGCCGATCAAGTCCTCGTAGAATCGCGTCGTCGGTGGGAAAGCCTGGGGATCCTGCAGATATCGTCCGAAGCCGTATGAGCTCAGGACGATGGCATCGGGTGCGGCGGATATAAGCATCTCGCGGTTCATCGCGGCGAAGTCCGGTTGTGCATCCGGGGCTGGCGCCGCTGGTGCGGGCGGGCGGCCGAGGATTCGCCGGTAGAGCTCCTGCGCCCGATAATAAAGATCCGGCTTCACCGGCTCCGGTTGGGCCAGATGGAGGCCCACGCCTCTCCCCGGAGGAATCGACGGCTGTGTGTACGCAGGGCGGGCGAACGATCCGATGCGGCGATAGCCCCGCGATTCGATGAATGCCTGTGCGACGATTCGCGAATCGCGATAGAAGAGCGAATCGGCCTCGATCGCGGCCGCGCCGGCCCACACGTAGGCCGCGGCAAGGAGCGCCACGCCCAGTGTCTTTGCCCGGGCGAGAAGTGTTTCGACCAGCGGGGCGATGAGGAGCGCCAGTGGCACGACCAGCGGAAGAGAAAACCTCTGCGCATTGAAGCGGCTCCACCCCGTCAGCGCGTGGTAGGCCAGGAAGGTGACGACGCCGAGCACCTGGAGCCGGGAGCGCCTGCGAGACATGATCGCGTAGAGGAAGGCGAGGACCGAGAGGATCGCCAGCGGTGTACTCATGTCCCGGATATTCGTCAGGTGCGTCGAGAAGGCCATCGCGCCTCCGTGGAATCCTTTGAACGTGGAGCGCGTGAAATGGATCACCCCGAGATCGTGGATGAATCGTGGGAGGTCAATGAGCGTGAATGGGTTCAGCAGGATGAAGATGACAGCCGAGACGAGAAACTGCAGCGCGGTCTTGATGATTTTCGGAGCTGCACCGGTCCGCATGCAGACGACGGCCGGGACCAGGGGGAAGAGCATGCCGCCGGTGTACTTGATCGACGCCATCAAGCCGATGACCGCAGCGAGAAGAGTCGCGGAGCCGCCGCGCAGGGCGATCAGCAGAAACAGGGACAACGCGCAGAGGAGGTGCAGGTCGACGACCGCGAAATGTGCGTGCACGAGCACGCCGGTATTGAGAATGAGGGTCAGGGCGGCGCAGGCGGAAGCGACGGGCCCGCATGCCGTGCGGGCACAGAGGTAGATCAGGACCGCGGCAGCGGCGAAGCAGAGGCCGGTGACGCCGAATGCGGCTCGATAGGCCGTGCGCACGAAACCGAACCTGTCTGCTGCGAAGAGATGTTCGAGGCCATCGCCGGCGCGGCGGAAAACCAGGGCATACGTGGCCGACGCATAGTAGCGCGGGAGACTGGCTTCGATGAAGTCTCCGGGCCTCAGTGTGCCTTCGCGGAGAAAGCGCAGCCCGTCATCGAGCACGTTGTCGTCGTCCGGCTCCCACGACTCGGGCAGATAGCCGTCCGACAGACGGTCGGGGGCCGCCTGCGGTATCGCGTTCCCCCCGCCCAATGTCGCGAGGACCAGGGCGAGCGCCGCCAGCGCTGCCGCCATCCACTTGTCTGCGATGATCACGTCGGAGAAACTATCACAGCAGCATGCGTTTCCAAACGCGTTCGTGAGACGACGGGGCTACGGCAAAGTCCCGAGCAAACCACAGATTTCGCAGATGTCGCCGATTGCTTCGCGCCGACCCGAGAGTGAGGAGCAAGTTGGTCGTCGGTTGAATGCTGGAAGAATCTGCGTAATCTGCGCGGAAATCTGCGCCATCTGTGGTTTCGCACGGAACGGCCTCGCCCGAGTCGGCGTCTCGACTTTGCCGCAGCCCCACGTTCTCGTGAAACAATCTTGACACCCCGTGCCAAAAGGTCTACGTTGCGCCCGGGATGAAACTTGTCATTCAAATTCCGTGCTACAACGAGGAAGAGCACCTTCCGAAGGTGCTTGCCGAGATCCCTCGCGAGATTCCGGGGATCGACTCGATCGAAGTTTTGGTCATCGATGACGGGAGCACCGACGCTTCCGCTGAGGTAGCTCGCGCGCATGGCGCCCACCATGTCCTCCACCTGAAGCGGCGACGAGGGCTCGCGCAGGTCTTCTACACGGGGCTCGACGCATCCGTCCGCCTCGGCGCCGATATCATCGTGAACACCGACGCCGACAACCAGTACCCCGGAGCCGAGATCGCGCGCCTGATCAAGCCGATCCTCGAAGGCAAGGCCGAGATGGTGATCGGCGACCGCCTCGTGAAGGACCTCGCTCACTTCTCACTCACCAAGAAGCTGCTCCAATCCTGGGGAAGCTGGGTCGTCCGGCAGGTCAGCAACACGGCGATCCCCGACACGACGTCGGGGTTTCGCGCCTTCAGCCGCGACGCGGCGATGCGGATCAACATCATCACCGAATTCACCTACACGCTCGAGTCCATCATCCAGGCCGGTAAGAAGCGCATCCCGCTCGCCCACATCCCGATCCAGGCGAACGAGACGAGCCGCGAATCGCGGCTCTTCACCTCGATTCCCGACTACGTGAAAAAATCGGTCTCCACGATCTTGCGGATCTACTCCATGTACGAGCCGCTGAAGATGTTCACGTATATCGGATCCGTAGTCTTCGGCGCCGGCCTTCTGGTCTCGATCAGGTTTCTCTATTACTACTTCTCTCCTGAAGGCGGGGTCGGCCACGTCCAATCCCTCATCCTCGCCGCCGTCCTCCTGATCGTCGGCTTTCAGATTCTCCTGATCGGAATGTTGTCGGACCTGATCGCTTCCAATCGCAAGTTGCTCGAGGACGTCCTCTACAGGATGAAGCTGGTTCAATATGGTCGGAGGGGCTCAGGCTCTGGACGCCACCTGATCGCGGACCGCGCATCGGAAGAGAGCGAAAGCGAAGAGGACGCCGCCGGGTCTCTCACGGCCGGCCGTTCTCCCCGATGATCCGTCACGGACCAGCCGTTGCCGGCGATGCGCTCGGGAACAGGTGCGGGAACGATTGTCGGCTCTGGATGTGGGTGTCAGCGTCTGGGGACTCGACGTCTCGGAACGTGCCATGCGCATACTTCAACTGACGTCGTCGCTTCCGCTGAGCCCGACGGGGTCGAGCGCTCCGTTCATCCTGCATATCGGCAGGGCGCTGGCAGCGCGAGGACACGAGGTGCACCTCGTGGCACCGTTTCACCCCGGCCTGCAGTGGGGCGAACAGGAAGGCAATCTGCATCTCCACTTTTTCAAATACGCGCCGCTGCGCCGCTGGCACATCTGGGGATACGGGCAGTCGTTGCAGAGTGACGTGCGATTGAAGCCGGGCGTCTTTTTTCTCCTGCCGTCTGTGGCCGTATCGGCGGCGCGCAGTTTGAGGCGCCTCATGGCAGGCGGTTCTCCGCCGTTCGACATCCTCCATGCCCACTGGCTGCTGCCGAATGGTCCGATCGCGGCGATCGCGAACAGCGCGAGGCTGCCGATGATCGTGAGCCTCCACGGCAGCGATATGTACGTTGCCGGGAAGGCGGCGCTCTACCGCCGGGCGGCTCGTTTCGCCCTCACGCGCGCCGCCGCCGTCGTCGGTTGCAGCGAAGATCTCACGACACGCGCGCGCCGGATCCTCCCCGACGGCAGGATCTACCACACCCTGCCCTACGGCGTTGACGCCGAAACGTTTCGGCCGTCGCAGGAGCAGGCGGGATCGGTGTCGATTCTCGCGGCTGGAAGACTTGTCGAAAAGAAAGGCTTCGAGTACCTTCTACGAGCCATGTCATTGTTGAAGAGAAAGGATCTGCGCCTGCTGATCGCGGGGGAAGGAGACCTGCGGAACAAACTCGAGGAGCTCCGGGCAGAATTGCGCCTTGGCGATCGTGTCGAGCTCCTCGGGAATCTGGCACAGCCCGCCATGCTTGAGCGGTATCGGAGCTGCTCGATCTTCGCCCTCCCCTCGGTCCACGACAGCGGAGGCAATGTCGATGGTCTGCCGAACGTGCTGCTTGAGGCCATGAGCAGCGGGATGGCGGTGGTGGCGAGTCGAGTCGGCGGCGTTCCGGCGGTGATCAGAGACGGCGAAAACGGGCTGCTGGTGGAGGAGAGGAGGCCTGAGCAGCTTGCGGCGGCAATCGACTCGGTTGCCGGCGCTGCATCCCTGCGCCAGAGCCTCGCCTCGTCCGCCAGGAAGACGATCCTCGAGGGGCTCACCTGGGCTCACTACGCACAGAGGTTCGAGACCATTCTGGAGGGGGCGCGGCGGCCATGCTGAAGGACCTGGTCACATCGCTCCGTCCCCAGCAGTGGATCAAGAACACTTTCATCTTCGCAGCGCTCATCTTCGCCGGCGAGCTGCTGCACCCCGAGAAGGTGCTCATCGCGTGCGCGGCCTTCCTCTGCTTCTGCGCCCTCTCCTCGGCCGTCTACCTTTTCAACGACGTCAGAGACGCCGAGGCAGACCGGCAGCACCCGCTGAAGAAGCTCCGGCCCATCGCGGCGGGCCGGCTATCCAGCCGTACCGCGATCGCGATCTCGGCGATTCTAGCCGCCGCGGCGCTCACGATATCGGTGCTCATCGCCAAGCTCCTGGCCGTCATGGCCGCCACCTACCTCGTGCTCAATCTGCTCTACACGATCGCGCTCAAACGGATCGCCGTCGTGGACGTCATGTGCATCGCCGCCGGGTTCGTGCTGAGGGCGGCGGCGGGCGGAGCGGCCATCGCCGTCGCCGTCTCCTCGTGGCTCATCATATGTACATTCTTTCTCGCCCTCTTCCTGGGCCTCGCGAAACGCCGCCATGAGCTCGTGCTGCTCGAAAACAACTCCAGCCTCCACAGAGAGAATCTCGCCGAGTACTCCCCGTATCTCCTCGACCAGATGATCGTCATCGTCATGACGGGAACACTCGTCTGCTACATCCTCTATACTCTCTCGGAAGAGGTCCAGAAGAAGCTCGACGCTCCTCACCTCTACGTGACCATCCCCTACGTGCTCTACGGCATCTACCGCTACCTGTACCTCATTCACCGGCGCGAAGGCGGCGGCAACCCATCAGCCGCGCTATTCTCCGATCGGCCGCTCCTTATCGACGTCCTCCTCTGGGGCCTGACCTCGGCCGCCATCGTGTACTCCTAGTTGTGCCGGGTGCCGCATGATCAACATCACCCCGACGCTCGCCATTCATGAGGACGAACTGACGTTCACCGCGTCGCGCAGCGGAGGTGCTGGCGGTCAGAACGTCAACAAGGTCAACACGCGTATCACCTTGGTATTCGACCTTGAGAAGTCGGTAAGCCTCACCTCAGAACAGAAGCTCCTCATCCTCTCGCGCCTCGGTGGACGCGTGAACAAGGAAGGTGTGTTGCGCGTCGTGGCACAGATCCATCGCACGCAGGATGCGAATCGCAAGGCGGCGGTCGAGAGGTTCGTCGAGCTCCTTCGAGCGGCCATGATCGTCCCGCGCACGCGGAAGAAGACGGCACCACGCCGGTCGGCGCAGGAGCGGCGGCTGGCGGCGAAGAAACGGCGCGGCCTCCTGAAGCAGTCGCGACGACCTGATGAGGAGATATGAGCGAAGGCGACGGGTACGCCGGCATCGAGGAGTTTTACGACTACACCATCCCCTATCGTGACAGGCAGGATGTGCACTTCTATGTCGACGAGGCGCTCAGGGCCGGCGGTCCCGTCCTCGAGGTCGGCTGCGGAACGGGTCGGGTCCTGATTCCGGTCGCGCGAGCCGGGGCTGTGATCACCGGCCTCGACGCATCGGATGCGATGCTCTCCGTCTGCAGGAAGAAGCTGGAATGTGAACCGGAGGAAATCCGGAGAAACGTTCGGCTGGTTTACGGCGACATGCGGTCATTCGACCTCGGCACCGTGTTCTCACTCGTCACCGTTCCCTTCAGGCCGTTCCAGCACCTCCTGACCGTCGAGGATCAGCTCGCGTGCCTCGCCGCGCTCCGCCGGCACCTCGCGCCCGAAGGACGACTCATCCTCGACCTCTTCAACCCCTCGCTCCAGTTCCTCGGCGATCCGAAGACACTCGAAACCCCGCTCGAGGAGCCCCCCTTCGAAATGCCGGACGGACGCCGCGTGCTCCGGCGTATCCGCATCCTGTCCCGGGACCTGTACAAACAGGTACAGCAGATCGTGATCGAGCACGAGGTGACCGGGCCGGATGGAGTCAACATTCACCGCAGCGGGCCGCTGACCCTCAGATACATCTTCCGGTATGAGATCGAGCACTTGCTGGCCCGAGCCGGCTTCGAGCTCGAGACCGTCTACGCCGACTATGACAGGAGCCCGTACGGGTCGAAGTATCCCGGCGACCTGATCTGCCTCGCGAGGCGGACGTAGGAGTTCAAAGTTCAAGGTTCAAAGTTCAAAGTTCAAAGATCTGGCGTGGGTGTCGAGTCACTGTGAATGCGAGACTCTGAACCCGATCCCTTCCGAGGCCGCTCCTGGACGGTGCCGGGATTTAGCTGGCCCGTCCGGGAACTTTGAACTTTGAACTTTGAACTTCAGACTGCGACCCTGGCCCTGGCCTCCTCAACTTCGCCGAGCGATTGCTTCAACATCGCGAAAACCAGGTACCAGCCGGCGACGATGAGAACAGCGAGCTTGACGAACCAGGGTATGAGCTGCGGGACGAGATCCATATCCCAGATGCCGTGGAGCACGACGGCGATCACCCAACGGCGGATGACATCGCGGTGGACCAGCATCGAGATCGCGAAGGGCTTGCTGCCCTTCACCTTCCAGATCGCGGAACCGACCATGGCTGTCCAGATCACGTGTCCCCCGGGGGCCAGGATGCCGCGAATCCAGATGCTCTCGAAGATGCCTTGCACAGATTCGGCGCCGAACGCGTACCCGGCGGATTCGAACCCGGCGAACCCGGCTCCGACCGCCGCCCCGAAGAGAATCCCATTGATCTGAAAGGGATACCGCATCGATCGGACTACGATCAGGAGCGTGAGGGCCTTGCCGGTCTCCTCGATGACGCCCGTCAGCATCGCGGGGATGATGGCTCCCACGCCCGAGCCTGGAAGCACGTCGAGCAGGACCGAAGTGAGGATGAGGCTCAGGGCGCCACCGAAAAGGAGGAGCTTGCCAATCTGGTAGACGGAGATGTTGCGCGGCGTATTGAGCTCGAACAACAGAATCACAACTGAGAGCGGTACCACGAACGAACCGATCACGATCATCCCGGGGATGAAATTCGGGTTCTGGAACTGCGTGTATCCGAGCCGTAACAGGATGTAGGTAGCGGCGGCGCCGCCGAGGATGCGCCAGAAAACCCGCGGGATCGGCCAGCCGGTGGGGATCTGGGAAATCGCGGGGGTGGTCCGGAGTGTGCCGGCGTTGAAGACATCTTCGATGTCCTCGGCTCGCGTCTGTTGTCTGAGGCCTCCCATAAGGATCTCGCTGACGGGGATGCCGGACATGGTTGGGAGCTCGGAGACCTGGCTGAGCTTGGCGCCGAGATTCGAGAGGATCCCACGCGCCTGCTGGACGGGACTGGCGCCGGGCGGCGAGGGTGGAGGCGGCGGCGGCGGGATCGCCACACCCGCGCCTGCCGCACCCGATGGCTCGGGAAAAAGCCCTGCCACAGTCGACGCCGGCGTCCACCCAGCGAAGCCTTCCTTCCACACCAGCGTCTCGCGGTGGATCGTCCCCACCTGCGCGAGCTGCGCCAGCGCGTCGGGATCAACCGGCCCCTTTGTGTCCTGATTGACGAGATAGAACCACTGCTCGCTCATACTCGTTCCCTCAATATGCTGAAGTTAGGTTCTGCCGCTGACTGCAGAGATAGTAGCACAAGAACCGTCAGGAGAGCGCTGTCGACACAGCCGTTTGGGAATGATACTTTGCAGAAAGCAGCGGCCGCGGGAACCTGAAAGCTCGGCGGCGCGTATGTCAGTAGCGGAACGAAGGAAGGAAGCGGGGTGCAGATGGGAATCGAGCTCAAGATTGCGAATCTTTCGAAGACGTATCCTGGCGGCGTGCGAGCGCTCGACGGCGTCACTTTGACGATCGGGACTGGGATGTTCGGGCTGCTCGGCCCGAATGGTGCCGGGAAGTCTACGCTGATGCGCACGATCGCCACGCTCCAGGAACCGGATGGCGGCGGAATCGATTTCGACGGCATCGACGTCCTTGCTCAGAAGGATCGTCTACGCCGTGTCCTCGGCTATCTACCACAGGAGTTTGGCGTTTATCCGAAGGTATCGGCTGAGGTGCTGCTGACGCATCTGGCGGTCTTGAAGGGGATTCACAATGCGCGTGAGCGCAAGGATACTGTGGCGGCACTGCTCCACCGGACGAACCTCTACGACGTGCGTCACCGCAAGCTCGGCACGTTTTCTGGAGGCATGAGGCAGAGATTCGGCATCGCGCAGGCGCTCCTTGGCAACCCGCGTCTCATCATCGTCGACGAGCCCACCGCGGGGCTGGATCCGGCCGAACGCGTCCGCTTCCACAACCTGCTCAGCGAGATCGGTGAAAACGTCATCGTGATCCTGTCGACACACATTGTAGACGACGTGAGCGAGCTCTGCAGTCAGATGGCGATCATCGCCAAGGGGAGGACGCTTGCGACCGGCGACCCGCAGCGGCTCATCGACGATCTTCGCGGCAAAACGTGGACGAAGGTCATCCCGAAGCAGGATCTGCCGCGGTACGAAGGGGAGATGCAGGTGATCACGACGCGGCTGGTCGCGGGACGAACCGTCATACACGTCTACGCGCCCGAACGGCCGGATGCATCGTTCGAGCCCATTGAAGCATCGCTCGAAGACGTCTACTTCCGGACGCTGCACGGGGCCAGCGAGCGCTCGCACTGAGCACCGTCATGCTGTTCGAAATCATCGGGTTCGAAATCCGTTACCACCTGCGGCAACCGCTTTTCTGGGTAAGCCTGCTTTTCTTCTCCGCGATGGCCTTCGGCGCCGTGACGACCGACGCGGTCATGATCGGGGGGGCTATCGGCAATGTGAACCGCAACGCGTCGTTCGTCATCATGCAGACCCTCGTCATCCTCAGCATTCTGGGTGTCTTCGTTGTGACAGCCTTCGTCTCGAATGCCGTTCACCGCGACTTCGAATACCGCTCGTACTCCGTCTTCTTCACGACATGCGTGAAGAAGAGCCAGTATCTGTTGGGCCGCTTCGCGGGTTCGCTGGCCGTGACATTCCTGATCTTCATCGGCGTGGCGATCGCAATCGCGCTCGGCGGGAAGATGCCGTGGCTGGCGCCTGAGCGGATTGGGCCGTTCCTGCCCGGCTCTTACCTCTTCGCGCTGCTCATGATCGTGCTTCCAAATCTCCTGGTCATGGGTGCGATTTTTTTTGCGATTGCATCGCTGACGCGGAGCCTCCTTCACACATATGCCGGCATGGCAGTCTTCTTCGTGCTCTACATGATCGCGCTCACGCTCCTGAGCGACGTGTCCCAGGTGAATCTCGCCATCCTCATCGACCCCTTTGGTGCCGCAGCCTTCTTCCGCGCGACGGAGTACTGGACGGTCGCGGAGAAGAATCTCGCGATTCCGCCGATCTGGGGCCCGCTGCTGGCGAATCGTCTCGAGATGCTGGTCGTTGCGGCCGGCATCCTCGGCTTCACCGTCATGCGGTTTCGACTGGGCGAGCCGGTTCAGAGGCGCGGTCGCTCTGCGACGCCCGCCGATGAGGCGCTCGGAGCTCAGCCGGTGCAGGCGGCTGAGCAGCTTCGGGCCGTCACGCAAGGCTTCGGACGATCCGACGCCGTGCGAGCGTATCTCCGTCAGACGCGGCTCGAGATCACCACGATCGTCACCGGTCTGCCTTTCCTGGTCATTCTCTTCCTTGGCATCGTCAATACGATCGCGTCGACGAGCATGAGGGAAGAGTTCTACGGCACAACCGTGTACCCCGTGACCTATCTTATGATCGAAGGCATCAAGGGTGCCTACCTCATCTTCGCGCTGCTTGTGCTGACGCTCTACAGCGGCGAGACGGCCTGGAGAGAGCGAGCGATGAACCTTGACGGCGTCCTCGATTCGCTGCCGGTACCGACGGGTGTCTTCTGGTCAGCCAAGCTGACGGCGCTGCTGAGCGCCCTCTTCGTGCTTCTCACGGCCGCCGGTGTCGCAACCGTCGCGATGCAGCTCTGGCATGGCTACCAGCGGATCGAGCCGGCGCTCTATCTCGAGGCACTCTACCTCGAGATCGGCGTTCCGCTGGCGCTGATGGTCGTGCTCGCCTTTTTTCTGCAGGGGCTCACAGGCAACAAGTACTTCGGATTCCTGCTCATGGTCCTTTACTACGTCAGCCTCGCGGCGCTGCCGGCGATGCACGTGGAGCATCATATGGTGAGCTACGCGACGGCTCCGCAGACGGCCTACTCGGACATGAACGGATACGGGCACTTCGTGAAGCCTCTGTTCTGGTTCAACCTGTACTGGGTGCTGTTTGCGGGACTCCTCCTTGTCGTGACGCACTTGCTGTGGCCACGGGGCCCTGAGACTCGCTTCGGCTTGCGCGTTCGGCTGGCGGCGCTGCGATTCACGAAACCGGTCAGGATCGTCGCCGCGGCGCTGCTCCTCTTGTTCCTCGCGACCGGCGGCTACGTCTACTACAACACGAATATTCTGAATCACTACCGCACGAGGCAGGATGAGGAGCGACGCGCCGCCGAGATGGAGAAGAAATACAAGCGCCTCCAGGCGATCCCGCAACCGCGCATCGTCGACGTCAAGACGAACGTGG
>JACPPM010000104.1 GCA_016191015.1 Acidobacteriota bacterium | reverse complement strand
CACTTTGGTTGCGGCTCCGCCGCGTCAGGGGCTTGGTTCATTCACGGCTCCGCCTTGAAAGAAGGGCTCGCTCCGCTCGCAGCCGAGATCCGCAATACCACCAAGTCACCAAGACACCAGGACCCACCAAGCGGATCGCTTTGCCCCTTGGTGCGGCTTGGTGCATTGGAGTCTTGGTGGTTTGCACGTCGGATACCTCACCCATAGCTGACAACATGTTGGTAAGAGTCGAGCGCTAAGGCGCCTAATAACGGAATCTAGGACAACGCGGTTGAGCCGTCAAGCGTCGACACGGAGAAAGCTATCTGGCATGATTGGGGTCATCGCCCGAGTTCACACGGGCCAAGGAGCCGAAGATGAGCGCCTTCTATCTACGAGTGTGGCGGCGAGACGCGCCGGAGCGCGTCCGGGAGATCAAGATAGAAGGCGACACGTTCATGGTCGGCCGCGGATGGGACAATCAGGTGCGAGTAGACGAGGAGGGTGTGTCGCGTCACCATGCCCAGATACATGTCGATGACCAGCGAGTGACGCTGGTCGACAACGGGAGTACGAACGGCACGTGGGTCAGGGGGGAGCGCATCCAGAGCTGCCGGCTCGAGGTCGGCGACAGCTTTTCGATCGGAGAGGCGATCATAGAGCTCTCTGATTGTTCGTTTTCAACGGGTACCGTTCCCAAGCTCTGCGTCGACCCCCCTGTGACGCAACGCAAACCTCCCCCTGATGCAAGAGCTCAGGAGGCCGCAGCATTCCGGATCAGATGGCGCCCAGCCGGCGACACGAACGGGCCATGGAATGAGACACCGATCCGGCGTAGTCCCTTCCGGATCGGCCGCGATTCCGAGTGCAGCGACCTCACGCTCCCCGACCAGAAAGTGTCACGTGCCCATGCCGGAATTGAGAGGGACGCCGGGGGCTTCGCGATCGTAGACTACCAGAGCTCTAACGGTGTATTCGTGAACGGCGCCAAGATCTCGCGGACCAGGATCAGTCCGGGCGACCGCCTCCAAATCGGCCTGTTCGAGCTGATCTTCGATACGGTCGGGCTGACGGATCGCGCGTCCGAACAGCGTCCGAAGACACCACAATCATTGCCCGAGGCGCCACCACCACTACCACCACGACCTCCGGCGACACCTCTGCCGGTACCCCACGGCGCTCAGGGGGCGGCGGTGCAGGGCGTCGAGCCGGAAATCGCCTGCCCATTGTGCGCAACGAAGCTGCCCGCTTTCGCCCTTTTCTGCGGCAGTTGTGGCGGAGAGCTCTCGCGGCCTCGGGCCGGCCGAGAAAACAACGATTGTTCCGCATGCGGCGCCAAGGTGGATCCTCGCGAACGCTATTGCGGGAGTTGCGGGCGAGCCCTGACCAGAGGCACTGTCGGTCCGGCCTGACACGTCGGATCCGCGCGTAGAACGTGACGCGCACCGGATGCCCGCACGCTCAGCTGTAAGCCCTGATCAGGCGGTTTCCTTGGGTTGGAATGGCTTGAGCTGGGCATTGCGCGGCAGGCGCAGGCTGAAGGTCGTTCCGACGTTTTCGCTGCTCTCGACTGAGATACCGCCCTGGTGCTCTTCCAGAATGCGTCGCGCGATGGCGAGGCCCAATCCGGTCCCGGTCTCTTTTGTTGTGAAGAAAGGATCGAAGATCTGTTCGAGGTTCTCCTGGGAGATGCCGCAGCCGCTGTCTCCGATCTGGACGAGGAGCTGGTCGGGATTGGTCTTTGTGCTGACCGTCAGCTTCCCTCCACCGGTCATCGCATGAATGGCATTGATGATCAGGTTGAGAAAGACTTGCAGGAGACGTTCGGCGTCGATCAGGACCAGAGTCCCATTGCTCCCGTTCTCGCGGATGAGCTCGACCCCCGCCTCCGTCCGCTGCTGCTCGGTCAGCATGAGCGCTTTGTCGATCACCTCCTCGATGCTCTGCTCCTTCGGGTGCAGCACACTCTCCCTGGAGAAGTGGAGGATGTCCTTGATGATCGTGTCGAGCCTGTCGATCTCCTCAATGATCAGGCCCGTATACTGCTTGGCCTGTTCGGGAGTCGTCTTCGGGCGCCCGATCAGAAAGGTGAACCCTTTGATGCTGGTCAGCGGGTTGCGGACTTCGTGCGCGACGCGCGCCGCGAACTCGCCGATCGCCGCCAGCCGCTCGACATCGACGAGCTTCTTTTCAAGCTTGTGCTTCTCGATGGCCATCGCTCCCTGACTCGCCATGACGCTCAGCATCTTCTGGTCGCCCGAGGTGAAGATCTGGTCACCGACGCGGCGCCCGAGGCAGATGGCACCGAGGACGGTTTCGCGAACGGCCAGGGGCACCGCGAGGAATCCGCGCAACTCAGGGCCGGAGCTCGAGACGCCGGTGCTGCGGAGATCATCGTAGAGGACAGGGCGGCCGGCCCCGACGGCCTTCTCGACGAATTGCTGGTTGATCTCCTGCGCCACGGGCGGCTCAATCCCGTACATCGCGACAGGGGAAAGCTTGCCGGTCCGCTCATCCCTCAGCGCCACCCACCCGCAATCCGCCTCGAGCCGATCCACGGCCATCTTTCCGAGGTTCTGGATGACCTGATCGACACTCGTGCTGCCGGAAAAAACCTCGCTCAGGTTATAGACGAGGTTGAGCTCCTCGAAGGTCTCCAGGAGCTTCTCGGTCAGGCTGTGGATCTTCTCCGTCAGCTTCCGTTCCTGGTCCCCGCTCAGCGCCATAGACAGACCACCAAGCCCGGAATCATCCCAAGCGCGCCCCCGGAACTTTGAACTTCGAACATTGAACTTTGAACTCGTATCAAGGATGCGCCTCCTCCGCCACCGGCTGGGCCGCCTTCTCGTGGGCCGGGACGGTGAAGTAGAAGGTCGAGCCATGGCCTTCGAGGCTCGTGGCCCAGATCCGGCCGCCATGGTACCGCACGATCTCGCTGCAAATCGCCAGGCCGAGCCCGATGCCGCCCTTCTCACGAGATGAGGATGAGTCCACTTGATGAAACTTGTCGAAAATCTTGGTCAGATCCTCTTCCCTCATGCCGATTCCAGAATCGGCCACCGAGATCGTGACTTCTGCGCCGTATCCTTCGACACGCATGTCGATGGCGCCCCCGGGTTTGTTGAACTTGATCGCGTTGCCGATGAGGTTGAATACGACCTGGAAGATACGGTCCCAATCCGCAACAACCATCGGGATCGGCCCATCCTGATTGAAGGTCATCTTCAGCTTCTTCGCGTCCGCAATCGAGGACGAAGCCTGCATCGCCTCCTGAATGATATCCTCGACTTTCACCGGCTTCATCTTCCACTGCATCTTGCCGGCCTCGAGCTTCGATAGGTCCAGGATGTCGTCGATGAGTCTGGTGAGCCGCTCGGTCTCCTTCTCGATGATCGTCAGGAACCGATGCCGGGTCTGCTGATCGTCGCCAGTGTCGTCCATGAGGATTTCGGCGAAGGCGCGGATCGAGGTCAACGGCGTCCGCAGCTCGTGAGAGACCGTGGCGAGGAAGTTCGACTTCATCTCGTCGAGCTTCCGCAGAGCGCGGTTGGCCTCTTCGAGCTCGGCGGTGCGCTCCTTCACTTTCACCTCGAGCTCCGCGTTGAAATTCTCCAGTCGCTTGTATAGCCTCGCGTTCTCGATCGCAATCGAGGCCTGGTTCGCCAGCAACGCCAACCCCTGGAGCTCCGGCTCGCCGTAGGTCCTCTCGGCGTCGGTGGAATAGAGATTGAGGAGGCCGAGCGGTTTGCCCTTGATGTGAAGCGGAGCGGCGATGAAAGCATGGAGATTGCAATCGTGCCGGGCAACGCGCTGGAACAGCTCTTCATCCTCGTGGATCGTGGCCAGCACCGGCTTGTCCTTGGTCATGATCGTGTATGCCAGCGGAAGCTCGCCCTGTTTGGCCGGGATGTTGAGCTTCTCCTGCTCCATGCCGCGTACCATCACCTCCCGAAGCGTCGCATCCGCCTCCGAATACACCGAAAGGGAGCCGTAGTCGGCGCCGAGCAGCTCCATCGAGAGATTCAGCGTCAGATCCAGGACTCGGTCGAGATCCAGCGTGGAGATGATGGCCAGCGAAAGCTGATTCTGAATCTGCAGCTCTTTGACCCGCTTCTCGAGCTGGTTTTTCATCTCGCGGACGTCCGCGTAGAGCTGGGCCAGCTTCATGCTGGTCTTCACGGAGCTCTCGAGGAGGTCCTTCGAATCGACGACATATCGGAAGGAGGAATCGTCCGCGCCCGCCTGCGGCGGAATCGGAATACCGCGGGCAGGGGTCGGATGCTCGCTGCCGAGCGCGGGAACCCCGCCGGACGGCGTCCGCAGCCGGTCCGATCGCCCGACGGGGATTCCGCGCATCGGCGTCCTGTCGTCGGCGCCCGACAGTCTGCCTGTGGGTGGCGTGTAGCGCAGCACCTGACGGAGCGCCTCTTCGACCTGCCCGATCAGATTCTTCCCGACGAACTGCTCAGTCCCCATCTGGTACCGTTGCATGATCGACATGATCATGCGCTTGGACGCTTCCATGAAGGTCTCGACGACGCCCTTGCCCTCGATCGCGACCGACAGGAAGAAGGGCAGCCCGCCTGCGTTGAGGCTCTGGTTCAGCGCGTCCACCGGGACAGCATCGGGCAGATCTCGCTTGTTGTACTGAATGATGACGGGGATGGTCGCCATGTCGATGCCGTTGGACGTGAGGTTTTCCTTGAAATCCTTGAGACTGTCGACGTTGTCGCCGATCTTCTGACGGCTGCTATCGGCGACGAAGACGACGGCATCCGCACCGGCGAGAACCACCTTGCGCGTGGCACTGTACTGCGGCTGGCCGGGGACGGTAAACAGCTGGAATCTCAGCGTATAGCCGCGGATCTTGCCGAGGGAGAGGGGGAGCAGGTCGAAGAAGAGAGTCCGGTCCTGCATGGTGTTGAGCGAGAACAGCTCAACTTTGCGGTCCGGGTTCGCGCGACGATGGATGTACTGGAGGTTGGTGGTCTTTCCGCCGAGAGCCGTGCCGTAGTAGACCAGCTTCGCCATCAGCTCTTTCTTCTGGTGATTGAACTGCGCCATCTGGCTCTCTACATCGGCCTGGGGCCTGCGCCCACGCTACGCGCGCGACAACACGTCGTGGATCTTCTGCTGTAGGGCGCGGGGTGAGAATGGTTTGGTGAGATACTCGTTGGCTCCCTTTTCGCTGGCCTGAAGTTGGTCGGCCTCTTGGCCGCGAGCCGTCAGGATGATGACGTAGGTGTCTTTGAGCTCGGCGTCTGAGCGGAGCTCCGCGCACACTTCAAAACCGTTCTTCTTCGGCATCATCAGATCGAGAAGAATGAGGTCCGGCTTCTGCGCTCTCGCCACCTCAACCGCTTCCGCCCCGTCCTCGGCCGTGAAGATCTCGCAGCCTTCCTTGCGGGCCACATAGCTCACCGACTCGAGAATGTAGGGCTCGTCATCGCAAATCAATACTTTCTTCGACACCGTCGTAACACTCCGTGGAGATGTGGGTCGCTCGCGGCTTGAGAGCGGTTATTCGGATGCGGGCGCCTGGGCGCCTTCAGCCACTCCCTCAAGCAGCTTCTTGACCTTCGACAGCAGCTCCTCCGGGTTAAAGGGCTTGATGATGTAGTCGTCCGCGCCGTGCCCTTTCCCCTCAATCTTGTACTTGGTCTGCGTGTAGACGGCCGTCATGAGTATCACAGGTGTCGCGCTCTTCTCTTTGATCCGATGGCAGATCTCGAACCCGTGTACCTTCGGGAGGAGGAGATCCGTGATCACGAGGTCGGGCTTCTCGTCGTCGTACTTCTGCAGTGCCATCTGGCCGTCACCGGCCGTCACAGTCTCAAACCCTTCGGACTCAAGGAAGGTCTTCAACATCTTGCAGATCTTGACCTCGTCGTCCACGACCAGGATCTTCTTCTTCACACTTTCCTGAGTATCCACATCCCTCCTCCGATTGACTAGTCATTCCATTATGCGGCCGCCAATTCCACATTGTCAACCCTTGGGGGGTGTTGGGTCAAGGCTACGGCAAAGCCCCGGAAACCGCAGATTTCACAGATTGACTCGCAGATGTCGCCGATTGCTTCGCGCCGACCCGAGAGTGAGGAGCAAGTTACTCGTCGGTTGAATGCTGGAAGTATCTGCGTAATCTGCGCGGAAATCTGCGCCATCTGCGGTTTTGCACGGAAAGGCCTCGCCCGAGTCGGCACCTCGACTTTGCCGCAGTCCTGGGTGCTGGGTGCTGAGTGCTAAGTGCTGGGTACTTCGGACGCCCCAGCACTCAGCACTTCAGTGGCTTTGGCATTCCCGGCGACCCTGGTAGAATGGCCGGATGGACAGGCTGAGAATCCGTGGCGGAGGCAGGCTGGCGGGGGTAGTGAGGGTCGGCGGCGCGAAGAATGCGGCGCTGCCTGCCATGGCCGCATCGATTCTCACGGCCGCGCCGTTGAGACTGAGGAACTTGCCCGAAGTGGCGGACGTGCATACCATGCAACATTTGCTCGAGCACATCGGGGCCTCGTGCACACTGAACGGCTCGGCCTGCGAGATCGCATTCGAAGACTGTCGAAGCACCGAGGCGCCCTACGAGATGGTCAAGAAGATGCGCGCGTCAGTCCTCGTCCTGGGGCCGCTTCTCGCTCGCTTCCGACGCGCACGGGTCTCGCTGCCCGGCGGATGCGCCATCGGAGACAGACCCATCAACCTACATCTCGAGGGCCTGGCCAGGATGGGAGCCCAGATCGAGATCGAACACGGCTACGTCAATGCCTGCTGCGACGCACTGCGGGGCGCTAGTATCTTCTTCGAGACCGTCACGGTGACCGGCACCGAGAACCTGCTCATGGCAGCCGCTCTCGCCGAGGGGCGCACCGAGCTGCACAACTGCGCCCGCGAACCCGAGGTCGTCGACCTCGCCGTGCTACTCCGCAAGATGGGCGCGGACATCGACGGCGAAGGTACAGAGACGATCGTTGTGCGCGGGGTACGTGAGCTCAAGGCGGCCGAACACGATGTCATACCCGATCGCATCGAGGCCGGCACATACATCGCGGCCGCGGCGATCACGGGTGGCGATGTGACGATCGAACGCTGCCGGCCCGATCACCTGGATGCGGTCACGGCCCTGCTCGAGGCCACTGGGGCCGGGATCGAACGGGGTCAGACCAGCATCAGAGTGAAAGGTGGTGGGCCGCTGCTCTCCCACGACATTCACACGGCGCCCTACCCTCATTTCCCGACCGACATGCAGGCCCAGTTTATGGCACTGATGACCCAGGCCACCGGGCTCTCCATCATCACCGAAGAGATCTTCAACAACCGGTTCATGCACGTTCAGGAATTTTGCAGAATGGGCGCCGACATCCATGTCGCCGAAAGGCGGGCCGTCGTCAGGGGCCCCACGAAGCTGTCCGGCGCCAGCGTCATGGCCACCGACTTGCGCGCCAGCGCCGGCCTCATTCTCGCGGCCATCGTCGCCGATGGTGAGACCACCATCGATCGGGTGTATCATCTGGACCGGGGATACGAACACATGGAACAGAAACTCTCCGCACTCGGCGCTCATATCGAGAGGATCAAATAGGAGGAGCACATGCCGGATTGCATCTTTTGTCAGATCATAGAGAGGAAGACGCCTTCAAAGATTGTTTTCGAGGACGAGCAGGTCATGGCGATCGAGGACATCAACCCGCAAGCGCCGGTGCATCTTCTGATCGTCCCCAAGAAGCACATCGCCAGCCTGGACGACGCCACACCCCAGGAACAGACCCTGCTCGGGCACCTTCTGCTGGTCTCCAAGAACATCGCGCGAGAGCGCAAAATCCATACCTCGGGCTACCGGTTGCTGACCAATCACGGGCGTGGCGCCGGTCAGAGTGTTTTTCATATCCACTTCCACCTGCTCGGTGGCCGTCCGATGCACTGGCCACCGGGATAGGCGTGGAGCATACAGCATTGGGCGAGGAGGAGCGTGGATGAGTAGCGACAACGAGAATGAATGGTTCAAGAAGCACGAGATTCTGCTGATTTCGACCGCCAAGCGTGAGCGGGAGAAGCGCCTGCAGCAGGAGAAGGCGAAGTCCGAGGCGCAAGAGGCGGCGAGGCTGAGGGAGCTTCATTGGATGCACTGTCCAAAGTGCGGGCACAAGTTGGAGGAGATTGGCGAGCAAGGGATCAAGATCGACCGTTGCAATCACTGCCACGGTGTCTACCTGGACGCCGGGGAGCTCGAGGAGATCCTCGTCGCACAGGATCAGAAGAGAAAGTCAGTGTTTCGAAGCCTCGCCAGGATGGTGACCGGGGGTAAGCTCACAGACTGAGCGGGCGAGCCGGCGGCCGTTCCTACGGCTTCGCCCACGGACGGCCTTAGAGCACGGCGAGGTTCGCGGTCGATGCCTTTCATCGTTGACGGGAACAATCTGATCGGGCTGACGGCGGGGCTGTCACTGCGCGACGAGAAGAGCCGACAGATCCTGGTTCAGCGGATCTGCGCTTACCAGCGTCGCAAAGGCGGAAAGTACGCCGTCTACTTTGACGGCGAACCGCGCGTGGGACCGATGCAGCGGGACAGCCGGTTGGGTGGGGTCTCGGTGAGGTTCTCCGGGCACGGGGTCAGCGCCGACGATTCGATCAAGATGGTGCTGAGGCGTGCGGCGCACCCGAAGGAGTACACCGTGATCAGCTCGGACCGTGAGCTCCTGACCGAGTGCAAGCACCTGGGAGCGAGGCAGATGAGCTGCGTCGAGTTCAATCGTGCCATGGGCCGACTCGAATCCGAGCCCCTCCGCAAGTGGGAATCGCCGCTCAGCAGGTCAGAAGTCGAAGAATGGCTCAAGGTGTTCGGAGAGAAGTAGGAAACCGAGTAACTACTCAGTCAGGCTAACCACAGAAGGCACAGAACGTGCAAAAGGAATGGACGAAGAAGAAGGATTGAACATTTGTGGCCTCTGCGCATCTTGTGCATTTTGTCGTGGCTTCTACCTGACCGGAACAGTTACGAAACCGAAGGACATTGCTGGGTGCGGGGCGGGCATCTGAGGAGGATTATGATCGCTGACGGCGGGGGTTCGATCCGATGAGGTGCGTGCGAGAAAGTGGCCATCTGCGAACGCTCCACGCTCTAGTCTTCACGCTCCACGCTCTAGCGGCGGCGATGCTGATCACGCCCTCGGACGTGGGTGCGCAGGCTGTACCGCGACCATACGATCTGGTCTCGAAACAGATTATCAGGGAGGCGATGTGTGAGCCCGGCGCGTACCAGCTGCTGGAGGGGCTCACACGCATCGGGCCGAGGCTCAGCGGATCGCAAAACGCGGCGGCCGCCGTCCGGTGGGGATACGATGCGATGGTGTCTCTCGGATTCGAGGACGTGCATCTGGAACCGGTGATGGTGCCGGTGTGGGAGCGAGGGGATATCGAACGGGCACACGCGGTGGTCGGGTCGGGCCCGGTGGTGCCTCTCGCGGTATGCGCCCTCGGGAGCAGCGTGGCTACGCCTGCCGGTGGGATTGAGGGCGAAGTTGTCGAGGTCCACACATGGTCGGAGGTGGACGCCCTCGGAGCGACAGCGAAAGGCAGGATCGTCTTCTTCAACCGGCCCATGGACGCGGGACACTACAACACATTCGAGGCATACGGGGAGGCCGTCGACCAGCGGGGAGGGGGACCTGTCGCGGCGGCGAAAGTTGGGGCGTGCGCCGTGCTGATCAGATCCATGACGCTCGCCATCGACGACGTTCCTCACACCGGCAACACACACTACGAGGACGGGGTGCCGCGAATCCCCGCGGCCGCGATCAGCACCCTCTCCGCGGACACGTTGCATTCGCTCCTGGACCGTGAGAGAGACCTGAAGGTCCGGCTCGAGCTGACATGCGAGACGAAGCCCGACGCGCTTTCAGCAAACGTCATAGGAGAAATCAGAGGCAGGGAAAAGCCTGAGGAGGTCGTTATTGTCGGTGGTCACTTGGACAGCTGGGACAAGGGCCAGGGCGCTCACGATGACGGAGCCGGGTGCGCACAGGCGATGGAATCGCTGCGGATTCTCAAGGAACTCGACCTCGCGCCGAGGCGAACGATCCGGGCCGTGCTCTTTATGAACGAAGAAAACGGGCTCCGTGGCGGCCGCGAGTATGCTGCCGTTGCGCGGGGCGATCGACATGTGGCGGCGATCGAATCGGATGCCGGCGGGTTTGCACCGCGCGGATTCGGGGTCAACGCACCCAGGGAAACCCTGGACCTGATCGCCCGGTGGTCGTACCTCCTCGCACCGATGGGCGCGGACCGAATCATCGAAGGCCACGGAGGGGTCGACATATGGCCTCTGTCGCTCCAGGGCGTTCCGGCGATCGGACTGATGCCCG
This sequence comes from Acidobacteriota bacterium, assembly GCA_016191015.1. Lineage (GTDB taxonomy): Bacteria > Acidobacteriota > CAIWXX01 > CAIWXX01 > CAIWXX01 > JACPPM01. The sequence goes on along the minus strand of JACPPM010000104.1, from coordinate 455 downwards.
AGTCCCAGCGATACTTCGACTATCACCATTCGGACAAGGACGTCATAGCGGCGGTCAACCCGCGTGAGCTCCAGCTCGGCGCCGCCGCCATGGCCATCCTCGCCTACGTCATCGCAGAAGAAGGACTCGAGGCGGGCGCATCCCAGTAAAGTTCAAAGTTCAAAGTTCAAAGTTCAAAAGACGGACCGGTCGGCGACGATGGCGGCTGCTTCGCTACCGGCTCAAGGGGTTCGCAGTACGCGTGATCCGGGAGCCCGGAACTTACCGATCGGCATCATTCGTTCCACATTGATCCCCTGGACCTCCGGTGCCATTTCGTCCGGTGGCACCCGTGCTCCGTTCGTCGGCTGCCATTCCGTCCTGGAAACTTTGAACTTGGAACTTGGAACTTCAAACTCATAACGCGGCGGAGCCGCAACCAAACAGGCAAGACCCAGGCACGCTGCAAGACCCTT
>JACPPM010000098.1 GCA_016191015.1 Acidobacteriota bacterium | reverse complement strand
TCCGAACCCCCTCTCAGGAAAGCAGGAAGGGAGGAATGCAGGAACGGAGCAGTCATCTCCGGAGCTCAGGGTGGCATCGAACAGACCCCTTCCTGCCTTCCTAACTTCCTGCTTTCCTAAGAGGAGTCCGGGGCGGCCAGACCGCGGGGCACCGCCGCCCTGTTTGGTTGCGGCTGGTCCGCGTTATGGAGACGAAACATGCAAGACGCAGATCCCCGAGCTCGATTCAATGTTTTGTGGACGGCCCTCCTCACCGCACCCGCCATCTATGTGGCGATCGGATACTTTCTCGTGACATCGGTTCTGCCCGGGGGCGCAATGCCGCAGGCGCAGGGGCCAATGAGGCTTGTGTTCCTTGTCGTCGGCCTGGCCACGCTCGCCCAAGGGTTTCTCTGGACGCGCCTCAGGGTGACGGAGGAGAGGATTCGCGCGAAAGGCTCGAGAGATGCCGCACGCCTCTTCGTCATCCAAAACGCGATCATCTCGCTGGCGCTGCTTGACTCTGCCGCCGTCGCCGGGCTGGCCAGTGCGATCGTCACCGGCATGCTGAACGATCTCTACCTGGGGGCCGCCGCGTCTTTCGTCGCCATGTTGCTGCAACGGCCTCAGACGACAATGCTCTTCGAATCCGCCGACAGACAGTTCCCCGAGGTGTGACTTTACTTCCCTAACGCGGCATAGCCGCAACCAAGCAGCGGGGGTTCATGGGCATGTTATTTCACCGCAGAGGCGCGGAGTGCGCAAAGGGGGAACGCTTCTCTGCGTCCTCTGCGTCTCCGCGGTGAAAAGGTTCTTTCCATTTCGTGTCAGCACTCAACTTCTTAGACACTAACGGCGTAGACTTGCCGGAACGTTCGCAGGGCCACGCGACCGGATATTGTGACATGGATCGTGGACGTAACAAGAACGTCCAACGTACCGGATTCGATGCGGGTGACGGCACAGCTCGGAGGCATCTGGATTGACGGAAATCGTGAGCGATGCACCGAAAGGGCGCGCTGAGGCGAGCCTGACGACATCAGCGCTTCAGACGCGTGGACCCGCGATTGTCGTGGGGTTCACGATACTCCTCCTGACGGCATTCGTAATCCGTGTTGTTGCCGTGAAGTTGATGACGCCTCCATTCGAGGATCCGGCGTCGCTGGGGTGGAACCTGGACACGGCGAACACACCGATGGTCGGAGTCCTTTGGACCATTCCCTACGTGCTATCGCTTGTGCTTTGTGCGGGCGCGGGATTGTCTCTGGGAAGCAGGGCAGGCCATGGATGGCCCCGTGTCCTCCGAGGAGTACTCCAAACCAGCCTGATCTCCACAATGTCGCTCGAGACTCTTCATGCCTGCCTCTGTGCTATCTCCAATCGTTACGCCTGTTGGGTGGCTGCACATGAATGGACACTGTTTGCCCGGATCGAGCTGATCCTCATTTGCTCGCTCGCCTCACTCGCCGCGCTGAATGCGCTGCGAGTGGGAGCCCATACTCCCCAGCGGCTGGCCTTGAGTGCCCTTCTGTTCGCACCGGCACTCGTCCTCATTCTCCGCTGGCATTTTCCAGCGGAGGGGCTGCAGTCATTGACTCGACTCTACTATGAGACGATTCTGCTCGCCCTTTGCGGCACGGGGGCATTCCTTATCATCGGGGAAATCGCCGATCATTTCCCGCCAAACAGAGCGGTGCCGTACATCGTATGGGCGTGGACAGTGGGATCAGCGTTGTACTCGTTCGCCACATTCGTGGCGGAATCCAGTTTGGAATCGGGGGAGATCGATTCGCTGAAGTCGATCGGACTCGGACTCCTGCTCCCGGGCATCTTTCGGATTGTATTCCAGGCAAGATTCCGCGTCTTCAGAGTCGCCTCGATCTGTGCCGGCACCCTCGTGGCGATCTCCCTGCTGGACCTCTGGGGCCGAGTGTTTGTCAGCACCGATCTGGGAGCGGCGCTGGGCATCCTCGATACAGAGCGTGCCTCCTTCTGGTTCCACTTCGCCATCGTACTGGGCGGGATTTCCACGGTTCTGGTCGTGGCACAACCTCGAATCGGCCTCCCCGCATGGCTCAGAGACTTGTCGGCAGTCGGCTTCGTCGCGGGCGCAATGACAACCCTGGTTGGCGTTTATCGCGGGTCCACGATAGACTTGGAGATCTTGCCTGCTGACAACTTGGTGCCGGTGGGACTCATTCTCATGGTAGCGTCGCTGTTGCTAGTGCTACGTGGCATCAGTCGGATAAGGGTGCGCTGAGTGGACTTGCGCAAACGTATCCCTTGACTCGCTGTACGCGGCAGCGAAGAACCGGCCGTCCGGTGCCGTTTGCGCCGCGCTCAAAGCCCCTCCCGCTGGACCACCCACCGCCCTCTGCCACAGGACGTTGCCGGCCGGGTCGAGCTTGGGCAGCTTCTATCGGCGGGCGTCCTGTGATCGGGCGTGCGGATAGTCGAGGATGCGATTGTCGGCGGTGAGCACGGTCATCCCATGGCAGCGGCCGGCGGCCACCAGGAGGCGGTCTGCCGGATCGGCATGGAGCTCCCCGGGAAGCGAGTAGGCTTCGATCGCCTGCTCATGTGTGACGGGAATCGTTTCCGCGTCGAGCTCGATGAGCGACTGGCGTACCCAATCCTCAAGCGGCATCGACAACGAGATGGCGCCATGGTGCAGCAGGCGGGCGATCTCCAGGGTCGAAATAGCGCAAATGCAGTTCCGATTCCGCGAGCCGATCAGGAGGCCACGGGCGAGCCGGCCGAGTTTCTCCGGGCTTTCCTGCGACCAGATCCAGACGTGCGTGTCGAGAAGAAGCCTCATCGGGGCTTCTCCCAGTCCGCCGTCGTGCCGGCTCTGACGATGTCGCAGTGAATCGTCATCGCGCCGCGCATGGCACCCAGCCGTTTGGGATGCCGGCCGTTCGGCGGTGGTTCGACGACCGCGAGGGCCTCCCCCCGGAGAGTCACCAGAACCGGTTCGCGGCTCCGGCGGACTTCCTTGAAAACGCCGATGCATTTGGCCTTGAACTCGGAGACCAACATTTTCTTCATGCGGAGACAATACACCAGGTCATGTGACTAGGTCAACGCCAACGTCCGCTGCTGCTCTTTCCGGTTCGTGGTCGCGCTCGTGCTTGGCCGCCTTCTCAGCGTACGAACGACCCGGTCAGGTCGATGACTTCGAGGTAATCCTGGATTGGGATTGTGATCGTCGCACCGCGCAGAGTACGGGGGCGGCGGTCGAGCTCGTAGAGCTTCGCGGTCAGGGCCGACGTAAACTTAAGCTCGATCGATCCGCTTTTGTCCGGCGTGAACGCGAACAGGAAAAAGCGGTTGCGATTGGATGCGTCGGTGAAATACTCGATGTACGTCTGAGCAGGTGCGGTGAGCTGGAACGGCAGCTCAGATTTGATAGTGGAAATCGGGACGGTCGTGGGGAACTGGAGTGGCTGCTTGCGTGGCCGGTACCACTCGTCCCGGGTGCCATTGTCGCCCACGAGTGCCACGGGATGCGTCTTCAGCAGGTCGAACTCGGCGTCCGAGAGCGAGGCGATCTCGGCAAGGACGATCGACCCGATCCGTTCGATGTCTGCGGCGGTGATGGACTCCAACGACACGATCCTGAAAGGCACATGACTTTCCGCGAGAGACACGAATGCCTGCGTGTAGGCTTCGAATGTCGCGTCTGTCGGATAGGTCCAGTCCTTGTTGCGCGCGGAATACATGAGAGCCGCCTCGGCGTATGGTGTGCGCCGATTCAGCACGGGAGCCCGGAGCGAGTCGAGGAACTTGAAGGCGCCGGACGGGTAAGGCGAATCCGCCGTCGGGTAGTAGTTGCCGGAGACTGCGGTGGCGATCGCGAACTCCTTTCGTGCGTTCACAAGACTCGCGGGCCAGCCGAGATAGAGGATCGGCTGAGTGGGGCTGATGTCGCGAGCGAACTTCGCCATCCGGAACGCGGCGGAGAAGTCGCCTTCGGGCTCGATCTCGGGGGAGTACGCGATCCCGGCCGTCACTGTCATGGCCGGGTCATTGCCGAGCAGCGTGCCGTCGCGCGTGTCGTTGGACGAAGCTTCGAAGAATGGCTCGATGCCGTAGGCCCGCGCCGTGGTGGCCAGATCGCCGAGATAGTCGACAATCGCTTCGTGACGGAAGTAGACGAATTTCCGCCACGCAACAGAGCTCCAGTTCGTGCTCGCTGGGACCTTCAACCCGTAGCGTGACCTGAAGGCTGCCGAAAACCCGCTGTCCGCAGACGCCCAGTTGTCACCGAAATCCTGGAGACCGGGTAGCGATGCCTGGTCAACGTAGACGCCGTCGAGCCCCTTGCCGCCGAGATCCTTCAGGCGGCGCTTGATAAGATCGCGAAACCCGCTGTATGGCGATGCCCATGCATCCTCCATGTCCTCGGTGATCCAATCGTTCTCGATGCACGTCCAGGCCATCGGTCTCCTCTTGATATCCAGTTGTAGCCAGTCCGGATGCGCACGCGCCAGGGTGGGCACCGACTCGTCGTTGCACGCGTCATGGGCCATCACCTCCAGCCCGTTGAGATAGACGATGACCTTGAGCTTTCGAGGGTGCGCCTGCGTGATCAGATACCCGATCCTGTTCAAGATCCGCGACCACCCGACATCGTCGACAATCGTCCCGTACATCTGTTCTTCTTCGATGTAGAAAATGACCGTATTCGCGCCCTTGTCCCGTGCCCGGTCGAGATTCTCTCGTATGTCAGAATCGGAGGTATCCGGGAAAAGCAGGTCGAATGGCCAGACCTTCATGGAATAGCACCATTCGGGGAAGGCGGCAGAGCTCGAAGATGTCGCGGGGACGGCGGCGAGCAGCAGAAGCGTCCTCAGCGTTCGTACCGCGGAAAGCCACACGACCCGCACCTCCTCTATTCTCCAGCATGCAGTCGGCCGGCAGTGATGTCAACACCCGTGTCCCGACCCGTCCCCGTACCCGGTGATCTCGATCACCATGACGGCGATGAGGTTTGACACTAAGCAGAGGCTGCTGTTAGATTGGAGGGACTTTCTGGAAAAACATGAGCCAACCACTTACTTTCAATCAATTGTGTTTGTTCTTGCTGACCGTGGCCGCCGTCGTGCTCGTTGTGCAGCTCCTGCAGACACTCACGCAGATCCGTCGGACTCTCGCCAAGACTAATGATGCGATTGACGATTTCCGGGCGACGCTTTCGGAGATCAGGCAGATTGCCCTGTTGGTGAAAGCGCGGGCGCAGTCTCTCTCGGCCGCCCTCGAGGGGTTCGAACGGACTGCGGGGAAGCTGACCGCCGTCTTGGAGCAGGTGGCCAATTACATCCTGAAACCGTTCCTGCTGATCAGCTCCCTGCTAGGCGGCCTCAAAACCGCGATGGCCGTATTCGGCAGGAAGAAACACGGAGGTGAAGAAAATGTCGGAGAACAGAGGATCGACAGCGATTGAGGTCACGCTGGCCTTTTTGCTCGGCAGTGTCGTGGGCGCCGGCCTGGCGCTCCTGTTTGCACCGGCCTCTGGCGAGGAAACCAGGCGCAAGATCCGCGAGACCAGCGGACGCCTGAAGGACAGGGTCCGCGAGGGCGCCGAGGAATGGCGTGGCACGGTCGGCGAAGGGTTAGGCAAAGCCAAGGAAGGGGTCAAGGGATTCGTCGAGGACAAGAGGACCCGCTCGCACGCAGCCGTTTCCGCCGCCAAGGAGGCTTGGCAGAACCCGCCGAAGAGCGAAGGAGAGGCATAGAGCGCTCCGCGACGACTCTGGTAGCGTAAACACTGATGCGCGCCGCAGAGGCCGCAGAGGAGGGATGAGAAGGGATTGACGATTGAAACACTGAAGACTGGTTCATTGACGGAGACGGCGCCATGCAGTCACTTCGGAAATGATTCAATGAAACAATCGCTCAATGATTCAATCTCGGCTCGGCGTCACCGTGGTGTCGCGAATGGCCGCCCTTGCACACTACCTGCGTAGTTACGATATTCTCCGGAGACAGCCATGAAAGATTCCCTCGCCGTTCTCCTCGCCGGCGGCGCGGGCGAACGACTCCATCCGCTGACTCGCCACCACGCGAAGCCGGCGGTTCCATTCGGTGGAGCCTACCGAATCATCGATATCACCCTCTCCAACTGCCTCAACAGCCACCTGCGCAAGGTCTTCATCCTGACCCAGTACAAGTCGCTCTCACTCGAGCGGCATCTGCGCCTTGGGTGGAATCTCATGTCGGCCGAGCTCGGCGAATTCTTCGAGGTTCTCTCACCTCAGAAAAGAGTCGGTGAGAACTGGTACCTCGGGACGGCCGACGCGGTCTACCAGAACATCTACTCGATCCAGGACCTCAGCACCAGGCACGTCTTCGTGCTTTCCGCCGATCACATCTACAAAATGGACTACTCGCTCATGATGGAGTACCACCGGCGGCACAAAGCGGACGTGACCATAGCGGCCATCGAGTTCCCGCTCGCCGAGGGGCGACGATTCGGCAACCTCGAGGTGGATTCCACGTTCCAGGTGACCGGATTCAAGGAGAAGCCCGAAAATCCCCCGCCGATCCGGCCCGGCTCGGATCTCACGCTCGTGAACATGGGCGTCTACCTGTTCAACACGAATGTGCTCCTGTCTGAGCTCAATCGGGACGCATGCAACCGGGCGAGCACTCACGATTTCGGCCACGACCTGTTCCCGTCGATGATCGGGAAGTACAAGGTCGTCGCGTACAATTTCAAGGATGAGAACAAGAAACAGGCCAAATACTGGCGCGATATCGGCACCATCGACGCCTACTATGAGGCGAACATGGACCTGGTGTCGGTTGAACCCGTTTTCAACCTGTACGATCCCTCGTGGCCGATCCGCACCTACCAGCCCCAATATCCGCCCGCCAAGTTCGTCTTCGCTGACGAGGGTGTTCGGATGGGCGTGGCCCTCGATTCGGTCGTCTCCATGGGATGCATCGTCAGTGGTGGCAAGGTGGTCAGCTCGGTCCTCTGCCCCAACGTCCGCATCAACAGTTACAGTCTGATCGAACGATCGATCCTGATGCCGGATGTGAAGATCGGGCGCTATGCGCGCATTCGCAATGCCATCATCGACCACGGAGTGCGAGTACCGGAGGGGACTGTGATCGGTTACGACGAATGCACCGACCACGCGAGATACGCGCGGACGCCGGGGGGGATCTGCGTGCTTTCGGCCGACGATACCGAGATTGCAAGCGCCGAATAGATGTCAGAAGACACATCTGAAGAGCGCGACGAGGAATCGTCGGGCGACCGTCCGGATCCCGGCGAGCTGACCGTCTACGCGGTTCAGAAGGCCGCCACCGAGCCCCTCCGGGCCGGGGGCTGGGTCCACCATTTCAGCCTTCAGACGCGCATCATTCTCTTCGGCGCTGTGTTGATTGTTGTCCCGCTCGCAGTCACCGCCATCCTGGTCGAGAAGCGCTGGTCCGGCGCGCTGCGCGCCGAGGTGGAGCATAAGGGGATCGCGAATGCGCGGATTCTGGCCGCCTTTTCGAACGCCGGCCTCTCGTCGTCGGACGGAGCCCGGCTTCTCGAAGCTGCCCAGATGATCAGGACCGATCCCGGTGTGCTTTTCGTGCTGATCCTGGACAGCGGCCGGAAGCAGGTGGTGTGGGCTGGACCGACCAGTGCTCCGGCCTCCGGTATGATCGATGTCCCGGCCGACGTGGGAGGAAGCGCGTCGGAGCCTGTGCCGATCGAGATGGAGTACCGTGAGACCGAGACCGCGCCAGCTCAGCGCGTGCTCTGCGTGACGGTCCCGGTGCTGGAGCCGGGGCGAAGCGGAGGTGCGCGCATCGGGACCGTGCGCGTGGGCTACTCGCTCCAGAGCGTCCGGGATGCGACGCGGAAGGCGCGGCTGGCGGAGCTTGTCATCGCGGAGATCGCCGTCGCGCTGGCGATTCTGGGAGGACTTCTTCTCGCGCGTCAGGTCACGACCCCGATCCGCAACCTCGTGGCCGCAACGATACGAGCGGCGAAGGGCGACCTTCACACGCGCATCAAGATCCAGTCGGCGGGGGAGATCGGGGAGCTCGCCAGGAATTTCAACTTCATGGTTGAGCAGGTTCTGCAGAATCAGAAGAAGATCGAAGAGCTGAACAGGAACCTCGAGAAGAAGGTCAAGACGCGAACACTCGAGCTGGAGAACAGCAACCAGGCTCTGAAACGGGCCTTCCAGGAGCTGAAGCAGGCCGAGTCGCAGATGATCCTCTCGGAGAAAATGGCGTCGCTCGGACAGCTCGTCGCCGGCGTTGCGCATGAAATCAACACCCCGACATCGGCCATCAACGCCGCGGCCGACAACATCCGGCAGAGCGTCGCCGGGATCGGTGAACAGATGCAGGTCATTGCGCAGCTTCAGCTGGAGCCGGAAGCCGAAGCGCGGCTCCATGACCTGCTGAGAAAGACGACGAAACTCGTGAGCGAGGGGAAGAAGGCGAGCCTCGAGACGTTGCGGCAGAAATGTCGCAGTCTTGAGGACCTCTTCGAAGATGCGGGCGTGGGGGAGCAGAGGGAGCTGGCATTTGCCCTGGCGCGGCTCGACCTTGCCGAGGACACCGCCCGGCTCCTGGCGGTCCTTCCTCCCTCCGTGATTCCCGCCGTGGTCCCGATCCTCAACGACGTCGCGACGACCTCCACGTGCGTCATGGACATTCACTATAGTGTCGAGGCGATCATGAGGATGGTGAAGGCCCTGAAAGCTTACTCCCACCTCGATCTGTCGGAGATGACTGAGGTCAACGTCCATGACGGGATCGAGACAACCTTGATCATCCTCCAGAACCAATTAAAGTACGGAGTCGAAATCGAGCGTGATTACGGAGAAGTCCCGGCGACGCGCGGAAATCCGTCGGAGTTGAATCAGATCTGGACGAATATCCTTCTCAATGCTATACAGGCGCAGAGGGGAAAAGGTCGGATCGCGATTGAGACGTCTTATGCAAAGGGCTGGATCTCGGTGAAATTCACGGACAACGGTCCGGGCATACCGCCGAACATCCTGGGGCGCATCTTCGATCCATTCTTCACGACGAAGGAGCAGGGCGAGGGAACCGGTCTCGGTCTCTCAATCTGCCAGCAGCTGGTGCGTCGCAACCGCGGGAAGATCAACGTCAGCTCGCGGCCGGGCCATACCTGTTTTGAGATCCTGCTTCCGGTGGCTGACGGCGGGAGGGTGTAGTGGACGACTCGAGGACCGCGGATTCGCCGCGCTTTCAGCAGCTCGCCCCATCCCTCCGGAGAGCGTGATTGGGCAAGAACGACGTCAAGACCGACCGCATCCTGCAGATGCGATCCGCCAAGCGCGCGGCGAGACGATACATCCTGTGCGTGGACGACGAACGGGCCGTCCTGACACAGCTGATCCACCAGTTGACCCGGCGCTTTGGGGCGTCGCACAGGGTCGAGGGGGCAGAGAGCGCGGAGGAGGCCGTCCGGCTTGTCGAAGAGCTCGCGCGGGATGGGAGCAGGGTCGAGCTCGTCATCTGCGATCAGATCATGCCGGGTATGGGCGGCGATCATTTCCTCGAGCTGATGCACAAGCAGTACCCGGAGATGATCAAGATCCTTCTGACCGGCCATGCCGGAATCGATTCCGCAACTTACGCCATTAACCACGCCGGCCTGCACAAGTACATCGAGAAGCCATGGGCGGTCGAGGACCTGAACCTCACCGTGCAAAACCTCCTCACCCAGTACGCCCTCCACCAGGAAAACAAGGAATACCATCGCCAACTCGAACGGAAGAACGCCTGTTTGAGATCGCTCCACGACCTCGCTCTTCACCTGGCCACACTCCCGACCGTCGATGAGACCCTTCCGGCCGTCCTCGAATGCGCCCGGAAGCTCGCCTCCGGATCGCGCGTCGGGCTGTTTGTCGGCGGCAACGCGCTGCGCACCGCCGCCGACACATGGTCTTTCACCAGCAACTTCGGCCTCGAGGAGGAATCGCGGGCCGCGATCAGAACGCTCGTCAGCCCGGCTCCGCACGAAGGCGACGCAGCCCAGATGTCGTTCTCGACTGATGTGAAGGTGCAGAGGGCCGAGGGACACCCGGCGTTCGACTGCAAGGTCGTCGTCTTTCCGATCCGAACCGCCGAGAGAAGCTACGGAGCCGTGATCTGTGCGCCGCGCGACGAGGGGCAGATGGCCGGCTCGGATAGCGAGTTCATCACGATCCTCGCCAATCAATCCGCCATCGCGCTGGAAAACAGGCTGCTTCTCGATCTCCGCATGCGCTCGGAAAAACTCGCCGCCATCGGTCACATGGTCTCAGCCGTGACTCACGACTACCGGACGCCCATGACTGTGATCAAAGGGTACGCCGAGATGCTCGAGACCGACGACCTCTCCAGCGAGGACCGCAAGAAATTCAGCACGCAGATCGGCGGGGAGGTGGACCGCATGGAGCGGATGATCAACGAGCTGCACGATTTTGTGCGCGGCTCGCGCGGCCCGCTCAAGGCCTCAGCCTGCTCGATCCGGGAGCTGATCGACGAGATCCACACATGGATCGCACAGGATCTGCGGACCGCCGGGGTCACCGTCCAAATGTCCTTCTCCGAGCCGGGCGTCGTGATGGCCGATCCCGACAAGCTCAAGCGCGCATTCACCAACATCCTCAAGAACGCGCTGGAAGCGATGCCGCAAGGCGGCGACCTCCGCGTCAGCCTCCTGTCAGATGGCGAGTACTACCGGGTGTCCTTTGCTGATACGGGGGTGGGCATACCCGAGCAGAATCTGGGACGGGTTTTCGAGCCATTCTTCACAAGCGGCAAGCGGCGCGGCCTCGGGCTCGGAACCAGCATCACACGGAGCATCATCGAAGAGCATGGTGGAAACGTCTCGATCGACAGCCGCCCCGGGACCGGGACCACGTTCACGGTCTCGCTGCCGCGGCCGATCCCTGCCGCAGTGCAGTACTGATTCGGACTGGCCGACGGAGCCGCGAGGAGCGTGAGCGAGCGGTCCGCGTAGAAGACGGCACCGGGATCTGGTTCGTCGTGGCGCCTCAGTGGAGTGGGGCGTGTGCCGATCCTCGAACCAGATGCAGGCAAGTCGCCCTCCGGTCCAACGCAAAGCCGCAAAGTCGCAATGCCACCAAGATCGGTCCAGAGCTTCTTTGCGCCTTTGCGTTTGAAAGGGTCTCGATACAAAGCCGGTATCCCGACCTCTTCACAACCCACGCGATGGCCCGCACACCACTGAGGCACTACTCTGATCTCAACTCGGAGCTTGCGCGATGCCCTGCCATTCGTGCTATTGTTGATGCGCAATCCTGAAGAATCTGGGCGGCGGGATTTCGCCTTGACCAGGACAGCGGGGCCGACGTTGGAGTTGGAGGAGGAAGAAAATGAATAAGAAACTCTGGATCGGGTTCGTGGCGGTCTTCATCTCGTGGAGCGTGCTGGCCTTCGTGATCCACGGGGTCCTGCTCAGCGGTGTCTACGGGTCAGAGGATATGATGAAGGTCTGGCGCCCTGACATGCAGAGCAAGATGTGGGTATTCCACGTCGTGACTGTTGTGACTTCCTTTTTTCTGACCCTCATCTTCTCGCAATGGTACACGGGGAGGGGTGTCGTCGAGGGTGTGCAGTTCGGAATCTACAGTGGATTCCTCATGGCCACGCCGATGGCCTACAGCTCCTATGCGATGTACCCGATCCCGTACTCGCTCGCGCTCCAGTGGTTCCTCTACGGGATGGTCCATTTCCTCATTCTCGGAATCATCCTCGCCCTGGTCTTCGGAAAGAAGCAGGCGTAGTCGAGCGCGGGAGCTTGGACAGCCTGCCGAAGGGAGCGGCAGGGGGTTCGTTCCGGATCAGGCAAACCCCGCGACGAATGCATCGGGCGGGAGCGCCGGAACCCTGCTCTTGGCGAAGTCGGTCGTATTGCGCGTGATCACGACGGAAACGCCGGCCCGGCGCGCCGAGATTTCCGTGACCGCATCTTCGAAGTGGGCAATGGGACTCTGGAGAGCTGCGCGGATCCCGGAGTCGTCGATTGCGGCTACCTCGAGGACGGAGAGCGCTTCGGTGATGACGGCACGTGTCTTTTTGTCGCCGATCTCCTGCTCAAGAATGTACGCAATAGTCGTCACGGCGTGCCCGGCGACGTACCCCTTCACTCTTCCGGTTGCCGCAAGATCGAATACGGCTGCCGATGCGTGCCAATGTGGGGCGCGCCGCAAGAAGATGTCGAGAAGCACGTTGGTGTCAAAAAGGACATGTCTCAACCGTGCTTTCTCCTGAGGTATTCCAGGCGCTTCTTGCGTATCCTCTCATCGGTGAGATGCGCACTGTGAGGGGCAACCCCCAATAGTCGCCTCGTCAACGGGTCCAGGCCCCTCTTACCCCGTTCCTCCGGCCGTAATTGCTCGAAAAACCCCGCCACCGCACGAGAAAGCGAAATACCGCGCGCGCGGGCCCATGCCTTAGCGCCTTCGATCAATTCGGCATCCATTCTCAGCGTCAACTTCGTTTCCATGCGCGATCCTCCTGACGTACAGGAACATTAGTTTCTTACAAGTTGCGTGTTGACAGGAAATGGCAAGACTCTCGAGGGGGCGAGATCCTCCGAACCCCCTCTCAGGAAAGCAGGAAGGGAGGAATGCAGGAACGGATAGAGGCGATGGAGTATGTGAAGAGCCTGGTT
>JACPPM010000088.1 GCA_016191015.1 Acidobacteriota bacterium | reverse complement strand
TGGTATGACTACTATTGGTACATACCATAGCTAACGGACCTACGGGGCAAGATCTTGGCAGCGACGATCCCCGGCGGGTAGGCGGGTTACGGTGCGGGAATCCTGTTAGATCCCACGCCACCCGTGGGAATCCAGGCTAGGGCCAGCCGGTCATGGCGATCCTGGACGTCCGATCGCGCCGCCTCATCTGGAAGCCAACATGCATCCGGGTTACCGGATGAATGCCAGAGAAACCGCGAGCTCCCGTGCTCCGAATCTCAGACAGATCAAGGCTACGGCAAAGTCCCGGAAACCGTAGATTTCACAGACTGACTCGCAGATGTCGCCGATTGCTTCGCGCCGACCCGAGAGTGAGGAGCAAGTTGCTCGTCGGTTAAATGCTGGAAGTATCTGCGTAATCTGCGCGGAAATCTGCGTCATCTGCGGTTTCGCACGGAACGGCCTCGCCCGAGTCGGCGCCTCGACTTTGCCGTAGCCCTGCAGACAGATTTTGCGGACTTGACCGGGACCTTCCCCCCGGCTATGATACGCGATTCTTGAAGGGAGATAGTGGAAGATGGCGCATCATGCATCGGCCTTGAAGCAAATCCGGCATTCGGCGAGGGGCCGGTTGCGGAACAAGAGTCACCGATCCGGGTTGAAGACGGAAGTGAAGGGGTTTAGACAGAAGCTCGATTCGAAGGACGTCGACGGGGCCCGCAAGGAGCTCTCATCGACGCTTTCGCTGATCGATCATAAGGCTGCGCTCGGGATCATCCACAAGAACACAGCGAGCCGGTACAAGAGTCGCCTCACGAAGGCGCTCAATAAGGCCACGGCCGCGAAGTAGGCCCCCCCGTAGGGCCCGTCCGTCGACCGATCAGTCGTCCCCCGGCTTAAAGGGCCGCTCGAGCCCATCTTCGGCCTTGTCGCGCGAGTCGAAGACGTTCTCGCGAGCGAGGACGATCTGGTACTCGGCGATCGCTTCGAGGCGGCGTTTGAGGATGTCGAGGGTTTGGCCGGCGCGGAGGTGAGCGCGGGTCACGATCTCGGCAGCCGCACCCGCCTGTTTCGGCACGGCCCTGAAGTGGTCGAGGGCCTCCTGGTAGCGGCCCTGCCCGGCCAGTGTCTCGGCGTACTCGAAGTGCACCATGTCGGCGACATTGGAGTGGGCGGGATCCCGCAGGACCTCATCGAATATGGCATAGCTCCGGTCGTGCCGGCCGAGTCTCGCCAGGACGCCGGCCTTCTCGATCCTGAAGAGGTAGTTGCTCGGGAACTTGGCGGATAGCGTCTCCAACAGGGACAGCGCATCCGTCCAGCGTTTCTCCCTCGCGTAAAACGTGACGAGAACGACTCGTGCGTCATCGCTCGCGTAGCGACCGCGTTCGGTCACCGTCTTGAGCTCACTCAACCCGCGCTCCCGTGATCCGTGAAACCCTCCGATGGCCGCCAGGATCTTCACGAAGAAAGGCAGGCTGCCGACGATGTAGTCGTAGGTGCCGATCGTGATATAGGCGTCGGCGAACTCAGGATCGAGCTTGAGCACTTCGCGGTGAAGGGCAACGGACTTGGAGCCGTTCCGTAGGGCCGAGATGAACGACCGCGCAACCGTGCCTTCGTAGGTCGCGAGGAGCCCGTGAGCGGCCCCCTTGTAGTAGATCGCTTCCACGTCACGGGCATTCCTTTTGATCGCCTCTTCCGCCCGCTTCACGGCCGCCCCGACATACCTTCTGAATTCCCGGTCAATCGCGATGTCGACCTTTTCTTTGGTTTCGGCGTAAAACGATGTGCTGTTGTAGAGATTCGTCGCCAGGCGGCGCTGGGAGTTGAGGAGGTTGAGCCAGACGGTGGTGGCCAGATAGAGGTGTCCAGCCGGATGATCCGGAGCCAGCGTGCACATCCGCTGGAACCGGTCACGGGCGGCCGGGTAGTCCATGTTGTAGAGGCCATCGAACCCTTCGAGGCGCAGTCTCGTGTACTCGGCCGTCTCCCATGCGGCGATACGCGCCTGAGGCTGGAGGCCGGATCCCTTCGGGGCCTCGGCTGCGAACGCGCCCGGCATCGCCAGCAAGATTGATAGCGTCGCGCCGGCAGCGCGGACTGCTGAACGAGAGCCGAAACATGGGGACAGCCGCGCCCTCATCCGACTCTTCTACCTGCGAGCCAGGCCCAACAAAATCGCGAGCACCATCGATTCGAGCAGGACGCGATCAGGGATGATCGACACTGACTTCAGGATCGCTTCGGTTCGGAGCGACTCCGCGATTGCCGGCGCGATCTTCGCCTTCCTGTGCCGCGCGGCCGCGTCGATCTCCTGATAGCCGTAATATTTGTTCAACGCGAGGCGCTGAATGATCTCGGCGCGAGGGACGGACATCTCGCGCAGACAGGTGATGTCGTACATCTTCCTGAGCTGCGTCGCGATGGATGCGAGGAGGATGCCCGAGTAGGTGCCGGCGTCGTCGTGCCGCTTGAGACTTTGCAGGGCCTGCTCGACCTGTCCCGACAACAGGTGATCGGCCAGCGTCCAGGGCATCTCCTTGCGGGTGAAAATCATGCAGGCAGCGATGTCCTCTTCACGGATCTCCTTCCGATCGCCGGCATAGAGGAACACCTTCTCGAGCTCGTTCGAGACACGCAGCGGATCGTCTTCGACGAAAGCCGATACCATCTCGGCCGCGTCAGGCTGGAGCGAATACCCGCGAGAGCGCGCGAAGTGCGCGATCCATTCCGGCATCCGGTCCTTGGCCGGCCGGGGGCACTTGATCACATGGCAGTGCTTCTCGAAAAGCTTCGTCGATCTCTTACGATTGTCCAATGCCTCGGCGACAAAGAGAACGTCCGCTCCAGCTGGCGGGGCTTTCAGGAACTGTTCATCAGTACCATCGCGTTCGCTCTTCAGATCTCCGGCTCGCCTCACGATCACCAGGCGGTCGCCGAAGAGATTGCCGGTTGAGGTCTCGGCGGCCAGATCCTCCCAGGTGATTTCGTCGCCGTAGTATGTATCGATCGACTCGATGCCGGATTCCCCCGCGCGAAGCCTGATCTTCGAGAGAAGGATCTCGCCCTCCGGCACATTTTCGCTGAGGATCAGGACCGGTTTGGTGAAGGGGAAAGGGGGTATTTTCGAGCTGGACTCGCCGCTGCTTGTGGCGCGATCGACTGGACGTTTTCGGCCTTCTGCCACGTTTGGAAGCGTCCCGCGGCGCCCCGGATCAGAATCCTTCGAGAATCGTCGAGACCAGCCGGCGGGCGAAATCCTGCGTGGCGAGGTTGAGAGCCTCGGTTTGCTTCTGGAACACGTCGGCTCCGCCCTCGGGGATCTCGTACTGGTACGGTGGCGAGATGAAACCGGGGTTGGAGTAGATGACGGTGTTGGCGGTCATGTCTCTGAGCGTGATGGAGGCGCCGATCCGGATCTCGTACTGTTTCGATCGCGACTCGCGCCCGTAGGAGACCGGGTAGTCCTGGTAGGAGTTGATTGAAACCGTCAGCACCGCGTCGACGCCGGTCGCATCCGGCACGATCTCGTATCGCGTACGGCTGGTGAGCTCGTTGATGACGGCCGTGGTCAGCTTTTGATCGAGCTCATACCTCGGCGTCAGGTTCGTGAAGGTCGGGACCCCCATCCGCTTGATGTACTCCGGCAGGAAATTCCCCGTGCCGGCCAAGTGGTAGCCGCAGGAGAGTGGCAGGACAGCCAGTGCGACGAGCACCAACAGAACCCTTTTCATGACGCTCATCTTACCACAATGTTGAGCAGCTTATTCGGGACATACACGCGCTTGACCACGGTTTTTCCCGCCAGCGCCGCAGCGATCTTCGGATCTGCCTCAGATAGCGAGAAGGTATCGGTTTCGGTGGAGCCGTGCGGGCACAGCACCCGGCCGCGGACGCGCCCGTTGACCTGCACGACGACCTCAACCACGTCTTCCTTCGCCAGCTCATCGTCGAACGCAGGCCACTCCGACAGCGCGACGCACCTCGAATGCCCCGTCAACTCCCACCACTCCTCCGCCAGATGGGGCGTGAACGGAGACGCCAGCAGAATCAACTTCTCGGCGCACTCGCACAGAGCGCTCGCACCGTTCGCCTCCGCCCGGACTCGATCGGCAGCCGATTCGAGGACGTTCAGGAACTCCATCATCGACGCGACGGCGGTGTTGAGGTGCAGCCGCGACTCTATGTCGCGAGTGACCTTTTTGATTGTCTGATGAAGCTTCCGCAGCAGCTCGCGTGATTCGGGTCCCCACTCGCCCTGCCGCCGGCACGCGAAAAGCGGTGTGGTCGACGCGACGAACGAATGAATGCGGCCGAGAAACCGGGCAGCACCCTCGATTCCGTGCTCGCTCCACTCGAGTCCCTTGTCCGGCGGTGCCGCGAACAGGATGAACAATCGCAACGCATCAGCCCCGTATTTCTCCGTGATCGAATCAGGATCGACGACGTTGCCACGCGACTTGGACATGGCCGACCCGCCCAGCGTCACCATGCCCTGCGTCAGCAGCTTCGGTATCGGCTCGCTCAACTCCACCAGTCCCTCGTCCCGGAGGAATTTCGTGAAGAACCGGAGATAGATGAGATGCAGGATGGCGTGCTCGATACCCCCGATGTAAATGTCGACAGGGAGCCAGTAGTTGACCTCCCGCGAATCGAAAGGAGCGCTGTCGAGTCTCGGCGAGACGTATCGCAGAAAGTACCATGATGAATCGAAGAACGTGTCCATCGTATCGGTCTCTCGCCTGGCGGCGCGGCCGCACGTCGGGCAGGTCGTGTTCAGGAACTCGGGTACCTGGCCCAATGGCGACGAACCGCTCCCGGTGAACTCGACCCCGGCGGGAAGCTTCACCGGCAGATTCTCGAACCGCTCCGGCACGATGCCGCAGGCATCGCAGTAGATCATCGGGATCGGCGTTCCCCAGTAGCGCTGGCGAGAGATGCCCCAGTCGCGGAGCTTGTAAGTGATGCTGGCCCGGCCGAAGCCCTTGTCATCTGCGTGGGCCGCCATCTTCTGCCGCGCCTCCTGACTCGGCAGCCCGTCGAACGGCCCCGAGCTCACGAGCCTGCCCTCGCCCGTGTAAACCCCGTTCGTGTCCGCGCTGGAGTCAGGGGGCGCGATCACCTCTGTGATCGGGAGGCCGTACCGGGAAGCGAATTCGTGGTCCCGCTCATCATGGGCCGGCACGGCCATGATCGCACCCGTGCCGTACTCCATCAGGACATAGTTGGCGAGGTAGATCGGGACCGGCCTGCCGGTGAACGGGTTGATTGCATCGCGTCCCGTCGGCACGCCGCGTTTCTCGACCACCTCGCGGCGCTGCGCCCGCTCAGCCTCGCACTCCGCGATGAACGCCCGGCACTCCGTGGCGTGCGGCGACCCATCCAGAAGCTTCGCGACAATCGGATGCTGCGGAGACACCGCCAGGAAAGTGGCACCGTAAATCGTGTCCACGCGTGTCGTAAAGATCTCGATATCACCGATGCTCTCGACTGAAAACCGGACGCGCGCGCCTTCACTGCGCCCGATCCAGTTCTCCTGCATCGTCAGCACGTGCTCGGGCCAGAGCTTCAGCAGAGATTCGTCCCCGAGCAGCTGTTCGGCGTAGTCGGTGATCTTGAGGAACCACTGCTCCATCACGCGCTGTTCGACGGCGGTCGCACACCTCCAACAGCCGCCTGCCACGACCTGCTCGTTCGCCAGGACCGTCAGGCAGCGGGGGCACCAGTTGACCTGTGCGCCTTTCCGGTAGGCCAGCCCCCGATTGAACATACGAATGAAGAAGTGCTGGTTCCACCTGTAGTACGCAGGGTCGCAGGTCGCGAGCTCGCGCTCCCACGCGTACGCGAAGCCGATTCGCTGGAGCTGTGCTCGCATGTGGCTGATGTTCTCGTGTGTCCATTTCTCGGGGTGCGTCTTGTTCTTGATGGCCGCATTCTCAGCAGGCAGACCGAGCGCGTCCCAGCCCATCGGGTGCAGCACGTTGAAGCCACGCATCCGCTTGAGGCGGGCAATGACGTCGCCGATGGCGTAGTTCCGCACGTGCCCCATATGGATTCGGCCCGACGGATACGGGAACATCTCGAGGCAGTAGTACTTCGGCTTCGACTCGTCCGCCTCCGCCTCGAACACGCGGTGCTCGCGCCAGTACCTCTGCCACTTCTCTTCTATCGACTTGAAATCGTAGCCTGCCTCGCTCACTTCTCCCTCATCACCTCGTCTACAGAATTCGAAATCCTACGGGGCGATCGCCGGCGTGTCAAATAGGGGCTAGGGACTGGGGGCTAGGGGAGACGACGGGCCATGGGGCCCAACGTCGCCCATTCAGAAGACGGGATTGCCATGCCGGTTGAGACGCCAATGATGTAGGCGTCCCGAACAAGCGGTCCGACGCGGGGGGGACCGGGGGTCACCGAGCGTGCCGGCCCAGGCGCGGCCGTCCCGGGAGCAACCCCAGTCCCTAGCCCCTAGTCCCTAGCCCCTAGTTTGACACCCGTCTGAGGCGGATGCTAGCATGCGACGCTTCAGTCATATGCAGACGATAGAGATCGAGTTCCGGGAAGAAATCATCTGGATAACGCTCAACCGGCCGAACGAATTCAATGCTTTGACCGAACAGATGCTGGGGGAGCTCACCAAGGTGATCGACAACGTCAAGCACGATCGGGCCGTGCGGGCAGTGGTCATCACGGGCAAGGGAAAAGCATTTTGTTACGGGCTCGAGTTTCGCGAGATTGAAGATCTGACGATCGAGGAGAAGAGGGTCAAGATCCCGGTCCTCCTCAAGAAGTTCCAGTCGATCATCTACGCCCTTGCCATGCTGGACCGGCCGGTGATTGCCTGCCTCAACGGATTCGCCACCGGCGCCGGGCTCGACCTCGCGACGGCCTGCGACTATCGCGTGGCGTCGCAGGGCGTCAAGCTTTCGGCCGCCTACGTCAAGATGGCACTCATCCCCGATGGCGGAGGGACGTATTTCCTCCCTAGACTGGTTGGGTATGGACGGGCGATGGACATGGTCACACGAGGGACGGTGGTGACGGCCGAGGAGGGACATGCCATGGGGCTCGTGACGCGTGTCGTCCCGCAGGAGAAGCTTACCGAGGAGACGACAGCGATGGCGAAGGAACTTGCGGCTGGGCCCACCCGCGCCATCGCCCTCGCCAAAGGTGCGCTTCTTCGGAATCTCGGCACTGACCTCGAGAAGGCCCTGACCCAGGAAGGGCAGATCCAGATGATGTGTTTCGCGAGCAACGACCATGCCGAGGCTGTGGCGGCTCAGAAGGAGAAGCGCAAGCCGCGCTTCAAGGGGTACTGAGCCGGTGCACGCGGCGCGTTCGATCCGGTCTCCCGGGAAAGATCTCTGATCGTGAAGTCCCTGCGCAATCTGCCGGGCGGCCGATGGCTTCTCGGCATCCTGATGGCCGGAGCCCTCCTCTATTTCTTTGTCCGGAGCGCAGACTGGGGCGCCGTCCTCGACAGCGTGAAGGCAGCCAATCCCTGGCTGCTGGCGGCTGTCCTGTGCATGCAGCCACCTCTGTTCCTGCTCAGAGCGATCCGGTGGCAGTGCTTCATGGCGCCGATCAAGAAAATCCGGATCCAGCCTCTTTTCTCCTCGATGATGATCGGCTTCATGATCAGCTTCCTTTTCCCCGGGAGACTGGGCGAAATCGTACGGCCGGTACTGCTGGGAATACGCGAGAAGGTGAGCAAGACATCGACATTCGCCACCATCGTTCTTGAACGGATCTTCGACATGCTGGCCGTGCTGATCCTGCTGCAGGCCTATTTCCTCCTGGCGTCCGTGATGCCCGGGTTGGCGGGCCAGGAGGGATCCCAGTCAACGCTCCTGGTGATCCGACGAGGCGGGTTTATTGCGCTTCTCGTGACACTCGGCGCGATCGCGGTGATGGTGGGCTTCAAGCTGAAGCGTGAAGCAGCCTCCCGGCTCTTCGTGCGCATCGCCGGCATTCTGCCGACGTCATTGCAGCGCAAGGCGATCCATCTGCTGGAGTCCTTCGTCACCGGCCTCAACGTCTACCACGACCTGCGTACCTTCATGTTGATCGGCTTCTATTCCCTGGCCATCTGGACGGGTATCTGCTTCACAATCTGGGTCTGCATCCGAGCCTTCGGAATCGGTCTCCCGTTCCTCCTGGTTTTTCCCATCCAGGCCATCCTCATGATCGGGGTCGCAATCCCGACCCCCGGGATGGTCGGCGGTTTCCACGCCGCGATGAAGATCGGCCTCGTGACACTTTGGGGTGTCGACCCCAGCCTCGCGGTTTCCACAACCCTCGTCCTCCACGCTCTGCTTGTCCTCCCAGCCGTCGTCCATGGCCTCTACTACGCCTGGCGCGAGGGGTTCTCGCTCGCGGAGATACGGACGATCGGCGAGCGGGAGCAGAACGAGATCTAGACCCGGCCGGAGTGCCTTACCTCTCGGGGCACGCCGCACGACTCCTCGGCCCTATCGTCCCGTACCGCCTCCCTTTCCAGGCCGGTCCTCCTGTGTAGGCGTGGCGGAACGAATTCAGTCCGATCAGCATGTAGAGAAGACATCCCGCGGGAAAGGCGACCGACGCGTACAGCGGGATATGCATCTTGCGGGTGGTCCCGACCGCTCCGGCGTACATCATCAGGACGAGAACGACCGCGATGGTACGGGCGGGACCGCCGCTCGCCGGCGTGAGAAACGATGCCAGCGATGCGGGCGGGACTAGGCCGACGGCCGTGAGCAGCGCCAGAGCCGCCGCGACGCGCGCCGGCGAGTATTGGAAGTGGGCGTAGAAATTCTTGCTGAGCCCGGACCAGACACCACTGAGCCCGTAGTACATCCGGGTCCAGATGAGGTCTTCGGTGCCCGTGGTCCAGAGCCGGTAGCCCCGGGACTTTACAAGCGCACCGAGACTCAGGTCCTCGACGATTTCGCCCCGGATCGCCTCATGACCCCCCACAGCTTCGTACACATCCCGCCGGATCAGAATAAACCCACCCGCAACAATCACCGTGCTCCGCGAAGGATCGTTGGATGCATAGATGGGAGCGCGTGTGGTGACGAGCATTCCGAAGATCGGCATCATCACCCGCTCCCAGAACGACCGGCAGATCACCTGAGGGAGCAGCGACACGATGTCCACCCGACGCGCCTGCAACGCTTCGACGGCGCGCCGAAGGGAGAGTGGATGATGACAGATGTCGGCATCGGTCATGAGCAGCAGATCGCCCTTCGCCACCAGCGCCGCATTGTGCAGCGCCCAGTTCTTGCCCGCCCACCCGGCTGGCAGTTCCGGCGCGTCCATGTATCGAAGGCGTCGGCCCGAGCCGAGGTCTCTCGCGATCTCCCCAGTCCGATCCGCAGAATGATCGTTCACGAAAATGACCTCGTAGCGCGGGTAGTCAAGGGCGAGCAGGGACGAGAGACATTCGCGCAGCGACCGTTCCTCGTTGCGCGCCGGCACGAGGATCGACACCATCGGCAAGACGGCGGACTCAGCGGTCGCGGGCGCCGTAGCCGCGTTGAGCAGCGCACCGCGTTGCGTGAGGAGGTGCCGGATACCAACCCAGAGCAGGCGGACCCAGACGGCGAGGGCAGGGAGCTCGAGCACGAGGATCATCGTCACCATGCCGCATCATTATGTTCGACCACACGCTGGATGTCCAAGGCCAGCGCGGTCGTCCAGGGTCTTGGCACGGCAGAACGGGGCGGCGCGAGTCCGTATGGGGGAAACCGCAGATTTCACAGATTGACTCGCAGATGTCGCCGATTGCTTCGCGCCGATCCGAGAGTGAGCAGGTAGTTGCTCATCGGTTGAATGCTGGAAGAATCTGCGTAATCTGCGCGGAGATCTGCGCCATCTGCGGTTTCGTACGGAACCGCCTCGCCCGAATCGGCGCCTCGACTTTGCCGCAGTCTTTCTTGTCCCACGTCCGCGGCTTGAAACCGGACCCCTGGTCGGTCTATATTTAAGAGGATGCCCATCGGTTGCCGGTTCAAGCTCCAGCGGGGGAAAGAGTATTGTGTGCACGGCTGCCCAGCCACAGCCCCCAGCGGCACGTTTCGGTATGTGCGGGTCGAGGACCCGGCGGACATCCCGCCCCCTGATCCCTACGCGATCGACGTAGCCGTGCTCGACATGAATCATGGTTGGCCCAACCTGGGCCACGACTCGATGGTGCATGCGGTGCGCGAGATCGGATGCGACCTTGTGCCGATTCTGCAGGGAACCGGTCTCTACTTCCGTGCGATCTCCTTCGAAGTGCGCCGCCGACATCTCCTGCCCGAACCGCCGGGCGGTCGATTCGTGGTCTACCTCGGGACTGGCGGGCCCGGACATCCCGACCCGTACCGCAATGATGGGATCGCCGCCGGGTCGCAGGGCATCGTCGAGGATCCTGCGTGGCAGACACCCTGCTTCCAGCTTCTCGAAGCGATACGCTCGGATGAGGATGCCGTGCTGCTCGCCGTTTGTCACACCTTCGAAGTTCTGTGCCGTTGGTCCGGAGCAGCGCAGCCCGTGATGCGCGGACGAGTCAAGGGCGGAAAGAGCAGCGGCGTCCTGGAGAACATACTGACGCCCGAGGCGCTGGAGCACCCGTGGTTTTCGCGCTTTTCTGCAGACTTGTCCGGTGGGCGCCGCCTTCGCGTCATGGACAGCCGCCTGTACGACATGATCCCCGATCGTGATCGGCTGCCGTCGGGAGTCATCCCGATTTCGTACGAGGCGGTCTCGATCGGCGGTCCACAGGGCGATGCACTGACGATGATCGAGATGGCTCGCGACCGCGGTGGCGTGATGCCGCGCATCCTCGCGGTCAACCATCATCCTGAGATTGTGAACCGCGCTCGCGAGCGCCTGATTCTCGAGGAGAAGCTGGCGCGTGGCGATGTGACGAGGGAGTGGTACGAGGAACGTGCCACGGCTCTGACTCATCGATATCCAGGCGAAGACAGCGAACGTTTGCTCCACCTCACCTCCGATTACACGCTCCTCGCTCCGATGCAATTCCACCTCCACAGGCAGCTCCGCCTCCGCGCCGAAAAGCTCGGAATCGAGATCGGCGTGCACGAGGATCAGGTGCAAGAGCGGCCATCGAATGCAACGGAAGGGCCCGAGGGGCGACTCGAAGGCGCCGGCGTCCTTTCACACTGACGCCGCCGAAACCTGCCACGGCCGTTCCCCGTATTAGTGTCTTACAAGTTGCGTGTTGACACGAAATGGCAAGAATTCGAGGGGGCAAGATCTTCCGAACCCCTCTCAGGAACGCAGGAGGAGAGGAATGCAGGAACGGAGCGGTCGCCTCGGACGATCAGGG
>JACPPM010000096.1 GCA_016191015.1 Acidobacteriota bacterium | reverse complement strand
GTCACCAAGACACCAAGAATCCACCAAGAGCCTCCTCTGACCTCTTGGTACGGCTTTGTGCCTTGGAGTCTTGGTGGTTTGGACGGCCATTTCATCATCCACGCGGCTGACAACATGTTGGTAAAAGTCGAGCGCTAAGGCGCCTAATCACGATCTCGCCGTACCCAGCACTCAGCACCCAGCACTCGACACTACTTGATTGGCACGAGTCGAATTGGAATCTCGAACTGGATGCTCGTGGGGGCCAGACAGGACCGGGCGTCGCAGGCCTGGTATCGGAGGGACGCCTTGAGCGAGCGCTCGCCAGGCTTGGCATTGCCGGTCGCTTTCACTGGGAGAACGATCTCGAACGTTCCTTCGTAGGTCAGCAAGTCCTCGGTCGAGCCCTCGAGCCGGTACTTCTTCCCCGCAGGATAGACAGGGCTCGAGGCGGTGACTTCTTCCGAAGGTTGAAGGTCGAGTCTCGTGGCGATGAGGTAGTCTTCCGCGGGAGGATTCGCCTGGACGTGGAACCCGCTCGCGACGACGAAGGTCAGTTTCGCGCGCGTCATCCCGCCGATTGGCGTTACGATCGGGTCTTGCGGCTTCACGCTGACGACCGGCGGCCGGTCCGCGGCGGTTCCTGCGCTGCTGCCTATCGCGAGCGCCAAGAGGCACCAGACTATTCTCCACATCAATCACCATCCTTGGTCGCGCGACTTGCCTCGCGCTCGAGTATCCATCGGGCGAACGGAGCGGGTGCGACGTTCCCGCCGCTCAAAATGACCGCCACCTTTCGCCCTGTCACGCCGAGATGTCCACGGATCAGCGCCGCGACTCCCACCGCGCCGCCTGGCTCGACGACGAGCTTCGCATTCTCGGCCAGATAGGCCACCGCTTGGGTGACCTCCTCATCGGTCACCGTCACCATGTCGTCGACGTAGTGGCGCATGTGTTCCCAGGGGAGCGGTCCCGGGGAAGTTGCGGTCAACGCGTCGCAGATGGTAACGGCCTCGGGAATCCTGACCACTTCCCCGGCTCGGAACGAGAGGGACGCCGCGTTGGACCCCACCGGTTGGACGCCTATTACCCTGACTCGCGGGGACAACCCCTTGATGGCCGTGGCGACGCCAGCGATGAGTCCTCCCGTGCTGACCGGAACCACGACGACGTCGACATCCTGGAACTGCTCCGCTATCTCCAGTCCGATCGTACCATGGCCGGCGATGACGTCGTGATTCTCGAGGTGATTCACGACGGTGAGTGATCGTTCTCGCCTCAGACGATCGAGCGTCTCGAAGCGCGCTTCGTACCGGTTATCGCAAAAGACAACCTCGCCGCCGTACTTCCGCGTCTTCTCGGCCTTGAATGGCGAGGTCTTCCGCATCATGACGAGGGTCGTACGGACCCCGAGCTCCCTTCCGGCGAAGGCGAACGCGCCGGCGAAGTTCCCCGAGGACGACAGTGCTGCGCCCCGCGCTTTCTCCTGCGCGGAGAGCCTGAGAAGCACCGTGAAAGCGGCGCGAACCTTATACGATCCCGTGATCTGCAGGTTCTCACACTTGAAAGCGATCTGCGACCGTGTCTCTGCGGAGAGCTCCTCGCACGGCAGCAGCGGAGTGAAGCGGACGCGACCTGCGATCTCTTCGCGCGCTCTTCGAACGTCTTCGAGTTGCACCAGGGTGGCCATGTGATCTCGGTTGGAATTCGAGCTCAGACCGGTTCCAAGCGGGCAGTGAAGTGGCGCAGGACGGGTGCCTCGTGGACGATCCTCATCCCCCGGATGCTGTTCCGTCTCTTGTACAATTTGATGACCGCCTCGGCGACATACATGAGGTGATCGTTGGTGTAGACGCGGCGGGGGACCGCCATCCGGACCAGTTCGAGGCGCGGCGATTCTTTGCTCTTACCGAACATAAGTGAGCCGACTTCCACGACGCGGATTCCGGCCTCGACGTAAAGCTCGCAGACCAAAGCCTGAGCGGGGAACTCGGCCGGTGGTATGTGCGGCGCGAACCTGCGGGCATCCAGGTAGACGGCGTGGCCGCCAGCCGGACGCAGGACTGGGACACCGGCGTCATGGAGTGTATTGCACAGAAACCTGATCTGGCCGATCCGGGAGGCCAAGTAGTCTTCACGGGTTGACTCGTGGAGGCCGATGGCGAGCGCCTCCATGTCTCGGCCGGCCATCCCACCGTAGGTGGGAAACCCTTCGTACAGGATCAGGTGCTGTCTGATCCGTTCGGCCAGCCCTCCATCCCGCAACGCGACGAAGCCGCCGATGTTCACCAGGCCATCCTTCTTGGCCGACATCGTCGCCCCGTCCCCGTACTCGAACGTCTCCCGGGCTATCTCGACGATGGTTCGGTCTGCGTAGCCGGCTTCGCGCATCTTGACGAAGAAGCTGTTCTCGGCGAATCGCGCGGCATCGAAGAACAGCGGTACTCGGTGCTTGCGGCAGACGGCCGCGGTCTCACGGATATTCTCCATGCAGACCGGCTGGCCGCCCGCGCTGTTGTTCGTGATCGTCACCATGACGAGCGGAACCCGGTGTCGTTCGGCGGACAGCAATCGATCCAGCGCTTCTACGTCGATATCGCCTTTGAACGGAGATTCGCACGACGTATCGTACGCCTCCTCAACGACCAGGTCTCTGGCCTCCGCCTTCCGGTGCTCGACATGAGCGCGTGTCGTGTCGAAGTGCATGTTGTTCGGCACGATCTGCCCGGGGTGTACCGCTGCGGCGAAAAGCACGTGTTCTGCCGCGCGTCCCTGGTGGGTCGGGATGACATGTTCGTAGCCGAAAATCTCCCGGACGGTATCCCGCAGCCGGTAGAAGCTGCCGCTGCCTGCGTACGATTCGTCGCCGCGCATGATTCCCGCCCACTGGTCCTGCGACATGCTGCCAGTGCCGCTGTCGGTGAGGAGATCGATGTAGACGCTTGCGGCCGGCAGCTGGAAGACATTGAATCCGGCCTCCCGGAGCCCCGCCTCCCGCTCGGCTCGCGGCACCAACCGAATCGGCTCGACCATCTTGATCTTGTACGGCTCTATCTCTCTCAACTTGGCACCTCCTTGCGCCCAGAGCCGTGCGGCGTGGCCGGTTTGCAGCTCGTTTCTTTTCTAGACGAGTCTGAGAGAGCGGCGCACCGAAGATACTGGACCATGGACATTAGAATCAGAGCGCTACCTGGGTGTGCCCAACTCCCTGATCCGTTCATTCGCCTTCGCGGCGAGTGGACCGGCGGGCTTGCTCTCTGCGACCTTCTGGAAGTAGGGGATGGCCTCCGCATTCTTGCCGAGCCGCGCGAGGACGTCACCGATGTTGTAGTACACCTCATCGAGGCGTGAGAAATCGGGGAAGTCCGTCACAATGCGTTTCAGACGCGGTAAGGCGGCGTCATACGACTTTGCCTTGAGATAGAAGAGAGCGACAAGGAGCTCGTGTTCCGCGAGGCGGTCGCGACATTCGGCGATCTTCTGTCGCGCCGGCTCGACGTACTCGCTGCCAGGATACTCGGATACGACCTTCTCGAAGAGGCGCAAAGCGTCTCGAGTCTCAGTCTGGTCGCGGCTTGCGATGCGGACCTGGCGGAACTTGAGCATCCCGAGTTGGAACTGGGCGTAGGCGGCCGACTCGCTGAACGGGTACAGTGAAATGAACGCCTGGTATTCGACCGTAGCTTGAGCGCGATTCGTCTCGTCGTTCTGCCTGAAGTAGCTGTCTGCGATGGCAATCCGGGCTTTGGGTGCGAGCGAGCTCTGGGGGTAGGCATCTACGAGCTGCTGGAGAAGCGTGCGGCCTTTCTCCCAATCCTCGTCCTTCATCGCGGCGGTTCCGTCGTCAAACAAAGCCTGGTCGCCGGGGAGAGCCCCGGGTGCCTCTTTCGGGTTGTTCCCACCACACGCCACTGCGCCGAGCAGCAGCGCGCACGCAATCACGAGCCGTAGACGCTTCGAATCCATGTGTACTCCTCTTCCAGACCATTCCTCAACTTCGTGGACGGGGCGAACCCCAGGTCCGCCTGCGCCCGGGCCGTGTCAGCCCACGTGTGCTTCACATCTCCCTTTTCCGAACCGAGCCGTTTGACTCGCAACGGGCGACCCGCGACATCGCCGATGATGTCGATAACTTCGGCGATTGAGACACGGTGCCCGCCTCCGACATTGTACACGCCTCCTGGCTGACCCCGTTCACCCGCTGCGCGGGTGGCAGCGATCACATCGTCGACGTAGGTGAAATCGCGCGTCTGCAGCCCATCGCCGAACACAGTGATCTCCTCGCCCATGCACGCGGCTTTCAGAAAGCGGTGGAACGCCATGTCGGGACGCTGCCGCGGACCGTAGACGGTGAAGTAGCGCAGCGACACGGTCGGCAGGCCATAGGCCGAGTGGTACAGACGCGCCAGGTTTTCGGCCGCCAGCTTACTGACGCCGTAGGGCGAGAGCGGACAGATCGGATCGCCCTCGCTCGACGGCAGTTTCGGCGTGTCTCCATACACAGACGACGACGAGGCATAGACGAATCGGTGGAGTTGCGATCCAACGGCGGCTTCGAGGAGCTTCTGTGTCGCCAGGATGTTGTTGGACGTATAGATCTCGAATTCGCGGCCCCAGCTCGCGCGCACGCCGGGCTGTGCTGCGAGGTGGAAGACAACATCGTGCCGAGCGAGGAGTTGCGGCAGGTCTAGCTTCTGCAGATCCGCCTCGATGAAGCTGAAGCCAGCTTCGCCCACGAGTGATTGCAGGTTCCGCTCCTTGAACGGGCGCGGATAGTAGTCCGTGAAGCAATCCACCCCTGTCACGTCGTGACCGTCGAGAAGGAGTGAGCGAGCGAGGTGGCTGCCGATGAAACCGGCCGAGCCGGTGATGAGCGCCTTCATGCTGTGCGTCGGCGAGATCGCGCGATGGCTTCGCGGAACTTCGTGATGGCGGCTCGCGGGTCGGATGCACCGAAGATCGAGTTGCCCGCGATCAGGACATCGGCTCCGATTCCCAGCAAGTCATCCGCGTTATCAGGTCCGACGCCCCCGTCGACGCCGATCGGGATCTTCAAAGATCGGAATTCGATCATGGATTTGACCTTCACGATTTTCGCGGCGGCGGCACGGATGAACTCCTGGCCGCCGAAGCCGGGATTGACTGTCATGATGAGGACGTAGTCGAGCTCCTGGAGAATCTCCTCGAGGGTCGAGACCGGTGTGGACGGGTTCACGGCGACCCCTGCCTTGACCTTGAGCGATTTGATCTGCTGGACAGTTCGGTGAAGATGCGGGCAGGCCTCCACGTGTACCGAAATCGTGTTGGCGCCAGCTTGAGCGAAGCTCTCGAGGTACCGATCCGGCTCTTCGATCATGAGGTGTACATCGAGAGGTATCCGAGACACCCTCTTGATCGCCTTCACGACCAGGGGCCCGAACGTGATATTGGGCACGAAGCGGCCGTCCATCACGTCAAGGTGCAACAGGTCGGCGCCAGCCTGCGTGACTATTTCGATCTGTTCAGCCAGCCGGGTGAAATCGGCCGAAAGGATCGAGGGGGCTATCAGGGCGCTCATTCCTGGCTCACCTCGAGCGAGATCAGTTTCTCCTTCTGAATCTCGTAGCCGGCCAGCGGGATCTGCTTGATGATGACACCGGGCTTCAACCCAGGATAGTTCTGAGATCGGATGTTTCCGATCTGGAATCCCAGATGGCGCAGGATCGGTGCCACTTGCTTGACGTCCTTGCCGATCAGGTCCGGCATGACGTATGCGGTCGCACGCGGTCCGGTGCTGATGAGGACATTGACCGTATTATCCCGCAGCTCTTCGGTGCCGCCACGCGGCTCCTGCGACACGATCTCGCCGGTCGCGACCCGCTCCGACGACGTCTGCGCCGTCATCCCGATCTGGAGACCCGCTTCCTTCAGGACTATCGGAGCGGTGCGGGAGGATTTCTCCACCAGGTCCGGAACCGTCACCGTCTCCGACCCGCTGCTGACGACCACTCTGACCTTGCGGTTCTTCTTCATCGTCGTTCCCGGACTCGGATCCTGGCTGATGATACGTCCAGGGGAGACGCGGTCGTCGGGCTGCTCACCAGCCTTCGTGAGGTAGAGGCCTGCGTCTGACAGGAGCTTGTAGGCCTCGTCGGTCGTTTTTCCGATCAAATCAGGCACCTTGATTTCTTCCCCTTTGATCAGGGCGTTCATCGTGAACCAGCCCGAGAAAATCGCGACCACGATCAGCCCGACAGCCCATGCCAGGAATCTCAAAAGCTTCCCAAGCATAGCGGCGAGTTATAACACATCGTCGCCGGGCGGTTCAAATTGAGGTCACGGCTCAGGCGCGTTGGGGGTGTGTCTATCCCTGAACCGGATACAGGCTCGTTCCCTAGGCTGCTCGTCTTGACAAGGGGTGGATCGGCCGATATCGTGGGTGCGCGTTGGTAGCGGACCCGGGGAGGGGATCATGTTCGGGATTATCAGAAAGAAGAAGAAAGAGGGACCAGCGAGGGGACTCAGCTCGGCAGCGAGAAGCCCTTCGAGTGATCGTGAACCTACCGATTTCGAGCGGCGCGTTGAGTCTGCTCTCGATCGGGTTCGCCCCTACCTCCAACGTGATGGTGGGAACGTCGAGCTTGTTCAGGTCGCCGGCAACTCCGTGAAGCTTCGGCTGGTCGGTCACTGCGTCGGCTGTCCATCCTCGCAGATGACTCTGCAGTTCGGCATCGAGCGGGTGTTGCGGGAAGAGATCCCGGAGATAGGCGAGATCATCGCCTCCTGGTAGGCGCCTGGACCTCTACGTTCCCGGTCGGTCTCCGATCCACCTGTTGCATCCAGGTGCGCGCATCGTATGCTTCGTCGTTCTTTGTGTTGGCGGCGTTCTCCTGGAACGCCCGGCTCACCTCCTTGTGGCGCTGGGCGCGTGCTGCCTCATCGGCGCGGTCACACCCGTAATGGTGAATCTGCGGCGCTTTGCCCCTCTCATCGTCTTCTTTTTCATCATGACGATTGCGCTCTGGTCCGTCTTCAGGTCGGGTGGGCAACCGCTTCTCGAGTGGCGTTTCCTGCGAGTGAGCTGGGAATCGATCGAGTTCGGAGTGGCGATGGGCATCAGGCTGGTCGCCCTGACGATCCTGGGCCTCGTCTTTCTCACCGTCACGTCGGTGGAGGATTTCGGTGCAGGCTCGCAGTGGCTGGGGATGGGCTATCGCGCGAGCTTTGCGCTGTCGTTGAGCTTCCGCCTCGTTCCCCTATTCTTCAACAGCGTCGAGACTGTGGTGCTCGCCCAGAGGAGCAGGGGATTCGATCTGAGTCATGCCGGTCCTCTTGCCAAGCTCCGAGGATACACGCCGCTCTTCGTGCCCATCATCTCTCAAGGTCTGCGCGATGCCGATGGGCTCGCGATGGCTGTCGAATGCAGAGGCTTCGGTGCCGCGAGACGTACGGCGTTCGATCAGATCATCTGGCGCCGCCGCGACTCGGTGGCTCTCGCGCTGGCACTGGCTGCCCTGGCCTTGTGCGTCTGCGTCCGCGTGGGGAGCTGAAGGAGTTCAAAGTTCAAAGTTCAAGGCGCCCCATCCAGAGTGAAGGGTCTTTCGAGCAGGCGACGGTCGGCCCTGACTTCCGGATTCAGCTCGCAAGTCCGGGTCCATCGAACTTTGAACTTTGAACTTTGAACTCCCCCCTGCGCGAGTTGGCGCGAGGTTGGGTGAATTCGCGCAACGACTCCGGGACACTGCCATCAGAGACTCCTGGGAGTAGCGACGCCGGCGGTACAACCCCTTTATTCCTCAATGCCTTACGGCATGAAATCCGTCTCAGCAGGGCTGCTTAGTGAGGATGGCGATCTGGCATGAACAGTGCAACAGAGTGAGGCGTCATGAGAGTGCCAGGGGTGCGTGGTCAGTTCGGCGGCGCGGTGCTGCTCGCAGCTCTGCTCTGCGTCGCGATCGGCGCGCCCATGATCGCCACGACGGTCGTGGGCTCGAAGCACGATCTCAGCACGCAATGGACGCCGGAGCCATGCGCGTTTTGCCACACGCCCCATTTCGCCAACACCAGCATCGACGCTCCGCTTTGGAACCGCACGATTGGTAACGTGACATTCACTCCGTACCAGAGCTCCACGATGGACACGACGTGTCCGAGCGTCCCAAGCGGCGTCTCCATGGCCTGCCTTGGGTGTCACGATGGCGTGCTCGCCGACAACGACAAGCATGACCTCGTCAACGCACCGGGCCCGGGCGGCATGCCCGACACAACGTCGTGGCCCAACTGCTACAACTGTCACCCCGACATCTATGGCGACCCGGAAGTCACGTGGCTCGGAACGGATCTCAGAGACGATCACCCGATTTCGATGACCTATCCGACTCCCGCGCAGGACCCGGCCTTCAACATTCCCCCCGATCTAGACAAGGGTTGGGCGACGACCAGCTCGGCCGAGGTCAAGTTGTTCGCAGGAAAGGTCGAGTGTGCGTCCTGCCATAACGTTCACGACCCTGCTGTCCAGCCATTCCTACGGAAATCCAACGCGGCCAGCGCTCTCTGCCTCACCTGCCATATCAAGTAGTGTCTAAGAAGTTGAGTGTTGACACGAAATGGCAAGACGTTTGAGTGGGTGAGATCCTCCGAACCCCTCTCAGGAAAGCAGGAAGGGAGGAATGCAGGAACGGAGCAGTCGTCTCCGGAGCTCAGGGTGGCATCGAACAGACCCCTTCCTGCCTTCCTAACTTCCTGCTTTCCTGAGAGGTGCTCGGAAGGGTCTTGCAGCGTGCCTGGGTCTTGCCTGTTTG
>JACPPM010000109.1 GCA_016191015.1 Acidobacteriota bacterium | reverse complement strand
AGTCATCTCCGGAGCTCAGGGTGGCATCGAACAGACCCCTTCCTGCCTTCCTAACTTCCTGCTTTCCTGAGAGGTGCTCGGAAGGGTCTTGCAGCGTGCCTGGGTCTTGCCTGTTTGGTTGCGGCTCCGCCGCGTTAGGGGGAAACGACCCGCGATAACTTCGGAAGCCGACCTCATAGGTCACGTTCTTATATCCGGTTCCTGGGATACCTTGGCCGTACGGAAGGAGTGAGGACATCTCCTCCGGAGTGTGAAAGGAGACCGACAGAACCGGGGGTGTCGAATCCTGTGCCAACAAGGCAGGGGCCGGCGAGAGGAGCCAGAAGAAAACCGCAGCCGCTGCGCAGACAACGGTACGGGAGCTCCTGATTGCGAGCATGTCTGGTATTATAGTATGCTTAACCAGGTTAGAGGTCAAAGACTCAGAATGTCACCGACCCCACTCGGCCTCGTGATGGCGCTCATCTCCGCCGCGCCCGTGCTGTGCCCGTCCGCTAGCATGGGCGATTTGATCCAGAGGTCAGCACCGCGAGGGCGTTCGCACCACGTCGCTGTCTGGACCGGAGATGCCATGGTCATCTGGGGCGGCTTCGTTGGACCCCAGGAACGCACTAACACGGGGGCTGTCTATACACCGGCTACCGATTCGTGGAGCCCCAGCACCACACACAACGCGCCTCCCCCATTGAGTCCGCCATCGGCCGTTTGGACCGGCTCAGAAATGATGGCATGGGGTGGCTGGGGAAAAATCCCGGAGTGCAGCCTTACGGTCTGTCCTGCCGAATTCGGCGGTCGCTATGATCCGGCGAGCGACAGTTGGGTGAGAGTCAATAGCGGGTGGGGCCAGGGGCATGCAGGCCACACGGCAGTCTGGACCGGCACCGAAATGCTTGTGTGGGGAGGATACAGGTTCGCATCCCCTTACGAAGGCGTGGGGTTCCGCTACGATCCTGGCCGGAATTCTTGGCAGGATCTCGCGACCGTCGGCGCGCCGAGTCCGCGAATCGGGCACACTGCGATCTGGACGGGCAACGAGATGATCATCTGGGGCGGACACGGCAACTCCAACTCCCTCACCCCGTATCCGGCCGGTTATCTGAACACAGGCGCTCGCTACAATCCGATCACGGGCGCGTGGACCGCGCTTCCCACTCGCGGGGCTCCGTCCTCCCGAATGTCCCACACGGCAGTGTGGACCGGGGAGGAGATGATCGTGTGGGGCGGAAGCGGGTCTTCCGGGTACCTGAGCTCGGGAGCGAAGTACGATCCGGCGAAGAACGCATGGACTCCTCTCAGCACAACCGGTGCCCCTGATGCGCGGTGCTACCACACGGCTGTGTGGACGGGCAGCCAGATGCTGACCTGGGGAGGATCGTCGGGAGAGACCTCCTACAACACCGGAGCCGCCTACGATCCCGATCTCGATCGGTGGTCGTCGCTGAGCACCACGAATGCGCCCGACAGCCGCGAGTCTCATACGGCCGTGTGGACAGGTCGAGAGATGATCGTCTGGGGTGGGCGCCGGCGCAACGGGTGGTCGTATTCCTATCTGAGCACGGGAGGCCGCTACGTTCCTTCCACAGATCGGTGGACTGCGATCGCAACTCCCGAGCGCGTCGCGCGTCAGCCCTCCGATCTCGTTCCCGTCCTGGATTGACGGGCTGGCGCGAATGTTCGGGAACGGGGACGGAAACAGCGAGGCGCTGCCGGCGCTGGATGAGCTCGCGCAACAGCCTCCTCCACGGCCGTACCACCGTCGGGTCGCTTCCTGCGATCCACACGATTCGATGTACGACGCCTACTTCCTCCGATTCCGAGGCGCCGATGCCAGTGCGCTTGCAGAGCTGCAGACATCGGAGGTCGCCAGCGTGCTCTTCTTGTTGTACATCGCCTTGACCGTAGCAGCGGCCAACGAGGGGACGGCGGCGACCGAGAGGCTTCGGACTCTTGCCGGCGCGAACTTTGATTTTACGCTGATGATCCGTGAGAGCTGCGAACAAGCGGCAGGCGGAACGCCGTTGGCATCGAAGCCCACGAGCCACCCGTCCCCCCCGCCGGATCCGAACGACTCGGTTCTACCGTAAGCCATAACTCATCGTTTCCCGTGGCGACCAATCCGAAAAACCTATCCCCGGCCTCGCCACCGTAGGTCCGTTGCCACAGGGCGCGTCCCGCATCGTCGATCTCCGCGGCCCATCCGTCCGACCCGCCGTTCCCAAACGACTGGGTCACACCTGCCACCAGACAGGTCTCGTTCCCGGTAGAAACGACGTCATAGAAGCCGTCAAAAAGGCTTCCTCCGTATTGCTTCTTCCAGACGACTGTGCCGTTCGCACGAAGCCTCAGAATCCAGGCGTCGAAGTTCTGGCCGGCGCCGGAGGTGCCAACGAGCGTGATTCCCCCATCCGGATGAAGAAGCATCCGCCATCCAGTGTCGTCTTTCGCTCCGCCATAGCTCCGCGCCCAAATGACCTCGCCAGTGGCGGTCAGTGACAGGAGCCACATGTCTTCGCCGCCGGATCCGAACGAGAAGGTCGAACCGTACGCAAGCAGGGTCCCGTCCGGCCGCTCAACGACCTGCCGAAACACATCCCAATCCGCTCCGCCGATGGTTTTCTGCCATTGGGTCTTACGCTTGGCGTCGAGCTTCACAACCCAGATGTCGGATTGACTGGTCTCTTCATCGTGGGCACGCCCGGCAAGGATCGATCCGCCATCCGGCGTCAGAACGATGCTAAGCGCATACTCGACGTAGTCGAGACCGAGAGCCTTTTGCCAGAGCAGCTTGCCGGTGGGACTGTAGGACAACATCCACATGTCGGAGCGGCCATTGGAGATGGATGCACTGTGTCCAACCACAGTGCGACGGCCGTCGGGACTCAGCACCATGTCAAGGAACTCTTCGGCGTACGCGCCGCCACCGACCCGCGCCCAGGGCGCTGCAGCCGAGTGCCCGGCCAAGAGCGATATCGCAAGGAACGTACCCAGAGCTCTCATGATGAAAAACACCTCCATGGTTATCGGCATTGACAAAACGACGGGTGCGATCGAA
Organism: Acidobacteriota bacterium; assembly: GCA_016191015.1. GTDB lineage: Bacteria > Acidobacteriota > CAIWXX01 > CAIWXX01 > CAIWXX01 > JACPPM01. Next base: position 21,127 of record JACPPM010000109.1, on the reverse strand, counting down.
TGATGAAACTTACTCCGCCGCCAGCAGGTACCCCTCCTTTCGGATGCAGGTGTAGTCCGGGCTGTGCGTGTCGCCGGGGTTGCCGGCCCATGACGGGTGGCTCGTTGTGAAGTAGTCGCCGCGGCCGGGACTGTACCAGGTGTAGAGGCCTACCGCTCCGGCGGGCGGTGTCGCGTCCGGCCTGAAGATGTAGCCTTCGGCTCGCACGGACTGATAGTCCGGCTGGTGGACCGTGCCTGGGCCCCACGCCGGGTCTGCCGTCACCACGTTGTCCTGGAGCTGCTGGCTGAACCAGCGGTATAGTGGCGTGGTTCCGGTCGTGCCCCCTGTCGTGTAGAGCTTCCCTTCGACACGTACCCAACCGTAGTCCGGGCTGCGCGACTCACCCGAGCACCCGCGCCAGTCGGGATCGCGCGTCGCGAAGTTGTCCCCGACGCCGCCGCTCCACCAGCCATGGAGTGCGGCAATGGGTTGACTGTTCACGCGCGCCTCCCAGACGCCGCGCCCGTAAGTACCGACCAGCATCTTGTCGAGATTGGGTCTCCATGCCAACGTGGTGACAAATGGAACCAGCGGCAACCCGCTTGAAACCTTCGACCACTGAGATCCTCCGTTGCCGGTGTAATAGACGCCCAAGTCGGTTCCGGCGTAGACCGTTTCATCATCCGACGGGTCGACGCGCAGGCAGGAGATGTTGACTCCGCCGACCATGTCGCCGATCGCATTGCTCCAGTTCAGTCCTGTGTCTCGCGTCCGATGGATGGGTGAGCCGCTGATGCCGCTCAAGCAGACGTACGCCGTCTGCACCGTGCCGCATGACGATCCGATTGCGAAGCCGATTACGTTACGGTCGTTCCGGGGAGCCAGATTCTGGAGCACCCACCGCGAGCCCGTCCAGACCTGCAAGTACGAGGGTACACTTCCACCCGCATAGACGACGCCATTGGCCGCGACGGCGATGGTGTTGATATTGAATCCGGGCCCGCTGATGCTTGTCCATGGCAGTGCTGTTCCGGTCGTCCGGAACACTGTCCTGTTTGCGAATGTATAGAGGTTCGTCCCATTGTACTTGATCGGCATGGGTGGAAAAGCCCATACCGGATTCAATCCTTGGGTGAACGGCGACCAAGCGAAGGATCCACCGCCTGGTGACGACTGTATCGTGTCTGCTGACGGTGGGTTGAGGTATCCGAGCCCCGTCAGCGTCAGATACACATTGTTCCCGGCGAATGCCACCTCGCCCCCGTCACAGCAGCCGAAGTTGGTATAGGTACCGAAGTCGTCGTGTCCGAAGGAAGCGCCCGTGTCCTGTGTGCCGATCCATTCGCGGCTTGGGTCTCGCGGGTCCGGGGTAAGGTAGTAAACTTGCTGGGCCGTGATCCAGCGGCCACCGACGTTCTTCCACTCCATGCCGCCGTCCGTTGACTCGAAGACTCCACCGTCACTCACATGGTACACATTTTCATCATCGTTCGGATCGAAGGCGAAGTTGTGCAGATCCTCGTGGACGCTGGTGGTCGATGGTGTCCACTACGCCGATGGCTGGGTTCGGGATCGTGTTGCCGACGGCCCGCCAGCTCCCTCTGCCGTTTCGAGTCACCCAGATGCCACCTCGGGCGCTACCTGCGTAGAGGATCGTGGAGTCCGTCGTGTCGGTGGCTATCGATCGTATTGTAGTAGAAACCGTTGACATCTACGTAGATCCCTCGCGGTCCGACGAGCGACCAGCGCAGGGAGGGAGCCCCGGGCGACCCCGGCCAGGACGCAGGCGAGCCCTCGAGCAGCATACGATGCCGCACCGACGCGACTTCCGCGTGCGTGGCCGGGTAGTAGCGATCGACCGTGCTGTGCTCGGGCGGCCCGGCCTCGCGCTCCGGCCGCACACCGCCTGTAGAGTGATCGCTCCTCCCGTCCGCGTTATCCCAGACCCTGTTCGTTATCGCCGGCGCGACAAGGAGACATGCGCCGAGCAGGATCGCTGCAGCAGCAAGATCGTACCTCTGCAGTCTCATCTGAGTCCTCCAGAGTTGTGTTCGAGCTCGGGATCACCGATTGATTGTGCGCTCTTGCCTCATCACTCCTCATACCATGGGAACACTTTGTTGGGCGACATGGGCACCAGGATCACAGGAGCGCCAGTCGGGTTTCCGTTTTTGTCCAGCCTCTGCGAATACAATGTACGCGTATAGGGGGCGCCGCCCATCACGGTGTAGACGAGCAGTCGTGCGTGGCGTGTCAGCCCGCCCCATGCAAAGTAGCCCGCAGCGACCGAAGTGACTTTCACCGGGGTGCCCGTCGCCGCGCCCGACGCGGCAAGCCTCGTCACCCAGATGTCGTAGCCGCGGCTGTAGCTCATCCATTCGCGTTTCGCATCGACCCTTGGGGCATACACATTCTCGCCTGGGTAGGTAACTGCCATGATCGGCGTGCCGCTCGGCTTGCCCCTCGGTTTGAGCTTCTGGAAGACGATGGCGGTCGAGGAGCCGCCGTCGTCGAACACGTAGTACACACCCTGCCCGTCGTCGGTGATCATCGGATACAACTCCCAGGCGCCCGTCGCTGCGACCGAGATCGTCGCCGGCCCCAGGGACCCATTGGGCTTGAACTTCTTCAGGAAGACGTCGGAATCAAAGCCCCCAATCATTTGACTGTACGAGAACTTACGCCCATCCTTGGCGATACTCGGCCAGTAGAACAGAGAGGACCCGGTGGTGAGCTGCGTTGGCCCGTTCACGAGAGTGCCGTTCTTGGGATTCACCCCGACCGAGTAGATTTGGTTCGCGCCCTCCATGTCATATTCGGTGTAGAGCATCTTGTTTCCCTCGGGAACGATTGTGGCGGATGTGATCGAGGTTGCACTGTCTCTGACGAGCACAGGTCCCTTCGCGATCGTGCCGTTCGATCTCAGCTTCATCCAGTAGAGATCGAGCGTGCCGGTGGTGTCCTCCATGATGACCGGGATGTAGTACTTTTCGGCGGTCTCCGAGGCGGCCGCGCTGATGAGCAGGACCGCACCTACCGTAAGTGCGGAAAGGATCTTTCTCATTGTTCATTCCCTCCAGATTGGATTCGAAACACACGATACGGAATGCAAGGTTCGTGCCGATACTGGGGACGGCACGAATGCTCGCCGCCGGTCGAGGGATCGCTCCCGCCCGCCGCGTCATCGAAGAGCAGGTTCTTGACCGCCGGCGCGATAAATAGACATGCGCCGAGCAGGATAGCTCCGGCAAGAAATTTGCTCCTTGGCACTCTCATTTGAGTCCTCCCGATTTGTGTTCGAGCTCGGGATCATTGATTGATTCTGCGCTCTTCCCTCAGTCATCGACCATCCAAGGGAACACCGAGGTGGTCGACGTCGGAATCAGGACCACAGGAGCGCCGGTTGGGTTCCCGCTTGCGTCCAGCCTCTGCGAATACAACGTAAACGTAGAGAGGCCGGCGCCGCCCCACACTACTGTGTAGACGAGAAGTCGGGCGTCGCGTGTCAGCCCGCCGACCACAGAGTAGCCCAGAGCTGAAGAAGTGCCTTTCACCGGTGTGCCCGTCGCCGCGCCCGTTGCCGCAAGCCTCGTCACCCAGATATCGTTGCCGAGGATGTAGCTCATCCATTCTCGTTTTGCGTCGACCCTCGGGGATTTCACAAAAACCATCGGATAGGTGACTACCGTGATAGGCGTGCCGCTGGGCTTGCCCCACGATTTGAGCTTCTGGAAGAGGATGGCCTCGGGTCCGCTGAAATCGGAACTGTAGTACACACCCAGACCATCTTCGGTGATCATCGATCCAAGCTCCTGTGCGCCGGTCGCCGCAATCGTGACCGTCGATGGCTTCAGGGACCCGTTCGGCTTGAATCTCTTCAGGAAGACGTCGAAGTCGGTACTTTCCCCCTTATTGCGACCGTACGCGAGCTTACGCCCATCTTTGGCGATGCTGAGCCCGTAGTAGAAGTAGCCGGTGGACCCGGTGGTGAGCTGCGTCGGACCATTCACCACAGTGCCGTTTTGGGGATTCACCCCGACCGAGTAGATTTGGTTCGCGATCCCCGACCCCTCGGCATAGAGTATCTTGTTTCCCTGGGGAACGATCGCGGCAGATAGGATCCCACTTGCGCTGTCTCTGACGAGCACCGGTCCCTTCGCGATCGAGCCGTTCGAGTTGAGCTTCATCCAGTAGAGATCGAACGTGCGCGTGCCGGCGGTGTCCACGAGGAGCGGGATGTACTGCTTTTCGGCGGTCTCCGATGCGGCCGCGCTGATGAGCAGGACCGCACCTACCGTAAGTGCGGAAAGGATCTTTCTCATTGTTTGCATTCCCTCCAGTCGTTATGCGAGACACTTGACTTGGAGTGCAATCTTCGTGCCGACACAGGGCCGACCAACGCGCGGAGTGTTCTGTTGGACTTGCATTGCGCCAATCGTGAGGACTCGTGCCCGCGCGGCGAGCTGGTGGCACATCTCTGTGCCATCTGGCACACCTTCCATGTCGGGGCTGGGCCATCAATTCCCTTGCGACATTGTCGCCGGATTAGGGGGTGCTATGACATCCTCCGCGGCACGAACCGCATATTCCGCCGCCTCGATCGCTTTTCGCGCGTCCACTTCCTCATACTCCTCGGTGGGGATGAAATCGATATCCCCATAGAATGCGAGCTCTCGCTCCTTCCGCAACCACCCTGAGTCCTTGGCAAGCCGCTCCAGCCGGCTGCGGACGTGTTCTGGGAATCGCTCCGAGAATTCGATCAGAGCATCGCCCACGTCGTGCCACTTGGGTGGTTCCACGCCTACCTGCCGTAGCATCCCCTTCAGGGCCAGCTCGACGATCTCCTGGGCTTCCCGCACCACGTCCGAATAGGCCTCCTCGGCAAACAGCACGGCGAGAATCTTGAGACGCTTCTGGACCTTGATCAGGTAACTCCGGGCGAGCGAGGAGTTGGTCACAGCTCGAAGATCTCACCGGGCTGGTAGTCCGGCTTCAAGTCCCACAGCCAGGCGTCGCCGCGCCAGAGGCGCCGTGCGCCGAGGCGGTGCAGGCGATCGCGTAGCGAGGCGAGTGCACCCGACATAAACTCGCGCTCGTCCACCAACATCCGCGCGTCCTCCACCATGTCGAGAAAAAGCGGGCTGCCCACCTGAACCTCTTCGGGCGTCTTGAACACCGGGGAGATCCGGGTCGTGACCCCATGTTCGCGAGCCAGAGAGAGAGCCTCTCGTATGCGGCTCTCTACTGTTTCGAATTCCTGCACTCGACGAATACGGCCCTTGGGCAGATCTCGTGCCACGACAAGCAGATCCACGTCGGAGTCAGGTCGCATCGTACCGCGGCCGACCGACCCAAACACCACCAGAGAGACAAGGCGGTTGCCGTAGACCTCCCTGCATGCAGCACTGAGGCGGACAAGAAGTGAGTCGAAGGCTCGTCGCCAGTCGGGTTGCGGATCCATACAAACTCCTCATAGCATTCTAGGGGGGACAGAGCAGTTGCGCAAGGAACGCCGTCGCGGGGCTCGTTCACGCCGAATGTCCCACACGGCGGTGTGGACCGGGAAGGAGATGATCGTCTGGGGCGGGCGCCGGCGGAATGGGTGGTCGTATTCCTATCTGAGCACGGGAGGCCGCTACGTTCCTTCCACAGATCGGTGGACTCCGATCGCAACTCCCGCGCGCATCGCGCCTGGCAGGTAGCGAACGACAACCGAGCCGCCGGTCGCGCTCAACGCGGCCGGGGCAGCGGTTCAGCGGGGGCTTCGTAGTCCTCGCCCAGGCGCGGGTTGAGATCCCATGCACGCCGGATGGATTCGCGGGCATCCTGTTCCGCCGTCGCATTGCCCGTGAGTCGGGATTGAGCGCGCAGGAGGGATCCTCGGATCGCGTGAGCCGCGGCCAGATTGGGATTCAGAGAGAGGGCTTTCTCGGCCATGTCCAGGCCTGATTTCACGTCCGACAAAGCAGGGCGCCACTGGACTTCCCAGCGGTACGCGTCTGCAAGCGTGGCGTAGTTGTCGGCATCGGGGTCGATCGCGATAGCGGCGGTCAGTGCCTGACGCGAGCGTCCGAAGAACGGCCCCGGGCCCTTCGAGCTCTGTATCTGCCACCTGGCCTGAAGCAATTCCAGCTTGCCCATCTCCCGATGCGCTTCGGCTTCATTCGGGTTCTTCGAGAGTGCGTCTTGCAGCGACTTCCTGCCTCGGGCCGCCGAGTTGAACGGACGCCTGTGTTTCATCTCGTACGCGGCCTCAACCACGTATGTCCGGCCCATGCGCGCGAGTACAGTCGAATAGGTCGAGATGAGCGAGCTGTCGCGCAAGTGGCTCCTGGCCAGCTCGAGATTCTTCCGCGGATCCCGACCGGCTTGAAGATCATACTCAGCCAACTGCACGTATGCGGTGCCGCAGTTGGCATGGGGCAGCGGGATGCTCGGGTTCAACTGGATGGCTTTGGAGTAGTTCTGGATGGCCGAGTCGAGTGTCGGACGGACATCGACGCCGATTCCCATCTGATAGGCTGCCAGGTTCAGGAAGACGTTGCCCAGGTTGCTGTAGACGGACGGGTTGGCGGCATTGATCTTGATCGCCTTACCGAATGCGTCGATGGCCTGTTTAAACGAGGATCCGGGATCCTGACCATGCTCCATCTCATACTTTCCGAGCAAGCGGGAGGCCATTCCCAGACTGTCCCAATGGGAATGGACATTCGGATCCCGGCCGGTCGCTCCTGTCTGGCATTCGATCGCATGCCGGAATGACTCCCTTGGATCCATTCCTCTCTCCATCTGGTATGTGCCCTTGCTCATCCATTTCCACCCCAACGTGGAGAGCATCTCGGCGGAGCCCGGTTCCATCCTGACTGCCTGGGAGGCTGCCTTGATCGAAGCGTCGATGAACGGGAAGGGATCCTGCCCCTGGAGCCACGCGTTCACGGATTGGTGGTAATAGACCTCTCCGAGCTCCGCGGATGCTTCGGCCTTTCGGGGATCGAGCTCGATGGCGCGAGTCGCGCTTCGCTCGGCGAGCGTGAGGGTTTCAGAGGGGTCCATTCCGTGTCCCAGCTGATAGTCAATCCACAGTGTGAACGCGCGCGTCTTCGCTCGATGAGCCGCTACCATCGTCGGATCAGCCACGAGTGCCTCATCAGATGCGCTGATAGCCTTGTCGACGGTCTCACGGATCTCCCCGCCTCCTCCGCCGTGCACCGTCGCGGCAATCTCGACTCTCAGATCGCACAGCGCGCCGTAGCCCCGCGGATCGCTCTGGCCGATCCGTATTCCGTCTAAAATCGCGCTCTCAGCGGACGCAAGATCGACGAGCGCCCCCTTGTAGTCTCCCTTCCGTCGCTTCTCGAATGCCCGTGCCGTGAGGATATCTCCCTCGAGATACCGTGCCTCGTACATCCAAGGGACGCGGCCCGCGGCTTTCCGGGCCAGCCCGTGAGCCTCCTCGTAACGCCCTTCATAGAACGCGATCAATCCCTCAGCATATTCCGGTGTCTCGGCCTGCGTCCCCGCGCTCAGCTTCAGATAGCCCAGCGCCGCATCTCCGTACTGCCTCCGCAGCTCCTTCCGGCGGACTTCCCGTTGCTGTTGATCCTCGATCCGTTCGGCCTTCTTCAGCTCCCGCTGGTACAACGCCCCCATGACCAATCCAAGTGCGTAGGCGGTCTCAGGAGTCCTATACTCGCTGGTCCATGCCGCTTCCAGATGTTCCAATGCCCGGTCGTAATCCACGAGCGCCAGATAGCCACGCCCGATTGCATACTGGCCCGGCCCTACGGCTGCGTGGCCGGCACCTGATATCTTTTCTTCGATGCGCGCGATGCGCTTGCGCACCATGTTCCGCTCCGGCTCGGCGCTGTGAAGCGGAAGCATGTAGGCATATCGCAGAAGGGATTCCGTCTTCTCGACTTCCTGCCCGAACTGTTGCGCGAAGGCCGCACGACGCAGCGCGGTCCGCCGCGAATAGAGCCCGAGAAGCCCCGAAACCAACGCCGCCAGAATCGCGATCGACAGCATGGCCGTCACTGCCTTGTGTCGGCGCACCTTCCGGAAAAGCCTGCCCAGCGGACCCGCCGGTTTGGCCAGAACGGGTTCCCCGTCCAGGAATCGGTTGAGGTCCTCGGCGAGAGCTCGCGCGGACTCGTAGCGGCCGCCCGGTTCCTTCGCCAGGCACTTGAGGACGACCTTCTCAAGATCGGGAGGAATCCGCGGATTCTTCTTCCGCGGCGGCTCGGGATCGTCGTGAAGAACCCGCATCATCGCTCCGATGCCGCTCTCGGCCTCGAACGGACGGCTTCCCGTCAGAAGCTCATAGAGCGTCGCACCGAGGCCGTAGACGTCCGTGCGGCGATCGAAACTCCGGACATCACCGCGCACCTGCTCCGGCGCCATGTACGCCGGGGTCCCAACGAGCATGCCCGTCCTCGTGACGTCCGCGGCATCGGGATCGCGAGCCAGACCAAAATCCGTGACATAGGGGAATAAGCCCTCCTGCGAGGATCCTTCGACCAGGATGTTGCCGGGTTTCAAGTCACGATGGATGAGGCCGGTGCGGTGAGCGGCGTGCGCAGCCTCGGCAACATCCCTCAGGACCCTGACCTTCTCCTCGAGCATCATTCCCTCTCCCACCACATCGAGGCTTTTCCCGTCGACGTACTGCATGGCGATGTAAGGGCGGCCTTCGAGCTCTGCGACCTCGTAGACCTTGCAGATGTTGGGATGATCAACTCGAGCTTGGGCCTGTGCTTCTTTGCGCAACTTGCGGAGCGTCTCCGGGGTCTCGCTCCGGAGGAACTTGATCGCGACGGTGCGGTTGAGCTCGAGATCCTGCGCCTTGTAGACCTGTCCCATCGCGCCCTCGCCCAAGAGCTCCCCCATGCGGTAACGCGCCGGGCCGAACGCGGCGTCTTCCTGTGGCCTCACTGCCTCCGTATCATCTGCAGCGACCCGCTCTGCGGGAGCTTCTTCATCAGAGCCCAGAGAAAAGATCCTTAGGCGCCCCTTCTGCACAACATCATCCGGCACACCGTTCTCTGAAGGTGCAGCTGCCTTGGGTTCGTCATCGCGGGAGTCCAAAGAAAAAACCTCTGTCCGCGATTGTCGGCCGGTATCTCGACTGTGTCAAGCGTGACTGGCGCGTCGCCAAGAAGATCACACCGCGGTTCAGTCCTCGCACGGATCGCGACTCACCGCATCCCAGTCGGCCGAGAACGACTCCCTGACTGGGAGAAAACGTTGCGAGGGACTGAAAGCTGTGGCACGCGAGAAGGGTACAGGTGCACCAGTCTCGTGGGGACTGGTAGAGACTCGTGGAGACTGATGGAGATTGCCGAGAGGAACAATGTCGAGCTCCGAAAGCAGTCCTGCACCGATGGCTGCGAAGTCTCAAGAGTCTCAATGAGTCTCTACGAGTATCTCCCTCTCGTACGTGAGCACCGCAGCGAGGCAGGCGACGCCGCGCTCACACCCCGATCTTCCGGCATACCTCCACAGCTGTGTCGATGGCCGCCGTCACTTTCTCGGCGGCTTGCTTGCGAAGGAGAGCAGCTTTCTTTGGGTTGGACTCCTTGTCGGCGCGATCGGCGAGCTGCCTGGCTTCATCCAGAAGCGACGTTGCCCCGGCCATCGACTGGCGCGCCCACAGGATCAGCTTCAGATCATCCTGCGAATAGCGCGCCGTATCGAAAACAAGTCTGATCCCTTCGATCGGTTGCACGATCCTGTCCCAATCCGGGCAGTGCGGCCGCCGCAGGCAGCGCAGGAATTTCCGTTCACGGTTCAACAACAGGTCGCGATCAACCCTGATCGTGGGCAGCACCTCAAGGAGCGGTGCGTTCCGCCGCCACACCTCGAGGCCGGTCAATATGTTGATCGTGCCAGCGTAGAGTGAGGCCCCGGCTGCGGCGAGTCCGGTCGTCGCGTCGTTGCCGGTCACGCCGAAGCCGGGTGTGTTTGACAAGGCCCAACTGCCATCCGGCGCTCTTGCCAGGACGTCAGCGCCGATCGCCTCCCCGGGGAGGGAGGGGGTTCGTGTTCCGACGAAGAGCTTGCTGGTCGTGGCGGCGAGGCTCCCGTAGCGCACGGGCGCCCTGCTGAACGCTCCCGCACAGCCGCCGTAAAGATCACAAGGGGTCACATCCTCGGCCGCGCCTTCCCGCATGCGAAAGACGCCTGCCGTGTCTTCGCCGTGGCCGGCAGTACCAACGTAGAGCCAGTCACCGAACACCGCCATTTCGTTCACCCAAGTAAGCTGAGGCCTGCCAAACCCGTCACGCGTCACTGGGTCCCAGCCTCGTGAGGTGAACCGCCATACCTGGCATGCAGCGCTGCCGGCGCTACCGCCCCCAACGCCCAGATACAGATGGCGCCCCAACGACCCCAGCGCTCCCGAGACGAAGCCAGAGGCGTGGAGATCGTCTGCCACCACGATCTCGTCCCATCTCCCATCCCCCCGCCGCGACCACACTTCCACACCCTGACCGGCGGCCACGAGTCGGGTGGCTGCCTCACCTGGCGGAAGCCACACGGCCAGCCCGAAGATATTCCCTCCCCTGGCCCAGGTGGGACTCACGTCTCTCCATCTACCGGTCCGATCCCGGCGCCAGAGCTCGCCCGCCGACGTGCTCAACCACAGGTCGTCATTCCAGGAGAGCATGTCCGTGACCTCGCCGTGTGTGCCGCCCCACGGTGGTGTTACATCTGTCCAAATCGTATCGGCCAGCATCTCAGCGCGGTATACATACTCGTTCAACGCGGGGTCATGCGTGGCCACATACACGGCCCCGGCAACGATCTCCAGCGGGTGCGCTTGGCGGCGGCTCGGATCCCCCAGGCCTCCCGAAGCGACCTGCACCCACTCGTCGGAGCGCGCGGACTGCTGCGCCGCCGGAAGCACGACCAGTGCGAGCACCACTGCCCGGTACAGTTGGGCGATCCGGCCAGGACGACTGCTGATGACACCTCTCTCGATGACGAGTCCTCTCATTTGGCATCTCAATGTAGCTTCTCCTCCGATTGCCTCGCGGCAGCATTGGTAGCTCGCTCGATATCAATCCTATCTCAGCGAGCCACTCGATCTGTGCTGCAATGTTGGTGCCAAGGCATGGCCGCGCGTGGAGCAGAGCTTTCTGATAGACTCGCGCCGGCCAACACGACGAGGACAGCCGCGAAACCGTGGGCACATGGCACAGAATTGTGCCAAAGTGGCCACGGCCCGTCTCAGAGCGTGGACTGGAAGGGGACCACATGCTCAGCACAGAAGATCTGCTCACGTTTCTGACAGCGCTGAGCTCGGAGCTCAAGCTGGATCGTCTGATGCGGGCCGTCCTTGACGTGAGCCTGACGCTGACGAACGCCGGCCGCGCGTTCCTCCTGGTTTTTGACGACAACGGAGAGATGTCCCTCAAGGCTGCGCTCGACTCAACGAGGCGAGCCGTCCCTGAGGGGGACTTTGACGGGTCAACATCGATCATTCGGATGGTCATGCAGGAGCGGCGACCGCTCTACATCGAGGACTTCGCGCTGCGGACCGACCTGGCATCTTCCGAGAGTGTGGTACGGTGGAATCTAAAGTCAGCTCTGTGTCTGCCCCTTCACGCGCACGCGGACCAGACGATCAACCCTGTCGGCATTCTCTATCTGGATTCATCAGCGCAAGACGACTCCATGACCAACGAGCATTTCCAACTGATGCAAACGATCGCGAGCTTCGTCGCGATCTCTATCGCGAACGCCCGGTTGTTCGAACAAGTTGAACGGCAGCAGGGTGAGATCGCCGCGCTCAATCAGCAGCTCCAGAAGCGGGTGGATATCCAGGCCAGCAACCTCGAGGAGATGCGACTGCTCCTTTCTGAGACGCAACGCGAGCTGGGCAAGACCTACGGCCTCGGCAACATCGTCGGCGGCTCCGATGCAATGCTCAAGGTATTCAAGATCCTCGAGAAAGTGGTCGGAACTCATGCGACCGTCCTGATCCAAGGAGAGAGTGGGACCGGGAAAGAGCTCGCGGCGAAGTACCTCCACTACAACGGTCCCCGGGCGGAAAAGCCTCTGGTGACCGTCAACTGTTCGGCCCTCAGCGAGACGCTCCTCGAGAGCGAGCTGTTCGGGCATCGCAAGGGGGCATTTACCGGGGCGACTCAGGACAGGATGGGACTGTTTCAGGTTGCGGACGGCGGCACGCTTTTCCTGGATGAAGTGGGCGACATGAGCTCGGAGATGCAAAAGAAGCTGCTGCGCGTGCTGCAGGAAGGAGAGGTGAGGCCGGTTGGTGGGCGAGAGGCCCAGAAGGTCGACGTGCGGATCATCTCGGCCACCAATCGCGACCTGCGGAGCCTCGTGCAGGACGGGGTCTTCCGCGAGGACCTCTTCTATCGTCTCAATGTCATCAGCGTCCACCTGCCATCATTGAGAGATCGCCGCTCCGACTTGCCCCTCCTCATCGACTACTTCACACACCGGATCTCCGACGAGCTGGAACGACCGCTCAGACCGCCCACTGGCGACATCCTTGATCTCTTCCTGGGATATGACTGGCCGGGCAATGTCCGGCAGCTGGAAAACGAGCTGCGCCGTGTGTTCATCCTGGAATCGGAATACGAGCCCCAACAGCTCGGCGGCATGACGAAGTCAGTGGCCGACGCCGAGTCGGTGGACCTCGAGAAGACCGCCATCCTGAAAGCCCTCGAATCAGCCCATGGCAACAAGAGCAAAGCGGCCGAGCTCATCGGGATGCCACGGAGAACGTTCTATCGAAAGCTGATCAGATACGGAATCTACTAGACTCTCCCGGGGATGCTCAGAATGGCAGAACGGTGCGGAGGTTCCTCGCCATGCGCTTACTCACTACCAGGGCAGTCGAAGATGTGTCCCCCAGGACAACGCGATACCTGCCTCCGAACCATTTCTGGATTTCCCGAATGTGGTCGAGATTGACGAGCGAGGAGCGGTGAACCCGGACAAACCTCAGAGGGTCGAGACGATCCTGGAGCTGCGACAGGGCGAAGTCGACGATGTACTCCTTCCCGGTTGTCGTGTGGATGAGAACATACTTGTCATCGGCAGCAAAATAGGCGACGTCGTCCACGTTGAGGACGATCGTGCGATCACCGAGACGAACGCCGACCCGGCACATGTAGGCCGGGTCCGCACTGGCGGTTGGCAGCACGCCGGGCGCACGGCCGTTTGGCTGAGCCCAGTGGGGTCGTGATTCGGTCGTGACCAACCTCCGCAGCTTCGCCAGCGCGCGATCCAGCCTCTCGGGCTCGACGGGCTTCAGGAGGTAGTCGATCCCGGGTGTCTCGAACGCCCGCAGCGCGTATTCGTCATAAGCAGTCGTGAAGATGACGACCGGCGGATCGGCGAGCCCCCGAAGAAGATCGAAGGCGGTCGAGGCGCCAAGCTGGATGTCGAGAAAAAGCAGATCTGGGTGCAGGTTGTGAATGGTGACGTTTGCCTCCTCGGCTGACGCCGCCAGTCCCACCACGGCAACCTCCGGGTGGGCACAGAGCATCCTCTGCAAGCGGGCCAAGGCCAGGGGCTCGTCGTCGACCAGTACGGTGCGAAAGGTCTTCTTCACGGCTCCTCTCCTTCCGCACCGCGCGGAAAGCCCAGGACGACGAGCGTCTCTTCGCCGACCCGCTCAAGAGCGAAACTGCCGGCGCGGCCGTACAGGAGCTCCAGGCGGCTCTTGACGACTCGCAGGCCAACACCGGTCGTCACACTCGGTCCCATGCCCGGCCCATTGTCGGCAACGGTCAGAACCAGCCGGCCATCGGAGGCCCGAGCGGAGATTCGGACTACCCCGGGTGAAACGCGACGGACGATGCCATGCTGTACCGCATTCTCCACCAGCGGCTGCAAGATCATGTTCGGGACGGGAGCCGCCAGAAGGTCATCGGGAACATCCAGATACCAGTGGAGCCGTTCGCCGAGTCGTGTCCTTTCGATCTCCAAATAGCAACTCGTGAGATCGAGCTCCTTCCGGAGCGTCACCAGCTCAGTGGTGGCACTGTCGAGAGTCTGCCGGAGAAGGTGGGACAGCTTCACCGTCATGTCTTCGGCGCGCTTCGGGTCCGTCGGGATCAACGCCGCAAGGCTGTTCAGTGTGTTGAACAGGAAATGGGGCCGCACGAGGCTTCGCAGCGAGACGAGCTCCGCGCGCTCTCGGGCTCGCGCCAAATCTCTCTGTTGGCGGCGCGCGAGCCTGAGCACAGCCAGCGACTCCGATGCCCTGCGTGAGAAATCACCGGCTCGATGGAGGCCGATCCCGTAAACCACTGCCATCGGGATCCCAAACGCGAAAACGCGGTTCGTCGGGATTGCCATCATTTCTGGAAACAGCCCGCCGACGATCTGCATGCCGAGAAGCGCGCCTGCGCAGCCGACCGCAGGGAGGCCGACGGCCCCGACGACACCGGCCGACCATGCCGGGCGGCGAGTGGGCGAGCGCCAGAGCACCGCGAACGGAATGTAGAGGCACACGCAGATCGAGAAGGTGAGGATGAGGCCGGAGACGAGTAGTCGCCCCAATCTCCCTGGCCCAAAGTCGCCGCCTACAGCGTAGAGCAGGAGGCTCACGGGCAAACCGGCGAGCAGATAGGTTTGGACGGCCGCGACCAAGTCGGGACCGGTGACGCGCACAAAGAGCCCCTTGAGCGCCGCGGCGCCATTCCAGGCACGTATCTCCCGACCGTCCATAATGACAGTCCGATCCGGCAGCGCCTCGATGATCGAGCCGCCGGCAACTCCGGACCCCTCCACTCTCATTAGGTCGCTCCCGGCCACGCAGAGTTTAACCCACGGGTGCGACTCGACGGCGCGATCCATCGGAGCCGCTCTCGATGGAGAGGCCGCGGGGGAGGAGTGCGGTGCCCCCGCGGCTCTCCAGACCGATCCAGGATGTGCCTACCTCTGCCGGATTCGATTCGACTGGATGTTGTTGATCTCGTCCGTCTCGACCACCTCATTGAGCGGATCGACTTGGGAGATCAGATACCAGCCGCCCAGGGGCCGGCTGCCCTTGTGTCGGATCTTGACCACAATGATGTGTTCACCCGCGTTGAGACCGTCGAATCTGATCCTGTGAACGAGCTCGTCGCGCGGGTCAAGTTGTGCGTCGGGTGAGAGGTACAATCGGAACGAGAACGCGCCCGCTGGCGCCGCGCCTGCATTCTTGATCCGGTAACGCGATGTGACGGTCAGATCGCCATCGCTGAGTCTCGCCCAGCGCTGGGTTGCCTTCAGGTCGGGAAGCTCGCCCGGAATGGCCGCGATCGTGAGGGTGTACTCCCGCCCTCCGGCGCAACCCGCCGCGTCGGTGGCGGTCACGAAGAATACAAACTCTCCGCTCTGTTGGGCCAGGCCGGTCAACGCGCCACCTTCCATGAGACCGATTCCGGCCGGGAGGCCGCCGGATGACACTGTATAGACGTACGGCGCCGTCCCGCCATCGGCAGCCAGCGTCAGGCCGTACGCCTCTCCGACCACGCCTCCCGGGAGAGATTCGGGCAGCAGGGTGATGATCGGGCATCCGGCTGCGGCCACGCCTATCGAGTAGCGCGCGCTGCCGTCGCAGCCTTCGGCATCGATCGCGATGATCTCGAAGTCGAAGGTTCCGGGCGATGTCGGCCTCCCTCCGATCTGGCCGGTGTCAGCGTTCAAATCCAGTCCGGGCGGTAGCGTTCCGGATGCCAGTTCGAATTCATACGGAGGAAAGCCACCGGACGCCCCGACAGTAGCAAGGTACGTCTCGCCGACCGTTGTGGGAGGGAGACTGGTGGGAGCGATGAGTATTGGTGGACAACCCGCCTTCACGGTGAGCGAATAGGGACGCATTCCCAGGCACCCGGCGGAGTCAAGGGCGATTACGGTGAAAGAAGCTTCCATTGCGCCGATCGGTGTCCCGAAGAGAGCCCCGGTGGCTGTGTCGAGGCTGATGCCTTCCGGCAGTGCTCCATCGAGGATCGAATAAGAATACGGCGGTGCTCCGCCTGTCGCGGAAAGCGTCTGGTCGTAATCCACCCCGGCCCGGGCCGCGGGAAGGGCTGATGGCGACAGCTTGATGTCCGGGCAGGACTTGACACAGCAGATCGCCGGCGAGGTCGTGACAGACAGGCTCCAGTTTCGAATCTCGCCACTGCCCGAATGGGCGTTCTTGTCCTGGACGAAGAGCTGCCAGTTTCCATTCGCGGATTTCCCTGTGAAGAGATCGAGGAAATCGCCATAGGGTGGTTGCGGTGCCGGTGTTTCGAAAGAGATACCGTCATCGAAGTTGGTGGGACGATATGTCCCTGAATTCAACCCGAGGCCGGTTCTCGGCAGCGGAGTGCCGTCGTCATCGAACGTCAAGATGAGGTCTACCACGGGCAGGACGCTCCCCGCATTTCCCATCAACACGACGCTGGTACCATCCGGGCCGACGAGGAGGATCTCGACTTGCACCATCACTGTGTGGCTGAACCCGTCGAGGGTGACCGTGAGCTTTTCGATGGGCGCGTCGAGGCCCGAGACGGTGACAACGGAAGGGTAGGGCTCGGCGGGTCCGAACAGCGGGACAGCCACGACCCCCGTCGATGCGAATGTCTGTGTCGTCGAAGCGTGAGCGCCGACTGGAATCTCGAATGTGAGCGTTCCCAGTCCCAGATCGCCATCCTGGAGCTGCAGCGTCGCGGAGACGGTTGCGCCGCACTGCGCATCGACGCGGAACGTGAACGGACGTGAGACCGGGTCATTGTAAGGTTCGACCACGCCGAAACGCTGAGGCGGGCCGGGGAGTGAAACTCCGCCGCCGGGTAGGAGTGTGCCGACGAGGTCGTCGGTTGCGGCGCTTCCCACATTCTGCAGAGCAAGCTCGACCGTGACAACCTCGCCCGGATCGACGGCGCCGTTTCCAGGCGAACAATCCTCGGTCATGAGCGTAGCTTCGCCAGGGACGAAGAGGGCCGTCTCCTGCGCGTTGTACACGACCAGGGCGAAGTCTTGATCGAGGCGGCCGCCGGTATTCGGGATGCCGTCAGAATTGATGTTGGTTGCGGTCACTGTGATTGTGAATGCACCGGTCGTCCCCTCCGGCAGGAACACGCTCTCGACATTGTTGAGGGAATCCGGATCGCCGCCGGTCGTGGAGTTTCGGCCACCGAAGACGTTTCCGAGATATGTCTGTCCGTCGACCGTAACGGTGAGATCGAGGTCATTGTAGAGGTTTTGGGCGGCGGAAAGAGCGCCTGGCGCGTCGGTCCACGCAAGTGTCACACGGTAGGGACTGGAATCATCGGCGATCACACCACTGATCGTCACGGACTGCCCCGTGGCCGTGAATCGGTCTGCACTGAGCTGATCGCGGAGGATGACCGGCGTGTCGTCAAACGCGCGCCCGAGATCCATTTCCCCCATCCCTTGATCGTTCGACCAGAGCTCCCCGCCCGCGCCGGCGCCAGACAGATACCTTGCCGAGCTCATCAGGTATGCCTTCACCATGGCCGGACTCGGTGCTGCCAGCCTCTGGTTCAGGAAGTACTGCCTCACCAACGCCGCTCCTCCAGCGACGGCCGGCGTTGAGTGACTCGTGCCGGACGAGCTCGTATACAGCTCCTGGTCCGCAGGGAAGAACATGCTCCTCCCGGTGCCCCCGCACACCCCCGTCGCCCGAAAACACGAATCCGCCATGCCCGTGTCCGGGTTGGGCGGGGGATCCTGAACCAACCCACCAGTGATGTGGGTCCCAGGCGCCACCAACTCCGGCTTCTTCCGCCCATCGTCGCATGGACCCCGGCTGGAGAAATCGGCCATGTCCCGGCTGTCATCGGCGTCGCTGTCTTCTTGACCACACGCATCTACTCCCCCGAAAGGGTGGACGTTCTCCGCGGCGCCGACCGTGATGATGTTCTTGCCTGTGCCAGGACTGCCGATGGTGTCACCACCAGGACCGTCGTTGCCCGCGGCGAACACGATGGTCATCTCCTGATTGCCGGGCGTGGAGACTTCGGCACCTTCGGGCTGGGCGTCCCGCACGAGAGCATCGTAGGTCTGGGCATCCGTTGTGTAGTTCCCTGAAGAGCTCCCCCCCCAGCTATTGCTGCTGATTCTCGCGCCGGCTTCATAGGCTCCGGAAATGAGATCGGGCTTGTCGAACGTGAGAACGATGTGCTCATCGATGACGTCTGAGCCCCCGACGCGAACGAATGGGCAGACCCCCAGTCCATAGTGAAACCCCTCTGTATCCTCATAGGGGAATCCGTTGCCATCGTTGTAACCGGCGATGATGTGAGCATTGATGGTCCCGTGCCCGTCGCATCCTTTGACCTCGTTTCCGCGGATCATCCTGTTGTAGGCGATCCGCCCTGGCCTCGACATGTCACCCAGCTCGTACAGACCAGGATGCGTCGGCACTGTCGTTCCATCATCCACTCCGCTGTCCGTGATGTCGACCGCGAAGCCCGAGTTGGAGAACTGAGCCTGCGTGAACCCTTTGGATGCGAGCCAGTCGAGGTATCCCGGCTCGCTCGGCACTCCACCGGAGATGTTTCCCGCGATGATCTGGTCCTGCCGCTCGTCCAGGAGCACAGGGGTCCGGTAGCGATCGATAGCGAGGACATCAGGGCGGCGAGCCACCTCCGCGATCGATTCCATTGGTAGCCGCACGATTATGTTGACGTAGTCGAGAATCCGATATCGGACCGCAGCTTGCTCCAGCGCCAAGCGATCGAGGAGAGTTGTGGTCTCTGGATTCCGGAGCGGGTCGTGAACGAGCTGAATCGCGTACAGATCGCGATCCTCCCCGGTGTCAGCTCCTGATCGCCCGGCGATATACGCCGCCGCGTCAGGCAGGATCTTGTCCTCGTACAGAAAGGGTCCGTCCCACTGCACAGCCGCGCTCGATCGTGCGAACGCGATGACCCGCCGCATCTCCGTCGGCTCCGCGTACACGATATACGCGTTCGCCGGCAAATATGAGATGACCCGCGCTCCAGTCGCCGCCAGAGCTTCATACCACTGCGGCCTGATCGGCCCGCGAAATTGCACGATGTGGAACCTGCTGAAGTCGGCGTCTGCGATCGATTTCTCCGGTCCTCCACGCGGAGCTCGGAGTGTGTCGATGAGACGCGTGCGGAGCGCCACACGGTTGTAGTCGCTGCGGACAACCATGGCTGGAGCCACTCCGAGGAGAGGGAGAACGGCCTCGGCCGCTTCATACACCGCGAAGGCTCCATAGTCGGCGACGATTGTGCCCCCGAGTGACTCCATGCGGGATCGAACGTCGGCGTCGTGAATGCGGGCTTTTGCTCCGCGGTCATCCGCGCCGGCACCGGCCGTTTCGGGACTCGCGGAGTCTTGCGGTGTCTCCGCAGCAGCACCGCCTCTCTCAACAGCCAGCAGCAACACGAGCAGCTCTACAAGGATTGCAGTCAGTAACGTCTTCGCCATGATCGGAAACCTCCTTTGCTCAGATGCCACCAACGTAGCCCTTGCGGATTCCAGCGCCCGCAATCTTTCCGATGAAGCGCCCGCATGGCCGGACGAGCGGGCGGGTCTGCTCGCCAGTGAGCTCTGCGCGGCGACGAAGGTGCCGGAAGGGATGGCCTGGTCATCAACCGAACACACTGCAGGGGGCACGAATCGTATGTCGCCGGCGATGCGAATGGCGACAAGGAGTTGAAATGCAAAAACTACTCGTGCGGGCGATCGTCGTGCTCATGGCGGCCGCCACCACCGTCGCCCTGATTCGCCTCTCCTCGGGAATACCGGGCGTCTGGGGCGAGGAGGATCGATCGGAGGGACGAAGGCCACGGTGCGAGGCCTACGGCGTTTTTTCGTTCCCGGTGTCCGACGTGTCACTGGACGCCCTTGCTGGGCTGGGCGTGGGCTGGGCGCGCCTCCAATTCCGGCTCGGCGAAATCGATTCCGGAAACGCAGTGCTGGTCACGCAGGTCTTCGACCGCGGAGTCGGTCTCTGGCTGACACTGTACCATCGGGATCGAACCAATATCAGTGACACGACAGGTTTCGACAGGAGCGAACGGGGTGCCTTCCCGCCGGTCGACCCCGTGCGGTATCGCCAGCTGGTGAAAGAACCATTGGTGATCCTTGTCGATCACCTGCGAGGTTGTGGGAAGGACCCGGCCGCGTGGCTGGTCGTACAGTGCTGCAACGAGGTCCTTCCCTCAGACGTCGCCCCGCCAACGCCGCGGAGATTCTGGCATGGGACATCGGACGAGTATCTCCGGACCCTCCGCCTCACGGTAGAGGCGGTAAAATCCGTGGATCCGGGCATCCCGGTCGCCGTCGGTGGGATCGCGTCGGAGGCCATGGAGGTTCTTGTGTCGAGCGCGCCGGCAACCGGCTGGCTGCGAACACTCCTGGAGCGGTGGCAGACGCGGATGCTGGCGGCCGGTGCGTTCCAGTGGGCGGACATCCATCTCTATCACGAGGTCGAGAGCATACCGGCCAAGGTCCAATGGGTGAGAACACGCTGGCCGGGGCGGCTCGCCGCCACCGAGATCGGCGGGCCCGACCCGGCGACGGGCGCCATCTACACCGAAGCCCTCCACGTGCGCGATCTGCGGCTCCGAATGGAAGCCGTGCGCGCCGCCGGTATTGACCGCATGTTTTGGACGAGTCTGGTTGAAACCTCGAGCTATCCAGATCCGCGCTTTGGACCCATGGCTCTCATCTCAATCACGGGCAGGCGAAAGCCCGCCTTTGGCGAGTACCGAAAGATCATCGACACGGAATGCCCGCCTCTCGCGGCGGCGAGGAGCGGCCCGGGTTCTTGAAAACCGGGCATGCTCCCCGCGTGTCCGGTTCTAGCCGCGTCAGTCGCAAGCAGGGAAGACGACAATCAGACGAGGTTTCTCCCAAGGGTCGGACGGGTAGAAAGCGTAGTAGTGGGGACTGTGAGAGCACGGACAGACAGTGCATCGCAGCACCCCATCGTCGCAGGCGAATGACATATCACCGATCTCAACCTCGCACAGTGCATCGGCGCGCGGGGTGCACCCGCCCTCGGGTGCGGGAAGCTCACTAGCCTGGATTCCCACGTGGGGGTTGTCGCCTAACATTTTGAGTGGCCGACGAGCGCCACCACGATGTTAGTCATTGAGTTAACTCCACGCGTCAACCGAAGATGAGTCGAAGGTGT
>JACPPM010000102.1 GCA_016191015.1 Acidobacteriota bacterium | reverse complement strand
GGCCTGGAGCGTGGAGCCGGAGCCCTTGAGCGAAGCGAAGGGGTGAGAGCGTTCTTCCGAGCCACCCTGATCGTCCGAGCCGACCGCTCCGTTCCTGCATTCCTCTCCTCCTGCGTTCCTGAGAGGAGTTCGGAAGATCTTGCCCCCTCGCATTCTGGCCATTTCGTGTCAACACGCAACTTGTAAGACACTATTCTTTCCCAACATGTTGTCAGGTCAAACGCGGCCGGAGCCGAACAACCGCAGATTACGCGGATACCCGAAGGCCTCGACAGCATTTCACCACTCACCCTCTGAGCGCACGGCCCGTCCGGATCCGTCTGCCAAATCTGCGGAATCCGTGGGTTGTCCGGGACTTTGACCTGGTCCGCCAACCAACAGAGGCGCTCCTCAGAGATACAGCGAAAGCTCGAGCTCCTGGGAGAGCATCTCGAGCGCCTCGAACCCAGCCACGCTGCTGCCTTTTGGATCGAGTGCTGGGCCGTAGACGGCCACCGACATCTTGCCCGGGGCGATCGCCAGGATTCCGCCTCCGACGCCGCTCTTGCCGGGTAGACCGACGCGATGAGCGAAGTCGCCTGAGGCATCGTAGAGACCGCATGTGGCCATGAGGGCGTTGATGGTCTTGCAATGACCTTCAGCGATGACGCGCCGGCCGGTGATGGGATCGACGCCTCTCCCGGCGAGGAAGAGGCCCATGCGGGCGAGGTCATCGCACGTCACCCGCACCGAGCACTGTCTGAAGTAGGCATCCACGGCATCTTCAGTCGCGCTTTGGAGGACCCCGAAGTGCTTCATGAGGCACCCGAGGGCCCTGTTCCGCTGCCCGGTTTCGAACTCGGACGCGTACACACGCGGATCGATGTCGAGCTTCTTGCCGGGGAGGACACCCTCCAGGAATCGCATATAATGCGCAAACTTCGCCGCCGACGTTCGGCCGGGCAGTAGGGAAGTGATCAGGATAGCGCCGGCGTTGATCATCGGATTGCGCGGCCTGCCATTCTCGTACTCGAGCAGAACCAGCGAGTAGAACGGATCCCCGCTCGGTTCGCGGTCCACCAGCGCGAAAACCGCGCGGTCGCCCCGGAGCTTCAACACGCATGCCAGACAGAACACTTTCGAGATGCTCTGCATCGTGAACGGGCGATCATGATCTCCGGCGTGATACGTCCGCCCATCCAGCGTGAAGACGCTGACGCCCAGCAGATCCCTCCTGGCACGCGAGAGAGCCGGTATGTAGCTGGCCGGCCGCCCTCTCCTGGCGTGCCCTCGCGCCTTCGCGACGATCCGGTCGAGAATCTCCTGCACGAGGCCGTCCCGAGAGCTATCTCCCAGCGAACCTCATCGGACCGGCTGCCTCTCCGCCAGCAGCTTGAAGGCCTCGACCGCGGCCATCGTCTCCTGGAAAACCTGTCGCGCGGTCTGATCCACCGTTGGCTGGTCGTCGCTGTATCTGTCCGTGTATTCGACTGAGGTGCCATCGCCCGAG
Organism: Acidobacteriota bacterium; assembly: GCA_016191015.1. Taxonomy (GTDB): domain Bacteria; phylum Acidobacteriota; class CAIWXX01; order CAIWXX01; family CAIWXX01; genus JACPPM01. Next base: position 27,884 of record JACPPM010000102.1, on the reverse strand, counting down.
GGCTTCAGAATCACGCGCGCCGAACAGAGGTAGCTCGCGTTCTCCGGCTCGAACGCCACGCGCAGCTCCCGGCCCGGCGAAAGGTAGGTCACAATGAGCCGCCCCGTGTCCGTCCAGATCCCCGCTGGCAGAGCATCACCCACCCTGCTGAACGCCCGCAGCTTCTGACCTGGCACCGGTTTGAAGCCCGTGATGGCGCAGAATCCATCGACTGAGCAGAGCGTCTTCCAAACCGTGGCCGGCGGCGCTTTCACTTCGACTCGCGTCGAAATCGTGACCAAAGTACTCTTTCTCACAGGCATGATGTCGGTCGCCATCAGCACACCGGCCACGACCAGGAGCGCGCATCCGGTCATCACAACGGGTCGGTATTGCATCATGACAGGCTCCTCTTCTCGCTTACTCGCAAACATAGGGGAGCACGGCGAATATGTCAAACGGCGGGCACCGCGGCGCGCATTCGTCCCGTCGTCCTGCCATGATGTCCCCACGGGTGGCCCGATCATCCCGCGCTCCGCGCCTGGGCGGCGCCGAGCGTGCAAAAATGGTACGATGGAACCGCGAAGAAGCCGCTGCGAGGGAGGGGCGAATCTGTGATCGAGCCACGGAGGCGGTGGACGAGAGCGTTCCTGCTTGTATCGGTCGCCTGGACGGCGGTGGCCATCCTCTTCGCCGGCCAGCTCGCCATCTATTTTCGCAGCAGTGGGCAGCCCTACCGGTGGTCCCAGATTCTGCTCTGGAGCGTTGTGGACTGGTACACGATGGGAGCCCTGACGCCGCTGGTCGTATGGCTTGCCCGCCGCTACAGGTTCGAACGCGCGAGATGGATCCCTGCGGCGGTGGCGGTGCACGTCTGCGGGGCATGGCTCTACGGCTTCTTCACGACTGTGCTCCACGCATCCACCGCTCATCTGCTCGCCCGATTCATCACCCCCCCGCCGTTCGTCCTCCGGCGCATCTCGCAGAACATCCTCGACCAGCTCCTCGACATCCTCGCCTGGGATGTCATGATCTACGCGGCCATCGTCGCGATCGCCGCCGCCGTGGACTCCTCACGCCGGCTGCGCGAACGCGACGTCCGTGCTTCGCAGCTCGAAACTCAGCTCGCCCACGCACAGCTCCAGGCCCTCAAAACCCAGCTCCAGCCGCATTTCCTCTTCAACACCCTCAACTCCATCTCCGCTCTCGTCCAGAAAGATCCCCGCGGCGCGGATCGGATGATCGCCCGCCTCGCCGATCTTCTCCGCCACAGCCTCGAGATGAACGGGAATCAGGAGGTCCCTCTCCGCCAGGAGATCGAGCTCCTGCAGAAGTACCTCGACATTCAGAAGACGAGGTTCCGGGAGCGGCTCCGCGTAGAAGTGCAGATCGATGCATCGGCCACCGACACACTCGTTCCCAATCTGATCCTCCAACCTCTCGTCGAGAACGCCATCCTCCACGGGATCTCCGCCCGGCGCGACGGCGGCCGGGTGACAATCCGCGCCTCGGTTGCGGGAACGGTGCTGGATCTCGAAGTCTCGGATGACGGCCCCGGGTTCGCGGATCTTCCTCCGACGACCCGCGGCCTTGGTCTCGCCAACACCACCGCGCGACTCCAGCACCTCTACGGGCTGCCGGATGCCATCGAGCTGTCGAATGCGCCGGCGGGAGGGGCAGTGGCCCGGATCAGAATCCCGGTGGCGCGGAGCCGGGCGGGGAAGCCGGATGCCTGACCGCGCGCGCATTCGCGCGCTCATCGTCGATGATGAACCGCTGGCGCGCGAGCGCCTCGCAGCGCTGCTCGAGGCGGAGCCTGACATCGAGTGCGTCGGCGAGTGCGGAGACGGGAGAAGCGCGGTTGCTACGATTGTAGAGAAATCACCCGACCTCGTGTTCCTGGACGTCCAGATGCCCGAGATGGATGGCTTCGCGGTTCTCGAGGAGCTCCCCGTCGATCGTATGCCGGTCATCGTGTTCGTGACGGCGTTCGACCGGTACGCGCTCCGCGCGTTCGACGCCCATGCTCTCGACTATCTACTGAAACCGTTCGACCGCGACAGGTTTATCGACACGCTCGAGCGCGTGCGCGCGTCCATCACAGGACGTGCGAGCGGTGAGACCGATCAGCGCCTCGCGGCCCTGCTCGAGAATCTCGCCCCACGCTCCGGCTACCTCCAACGGTTCGTCATCAGGCAGACGAATCGCATTTTCTTCGTCAAGATCGACGAGGTGGACTGGATCGAGGCGGCGGGCAACTACCTGCAGATTCACGCCGGCAAGGAAACACACCTGGTGAGGGAGACGATGCACGGGATCGAAGGCAGGTTGGATCCGGCCAAGTTTGTGCGCATCCACCGATCGACGATCGTGGCGGTGGAGAGGATCAAAGAGCTCCGGCCGTGGTTTCATGGCGAATACGTCGTCATCCTGAAAGACGGCGCCCAGCTCACGCTCAGCCGGGGGTTCAAGGATGGCCTGCAGCGGATCATCGGGGAGTCGCTGAAGTAGGCGCTGGACTGCCGGCGCGCGGGGCGGAAGCGAGGGACGCGGAGTGCCGACAGTCCATCCCCCCGCCGCTGCGTCCCGACCCGAACCGCGGCCGACTTATCCCGGGCCGATAGCGGCCCGAAAGCTCTCTTCGTATGTTAGAGGGGACGGGGCGAAATCGGTGCGCCGCGGCGCCCGAGGGTCCCGAGGAAAGAGGGATATGAGGATGAGAGCGGCGGGGCGGTTGAGGTGGATCGCGTTCACAGCGATGGCAGTGACCGGAATCGCGCTCGGGGGTCAGCCGAGCGAGCGGGCAGAGGTGTCGATCGTCGAAGTGCCGGTGACTGCGGTCGACGCGCAGGGCAGGGTCGTTCGCGATCTTACGGCCGGGGATTTTGCTGTGACGGATGAGGGGGAGCCGGTCGAGCTGATCGGCTGTCATCTGGTCGACGTCGCTGGGTCGCTTGTGACGCCGCCTCCGGGCGCCGTTGCGGCTTCCCACGTCCAGATCGGCCGCCACTTCGCATTCGTTTTCGATCTCACGTTCAACGACATCGCGGGGCTCGCGACCGCGCGGCAGGCCGCCACCCATTTCGTTCTCGAGAGGATGCGTGAGGGCGACGATGCCTCAGTCTTCACGATCGGCATTGCGAACGGGACGCGGATGACGATGAACTTCACGAAGGACCGCGAGCAGCTTCTGGACGCGATCGGGGACATAGCCGGCCTCCGCGGCCAAAGCTTCCTCGCCGACTCCGCCAGCCTGATGCGGGTCCCCGCTCTCGCCCGGTTGAAGCCCGTCCGGCCGGCCTGGGAATTACAGAAGAAATCAATGAACCCGAAGGACGGAGCCGCCATCGAAGCCGATGCCTATCTCCGCGCTGAAAGACAGAACTACGTTATGCAATACCGCGGGTCGGTCGGGACGTATCTGGAAAGCCTCAAGCTCCTGGCTCGCGCTCTGGAGCTGATTCCCGGCCGCAAGCTCACCCTCCTCTTCTCCCACGGGTTCGACTCGAAGGCCTTCGGAGGCGAGACCTTGCACGAAGCAGCCGACAACGCCGAGAAGTACGCGATGGGCGACCTGGCGAAGATGGACACCTCGACCCGCGACGTGGACACACGAAACATCGAGACTCTCCACCAGGCTGCCGCCCAGTTCTCATCGAGCGATTGCCGCATCTTCTGCATCGACCCGGGCGGAACAAGGCAACCGTCGGAGCTTCCCGAAACCGCGGACACTTCCTTCCGCACCCACTCTGCACTCGAAACCCTCGCCGCAGCGACAGGCGGCGAGGTGTACAGACACACGAATACCTACGACAAGGTGGCCGAGAGAATCGACCAGGGGAGCTCGGCCTACTACCTCCTCCTCTACACGGCGCCGTCGGGCACAAAGGGGAAATACCACAAGATCGGCGTCGACGTCTCGCGACCGGGAGTCCGGCTCTCCCACCGGAAGGGATACTTCGAGGAGAAACCATTCGAGCAGTACACGGATCTGGAGAAACAGCTTCAGATCGCAGCCATCCTCGGTGGCGACACATCCCGCAGCAGAGCGGCCATTCTGACAGCCGCGATCCCGTTTCCCCTCTGCTCCATCGACGGAAGCCCGGAACAGATCCAGACCGCGTGCCTCACCCCCGTTGCGTGCGTGATCGAGTTGCCATTTTCGACTCTCGCGGAATCCGGGATCTCGCCCGAACACAAGGTCGAGTTCTTCTTCTTTGCACTCGAGACGGGCACAGGAAGCGTGCTCGGTTACGCGCACGGTCAGGCCGCATCTCCAGCGCACGAGCCAGGAGAAGGAGGCCTCAGATGCCTGGATGTCATACCCCTCGCACCGGGGACGTTCACGATCAGAAGCATCGTCCGCGATCTGAACAATGGAACGTGCCTGACCGGGGCAACATCGGTGAGCGTCGGATCGCGCCACGGCGTCGCAGTGGCGGCTTGCATCCTTTCTGAGAAGGAGAGATGGACCAATGTTCTGCCGAAAAGGTCGGCGGTCGCCTATCCCCTCGTCCTCGACGGCAAGCAACTGGCGGCTCGGGCAGGCGCGACCGTCCTGCCCGGAGACACATGCACGCTTCTCGTGAAAATCTACGGGCTCGACCGCCGGACCGATCAGGCCGCGCCTGATCTGCAGGTGAGTATCGTGACGCCGGAGGGGTTGCAGGTGAAGAACATCCAGGGTGAGCTGCTCTCGGCGCGCTGGGCGAGCGATTCCGAGTACGAGATCGCCGTCAGATTGACCCTCCCGCGTGTGCTCGCAGAAGGTGCCTACGGCCTCTACCTCGAAGCCCGCGACGTCGCCCGAGGACAGAAGGGAACGGCGCGACTACCCATCGAGATTCAGTCCAGGCCACTGTAAACCGCGCACAGCCGGCGATCGCGGGAAGCGCGCCAAGCTCCACTCGATCAGCGAAGCAGCCGTTCGTGGTGCGAATACGGTGCGCTCTCGGGCAGGATGACCTGGCGACCGAGCATGCGTTTGTGATTGATGAGGACCGGCGCTTTGAGGTTGGCCGTCGCCTGAGAATAGTCCTCCGGCAGGATCACCACGACCAGCATCGTCACCTCATCCGCCTTATCGAGCTCGAGCGACCTCATGTCTTCCACCGTGATCGACACCGAATAGTCCTTCCAGATCACCCGCGGATCGATCGTCACGAAAGCGAGGTGGGGGATGTCGACGCTTTGGAGCGGCCGGAACGGATCGGTTTCAGGATTGTGCAGAATCAGGTAGCGGTGGCTGTCCGGGAAACCGATCATGCCCTCCGGAAACCTGACTATATCGGTCTCGCTGAACTCCAGGTCTCCGTGGGCGGGTGAGAGCAATTTCACGGCCTAGCTGAGGAAATCGATGAGGGAGAGTCTTGCGATCTGAGCGCCGCTCTGCAATGTCGCTTCCAGACCCGTCTGCGCCAATGTCATATCTGTGATCGCCTCTGCGAGGTTAGCACTGCCGAGCTTGGACTGCAAGGTCTGGTTCTCCAGCTTTCCCGAGCCGAGCCTCTCCTTGATCATGTTGACCTGGCTGGTCGCATTCCCGACGACCGTGTGCAGAGCGTTCATCCTGTCAAACACACCCTGCAGCGCCTGGATGTTCTGGTTGATGCCGACCGTGTCGTTGGCGAGAATGTCGGCCTGGAGATCGGTGAAATATTCGAAGACGTTCAACGGATCGGTCCCCTGGAAGATCTGGTCGCCGGGGATGTTGGTCTGGACGACCGTGGTCTCGTCCGCCCTCACGTAGATGGCATTTGGGTCTCCCTGATACGCTGATGCGGATGTCGGATAGGGTTGAGTCAGGGTGGCTGTTCCGCTGAAGATGTAACTTCCCTGGTGCTTGGCGTTCGCGTTCGCGAGCACCTCTTCTCGGAGCGCTGCCACGCGGTCTGCCAGCGCCTGCCTCGACGCGGGATCCGTGTTGAGATTGAGGGCGGCAGCGCCGGTCGTCATGGCCGATGTCACGATATTCAGCAACTGGCTGAAGACGGCGTCGGTGTAGTTCAGTTTCGCAACCGCGTTGTCCGCCGTGTGGATGAACCGGTCCACCAGCGCCTCCTGGGCCTCGAGGTTGGATATCTCACCCGCCGCGAGCGGATCCTCCTTGAGACCGAAGACCCTGAGTCCCGTCGAGATCTGCCGCTGAGCGATGTCCATGCGCTCCTTTTGCTGCGCCAGATCGTCGAGCAGGTTGCGGTACTGCATCGTTGCGACGACTCTCATGACACCCTCCTCCCATGTATTGACGATTGGTTCATTGACGATTGGGTCATTGTCGAAGCAGGCTCTTCGGACGACCGTCTTCCTTGCATGTTTCGTTCCACTCGTCTTCCTTCTCTCAATGACTCAATGATTCAATGACTCAATTCTTTCATGACCCGAAAGTGTTGATCACGAACTCGGTCAGGTCGTCGATGACCCGGAGGAACTGCGCCCCGGCCTGATACTGGCGCTGGAACTGGATCATCGCCGCGGCCTCCTCGTCGAGCGACACAGCGGAGACTGCATCCCGCTGGTTCTGGAGCTGGGTCAGGATGGCCGACTCGATCTCCAGGTTATCGGTGGCGCGCGAGAGGTCCTCGCCGACGTTGAATGTCAGATTCGCGTAGTAGTTCGAGTAACTGGCCGTTCCACCGCTCATATTCAGGGCCGTCGCGAGATCGGCCATCTGCGTTGCAATGTCGTTGTTGCCCGGCTGATTGATTGCGCTTCCGGTCGCGATCCGGTTGACGTCGGCCACGATCGCAGGATCCACGTCGAATGCCGCTGCCGCGCCGGTCACGGGCCCCACCCAGGGCACGAAGAAATCGAACCCCGTCAGGTTGTTCATCCCATAGCCGGTCGTGTGCAGCGCGTTGACGTCGCTGCCGACTTGAGCGGCCAGGGTATCGAGCTGGCTCAGGTACGCGGGAACGTACGTGTCGCGTGCGAGGATGTTGCCGGCGAGGGTCCCACCCGTAATCTCGGCGGTGATGTCAGTAGTACCCGAAAAGATGTTCTTGAAGCCGCTTGGAGGTTGAGCCACCGCCGTCAGGTCATACGACCGATTGCCGGCCACCAGCAGCCGCCCGCTACCCGCGCTGATCGTGACCGCGCCATTCTCGGTTTCGGTGACCGCGATATTGACCATCTTGGATAGCTGCCTGACGAGCTCGTCTCTCTGATCCCTCAGATCGTTCGCCGACGGAATGCTCCCCGACTCCATCTGCACGACCTCCTGATTGAGGTCCGCGATCTGCGCAGTCAAGGCATTGATGTCGGAGACGATCGAGCTCACGGCCCTGTCACTCCCGAGCTGGACCTCCTCGAGTGCCGCCGAGTGGCTCCTGAACAGAGCCGCCATCTGCTGCGCCTTTGTGAGCACATCGGTGCGGAGGGACATATTCTCCGGTTGGCTCGCGAGCGCCGAGTAGGCGCTGAAAAACGCGCTCATCGCCGACTGAATGCCCGAGGTCTGCGTCTCGTTGAAAACCGCCTCGACCGCCGACAGCGCCGCACTCAAAGTCTCCTCTCGACCCTGCTGCGGACCCTGTTGGACCAGCCGGTATTCCAGGAACCGGTCCCGTATCGCCAGCACGCTCTGCACGTCAACGCCCGTTCCCATGGCACCCACCGCGGTTCGGATCGAAAGGGCCTCAGTCAGGACGGCGTGCTGCCTGGAGTAGCCCGGCGTGTTGACGTTGGCAATGTTGTTGCCTGTGACCGACAATCCCGTCTGGCTGGCGTTGAGCGATCGCAGCCCAATGTAGAAGCTCCCCCACAATGTACCCATCTCTACACCTGCCCGCTGACCAACGACGACGCTGCCCTGGGAACAGCCATTCCACCCCGCTCACCGTAGCCAGCCCCCTCACTCCGCGCGATCTCCCCGAGCAGCGCGTTCGAGAACCGGGCTGTGCTCGTCATCAGCGCCCCGTTTGCGCGCGCGTCGCATCGAAGACGTCGAGCCTCGCGCGTGAGTGCTTTACTGAACTCCCTGAGACGCTGGGCAGGGGCCCCACTGAGGCCTCGGCGAAGATCGGCGACGCGAGCCGGCCCACTCAGATTCAGCTCGCCTCCCAACGCCGCCGCAACTCTCTCGAGCTCGTCCTGCACGATCCTCAGCTTTACGATGCAGGCCTCTTCGCGCTCCTGCAACGCCATCGCAACGAAGTACCGCCCCCCAATCAGCTCGACCTTCTTCTGCGCGCCGAGATCCGCCAGCGCCCTGATCAGCACCAGCATGATGTCCAGAATATCGAAGTATCTGCTCACAGTCGTGCTCATGTTATTGTCCAAGTCCCGCTCATCCTGTCGTTTCGCGCTTAGAGTTCAAAGTTCAAAGTTCAAATCTGGAACCTTGATCTCGGTCTCGGTTTTCCCATTCTTGAACTTTGAACTTTGAACTTGGAACTCTACACGCGGATGTCCATCTTGTGAGCCTTCGGGTCAGGAGCCTCCTCAGGCTCCTCCCCCTCGCGGCCCTTCTGCTTTCGCCCCGGCTGCCGCTTCCCGCGGTCGGGATTAGGATTGAAGTTCTCGGACTCGATCCGGTTAACTCCGGGGTTCGTCGCCCCGGGTATACGGGTCACCAGATCGTCCATGAAACACCCCGCGTCCGAAAACCAGCACCGTCATGCGGCTAGCCGAGATCGTTGAGGATAGCCCCACCGATCAACCGGTCCGCAACCTGCTCCCCACGCACGTTGTACAGGTTGTTCTCGATCGACTGCTTCACGGCCTGCACCTTGTCGGCGCGCGTGTCTGGCGTGAGATCGAGCAGTTGCCGGACCTGCTGCACTTCCCGGCTGCGGTCGGATATCTCAACCCGATCGCCCTTCGGCTCCTTCGAGTCCGCGCGGATGTCCTCTGAACCGGCCTGGCGGCCCGTCGACCGGACGCCGTCCACGACCCTGGATGCGTCACCCTGTGGATTGACTCGGTCGATTGCCATTTCCTGGTTCCTCCAACTCCGTTCAGTTCATCCACTTTATCGGCACAAGGCGTCTTTAGCATTAGCTTACGCGATGGTCTCGAGGAAAGTCCCGGGATTGATCGGTCGATCACCTTCCGCCAGCACCTCAAAATGGAGGTGCGGACCGGTAGAGCGACCCGTGCTTCCAATTGTGCCTATAGTTCTTGTCTTATCAATAACTTCTCCCTCCTTGACGCAAATCTCCTTCAAGTGCGCGTAGCGCGTGACCGTCCCGTCATCGTGCCGCAACGCAACCATGTTTCCGTGCCCACCGTGCCGACCCGCGAAAATGACCGTCCCCGGCAGCGCAGGCTTCACCTCAGTGCCTTCCGCCGCCCTGATGTCGATCCCCTTGTGGTAGGCGATACGGTTGGTGAACGGATCCCGCCTCTGACCGTACCCTGAGGTGATCGGACCTCGGAGTGCACCCCGGCTCGGCTCCGCCGGCCCGACGAGCTCCGCCGGGGCGACTTCTCCTACCGGCGCTGCTTCGTTGGCCGGCAGCGGATCCTTGGCGAGCTGGTTGTAAACCATGTCCGCGATTCCCAGCCCTGTCCCGGCAGACGCAATCTGACGCGCCACTTCGCCTTCGAACACCTCGGTGTACATCTCGGCGCTGAGCCCCTCGCCTCCCCCCAGCACCCCCTGATCGGACAACATCGATTCCCGCATGACCTTGAGAAGCTGCTGAAGCAGAATCGCCTCGAACTCGCGTGCCGCCTCCATGATCTTCTGACGTCGCTGTTCGGGCGGCAGCCCGTCAGTCTCGGCCAACTTCTTCAGACTCTCAACCTGCGAGTCGATCGGGCTCACGGCCGGACCGGGGATGCGGAAGAGGTTCTCGTCGATCATGGCCTAGATGATGTCCAGCTCGGCCTGCAGCGCCCCGGCGGCCCGCAACGCCTGGAAGATCGCGACGATGTCGCGCGGGGTGACGCCGATTGTGTTGAGCGCCCGGACGACGTCGTCGACGCTGGCGCCTTCCTTGAGCGATATCACGCGAGCTTTTTCTTCGGTGGACTCGAGGATCGTCTGCGGCACCACGACGGTCTCGGCGCCTTCTGCCAGCGGCGGTGGCTGAGAGACGGCAAACTGCGTCCCGATCTTGACAGACAGGTTGCCATGCGCGACCGCGGCTGCACTGATGCGGATGTCCTGACCGAGCACGACCGTGCCGGTGCGCTCGTTGACGACTACCCGTGCGATGCTGTCGGGTTCGAGCATCACGTTTTCTGCGCGGCTGATGAAGCCGACGATGTTCGCGTGCGCACCCTCGGGGACCTTCAACAGCACGGTCCGGGAGTTTTGGGCGAGAGCCAGGGGAGAGCCGAGGGAAGTGTTCAACGCGTCGGCCATCCGTTCGGCGGTCGTGAAATCCGCGCTGTCAAGCACCAGCTCCAGCACCTGCCGCCCATCGAGCCCCGGATGCGGCACTTCACGTTCGATTGTGGCACCCGCCGGGACACGCGCGACGGTCAGGTGGTTCACCGCCACCTTCTGACCGCCGGCCTCGGAACCGAACCCGGCGAGCGACAGCGCCCCCTGGGCCATCGCGTAGGCCTGCCCATCGGGCCCTTTCAGCGGGGTCATCAGGAGAATCCCGCCCTGAAGGCTCTTGGCATCCCCGATCGAGGAGCAGGTGACGTCGATCTTCTCACCTGTGCGGGCGAAGGCGGGGAGTGTCGCCGTGCACATCACGGCCGCGACGTTTTCAATGCGCATCGCCGCAGGAGAGAGCGTGACGCCCATGCGTTCGAGCATGTTTGTGAGGCTCTGCGCGGTGAAGAACGTCTGGCGCCTGTCACCGGTCTTGTTGAGGCCGACGACGAGACCGTAGCCGAGGAGTTGATTGTCCCGGACGCCCTGAATTCTGGCAATGTCCTTGATGCGTGTCGATGCCACGGAGCTCGCCGGGGCGATCGCGTGGCAGAGCAGAAGGGCGAGGACCAGGTGACGGACGCGGTTGATCTTCATGGTGGTCTCCTAGAAGGGCCAGATCCAGGTGAATACCCGGTAGAGAATCCCGGGCTTCAGGTTGTCGTTGACAATCCCTTTTCCGAAGTAGCGTACCTGCAAATCGGCGATGGCTTTGGAAGAGACGATATTGTTGGTCGAGATATCACGTGGGCGGACGATCCCGGTGATCATGATCGTCTGCTTCTCGTGGTTGACCCCCAGCTCACGAACACCCTCGATCAGCAGGTTGCCGTTCGGAAAGACTTCACGCACTCGCGCCGTGATGGTTGTGCTGATCGAGCCCTTGCGGCTGGTGGTTCCTTTCCCGTCAAACGTGCTCGCCGATTCTGCGCCGACCAGATTGGACATATCGATCCCGGTGCTTTCGGGAATGTGTGTCTCGATTCCGAAGAGCGAGCTGATCCCGAGGTCTTTCGTTGCGGCGCGTTCGGAGCTCGCGTCGGCGCTGTTGATGGCGGTCGTGCTCTCGGAAACGACGATCGTGATCGTGTCGTTGACACGCCGCGCCTTGAAGTCCTCCCAGAGCGTCACGCCATCGGTGAAGAGCGAGCCTTCCGAGGGCGAAACCGCGGGCACCTGTTGGCGGGATTGCGCGATGAACTCCGCGAGCGACTCGGCGTAGGTATCGGTCTTCTTGTCGCCGGCCCCCGCGATGAATGGGAGACCGAGAAGAAAGGCGAGAGTGAGAGGGTGGAAGAGTGGGAGAGTGAGAGAGTGGCGGCGATTGGGTGCATGGGAGATGTTGGCTGTCATGACTTCACCTCGACTTCTTTCTCTCCGGTGATACGCCCGAGGAGAATCTTCTTGCTGTCGATATTCAGGACCATGATTGTGTCCCCCATCCGGCCGGCGGCCCGCGCAACGCCTTCTGCGTGAATCTCGAATGCCTTGCTCCGCACAACGATCGTCACGTGGTCGCCCTGCCGGACGAGGAGCGGAGGGGAGAGATAGAGCGGCGAGATCACTTCACCGGCGCGGACGAAACGGCGAGTGACCTGCCCTCGCGGCGTGAAGGCGGGATCCAGTAGTTTCTCGACCACCGTCTCCAGCTTCCGTTCAGCGAGCTCGAAATCGTCCGCAGTCACGGTGGAAAACGGAGAGATGTCCCGAATCGCCACCGGTACCGTCGCGGTGTAGCCGATCGTCGCCTGAACCCACTGCTTGCGGAACAAGCCGGTGGGGGTCTTGATCGACATCATGAGATCGAGACGCTTGCCCATGAGTGCGCGACGCGAGGTCGCGAATTCGAGGCGAATCGCCGTGTCAGGAACGTGAATCTCGCGAGGGGAGACGACCGATTCTGCCTGGACCTTGACGGCCGCCGTGCCGAGACTCGCCACGAACTCCTCGGCCGCCTTCCTGATCTCGTCCTGTTCGAGGATCCGGCTCCGGCGTTCAACCTCGATACGATCAGGTATGGTCCATGAGCTGATGTCGGTGAGAGGGGTGAGCACCTTGACGAGCGCGGCGCGCTCGATGATCTTCTTGTACCCGGGCAGAGGGGAATAGCCGAGGTCGACCCGGTCGAGCATCGTCTTGAGAGTGGAGGCTGCTTCTCCCTCCAACAGGTCAGATGCGGAAACCCGTTCTGCCGTCACCTGCACCGCCGGGAGAAACCGCACCACCTGAGACTCGGATGCCTCGACCGGAAAGGCAGCAAGAGACAGCCCGATCCAGAGCGCCACTCGGGTAGGCATCCTTACTTGTTTCATGTTACTGCCTCACTCGCCGGCCGTGACTACCTGGAGAGGTTGTTCACCTGGGAGAGCATGTCGTCGGCGGTCCGGATGACCTTCGAGTTCGCTTCGTACGCGCGCTGGGCGATGATCATGTTCACAAATTCCTCGACCACACTCACGTTGCTCTGTTCCACAAAACCCTGCTGGATCGTCCCCAGCCCGTTTTCACCCGGGATGCCGGTGATCGGATCGCCCGAGGATGTCGTCGCGATGAAGAGGTTCCTGCCCTGAGGGCTGAGCCCGGCCGGGTTCGGAAACGTCGCCAGCTCGATCGAGCCCACTTGCTGTGCCTGCGCCTGCCCGGCCTGGATCACCGATACGACCCCGTCCTGCCCGATGCTGATCGATACCGCGTCAGATGGGACCGTGACCTGCGGCTCGAGCGACAGGCCGTCAGCCGTCACCACACTTCCCTCGCGGTCCATATGAAACTCGCCGCTCCGCGTGTACCCGATCTCACCCGTCGGCAGCAGCACCTGGAAGAATCCGGCTCCCGCGATCACCATGTCGAGCGGATTGCCGGTCTGCTTGAAATCGCCCTGCATGAAAACACGCTCAGTCGACACCGCTCGCGTTCCCAGGCCGACTTCCAGCCCAACCGGGAACTCCTTGGACTGCGTCGAGGCCGTTCCGGCCGTGCGCAGATTCTGATAGAGCAGATCCTGGAACTGCGCGCGAGCCCGCTTGAAGCCGGATGTGTTGACGTTTGCCAGGTTGTTCGCGATGTTGTCCACGTTCAGCTGTTGGGCCTGCATGCCGCTGGCCGCCGTGTAGAATGCTCTGATCATCTTCCGTCTCCTCAGTGTCCTTGTTCCCGTTCCCGTTCCCTACACACGAGCCACCTCCCGGATCACCCTCCCATCGACGTCATTCAGAATGAGGTTGAGTGTGCGCTGAAGCGACTCTGCCTGCCTCATCACTTGCATCATCTCCACCATCGCCTTGATCGCGCTCACGTTCGACTTTTCCAAGAAACCCTGCGACACACTCGTTGATTCGGCATCCTTGGGAACTGCCCCGCCTTTGTCGACGAAGTAGTTCGAACCGATCTTCTGAAGGATCGCGCCATCGTCGAATTCCACTACCTTCAGCGAAGTGCTGCGGATGCCATCGACCGAGATCCCACCCTCTTCATCCACCGTGACAACGTTCCGTTCACCCTGCGGAATCGATACCGGCGCCCCGTCCCCCATCACCCGATCACCGGAGGCCGTCAGCAGATTGCCCGTGTCATCCTGGCTGAAAGAGCCGTCGCGAGTGTAGTACACCTCGCCGGCCGCACCCTGAACGACAAAAAAACCCTTGCCCTGAATTCCAAGGTCCATGGGCCGGCCCGTCTGCACAAGATCCCCATTCTGGAAGTCAACGTAGGTCGCGACTCGCGGCATCCGCCGCGCCGACCCTTGGACCTGCGGGTTCGCGCTCAGGTTCGCTTCCAGCAATCGTTGGAACACTCCGTCCTGCTTGTACCCGGTCGAGTTCACGTTGGCGAGGTTGTTGGAAACAACGTCCAGCTCCTCGAACCTCGCCGCCAACCCGTTGTAGATGTCGTACAGCGCTGTGTTCATGTTTCCTCTCTCGAACATGTAGATAGCAAGTTGCATGCCAGACCTGCGCGATCCTAATCCTTTGATTTGGTAGATGGATCGGGGCTCCTCAGCTTGGCATGCGCTGCCCATAGGCAGGTATTTCCGTTCAGCCGGACCATGAGAGCCATGCCCGCCCATCGTGGAGGCGGGAGCCTCTCTGTCCTATTGTTTTCTTGAGATACGATCCCGGCCGGTCTCCGTCACGATCCTGCACCCAGGTCCTTGTACTCCTCGTTCAACTTGTAAACGAAGAAAAGGATCTCGGCGACAACCTGGTAGCAGACCGGCGGGATCTCCTGGAATTGCTCGAGGCGTGCCAAAATCTCGACAAGCGCGGCGTTCTCATAGACGGGAACCTGACTCTTCAGAGCCACGTCGATGATCCTCCTGGCCAGCTCCCCCTCGGCCGCCGCAACCACACGCGGCGCCCGGTCGCTGCCTGCCTGGTATCGCAAGGCGGCTGCCTTGTGTCGCTTGGGATGCTCAGTGCTCACGGGATCAGTCTAAAGTCTGAAGTTCAAAGTTCAAAGTTCAAAGTTCAAAGCGCGTTTGGCAGATTCTATGCTCATTCGAAGTCCCGGCCTTGAATGAGAGGCTCGCTCGGCTCCCAGACCACGTGGTCGTAGACCTAATCGTTGACACAATCGATCGCGATCCATCGTCCACGTTCACGTCTACGACTACGTCCACGATTGATGGCTTGGAGTGCCTGACAATATGTTGCCAAGGAATGCGCGTGCGGGTGCTTGTGACGCATTCAGGGACTTGGCCTAGAGACGAGGACATGCAAAACTCCCCCTCTCTCCTCTCCGCAACTTTAAACTTGAAACTTGAAACTTTGAGCTCAAATGTTCACGTCGAGTACCTTGGAGGGACCTGGGAGCGGGCGGCGAAAGTCATGGAATTGTTCGACCCGCCGCGCGTCGAGTGCCGCCGTGACCGCGACCTCAGCGAAACCCGCATCCTCAAGCGACGCTCGCAGCTTGTCGATGTGACGGTCCACGAAACCCTGAACCGCAGGGGTTTCGACCCACATCGAACAACGCACACTGAGCCGTGCGATGCTCGCGTCGGCGCGGACCCGACCAAGATGGCTCAGGCGGAGGAGTAACGATACCGAGAGGTCATTCGCATCGAATACCGGCTTTCCTCCTTCGCCACGATAGTAGACTTTCAACTCCGCTACCTCCCTCCCCCCGGGCGTCGACACGGGCAGAGGGATCAGGAGAAACGGCTCCTCGGAGACGGAACGCGAAGGAGCCAACGCGGTTCCCTGATAGCTCTCAACGAGCTTCACCGCTGCCTCCACCCCCGCGGCCAGATCCGCGCGACCGGCTTCGCGAGCCACCGCCAACATCTGGAGCAGCACCGCTTTGCGGTCTCCGGATGCGTGTGAGGCGAATTCCGCCATCACCCGGCGCGAATCGCGCCCGGCACTCCTGATCTCCGCCAATGCACGGCGCATCGACTGCACAGTCTTCTCAAGCCCCTCCGGCGCGCTGTCCGATAGGGTCACGAGCAGGTCCCGCAGTCGCTCGACCACCCTCCCGAGTATGGCTTCCCGCTGAACCATGGGCGAGGAGTCGGACACAACTGCCTCCGCTGCCAGCTCGACCGGGCTCCCCGGAACCCCCTGAAGCGACGCGAGGAGCTGCCGGATCTCCTGCGTGGCGGCCGATGTCACGAGAGCAGCGGGAGTGCCGGCCGGAGGCACGGGCATCGCTCCAAAGAGTGTGATGAGCTTATCTACTGCCGTAGTAATCTGTCCCGCCAACGGCGCGATCTGCCTCGCCGCCTCTACCGCCTGTGCTTCGAGGAACAACCCGGACCACCCAACGGCGGACGCGACCTCCCGCGCAATCGCCACGGGCGGCCTCGGAGCTTCACCCGCGGCCGGCGTCCCGGCCCGCTCAGCTCCGATCCCCGGCTCCTGCTGCAAGACACGGATTGCGTTCGAAAGCTTCACGAGACCCTCGGCCCAGGCCGGATGCGCTAGCTCCCCGAACCGATCGACAGTGATCCGCGCGTCGGCCAGCCGCGCGTCGGCCAGCCTTTCGGCCGAGAGCGGGCCGGCGACGGACGCACCTCCCACCGCTGGAGCACGATCGCGAATCAGTGTCGCGATGGCCCGGGCGATGTCGTCAGGACCGGGGACAACTGGCTCCCTGACCAGACGAAGCTCCATCACAGGGGTGAAGCGTTCGAGCGTGAGCTGCACGGGGCTTCCCTCAGGCAGCTCGACCGTCGTCCGCGCGACAAGCGAGAACGAACCGAAGTTCAGGAGCGCACGTCCATCGGGAAGGGCCCTCTCGACGACCGCGCTCAGGCGTTCCCCCAGCTTCAACGTCACCGGGAGATCCACGCGACCCTCGACTCTGATGACCGGCAGGGGCGGCGGGATCGGATCGATGGGCGCCGGGCCGGGGACTTTCATGGCTATGAAGCCGTTAGCTATTAGCAGTTAGCCATTAACCCGGAGTATTTCCCATACTCCTCACCGATCTCCAACAGTGCAAAAGCAAGATCCACATCCTTGCGTCGTTCACGCTCAATCTCAGGGTTCGCACTACGCTCCACGCTCCTCATCGGCGTCGAAGCGGGGCTTCGAGCAGGTCGGGATCTTTGGTCTGATCGGCGATCGTCAGGAAGAGGTTGTACGCTTCGTTTTCAACCGTGATTCGCACCCAGAGGTGCTGGCCGCATCTTTCGATGGAGAGGTCCTGACTTTTGAGTACTTTGGCGCGCTTGATGATCTCCCGCGAAATAGACTCGATTCCACTCGAGATGCTGAAGGTGCCCGCTTCGACGTTTCCTTCAGTCGAGTTTTTCGGGTAGTACTGATCGATCACTTCTTCGAGGAGCGTCTCGTCGCCGACGAACGGGGCGATCTGGCTCCTGAGCATCTTCGCGAGGGTGTTCACGACGGTCCGATCTGGGTAGGACATGACGATCGACAGCTTGTTATTCTCGGGATCGTATTCGATCGGGAAGATTCTCTGGAGTCGTGCAATCCTCGGCGGGATCATTCTGAGAATCGCCTCGTTGACGACGATCCGGTCCAGGCTCAGCCGCGGGAATCCTGACTGTCGAGCCAGTGCGGCTGTGATGTCTTCTTCTTTGACGAAGCCGAGGCGCTGGAGCATCTGGCCCAGGCGGGCGGTCTTCTCGTGCTTCTGGTGACTCAGAGCGAGCTGAAGCTGTTCGCGGGAGATCAGCGCAGACTCGAGGAGGATCAGCCCGAGCAGCGGTCGCTGGAGTATGTTGGAACCCTTTTCGAGAAGCGGCGAGAGTTTCTTTTCGATCGCCACCTTGAGCGCCGTATCGAGGCAGTCCTCAGAGCAGTACCAGTCGTCTTCAAGGTAGAAGCCCTTCTGCCCGAAGAGCCTGATCGAGAGGTCCGATTGCGTGTTCCGGCAGGTGCGATGACTGCAGGTGAGCATATCGACACCCTAACGCGGCGGAGCCGCAACCAAAGAGGTTGCGTCTCCGCCGCGCGTGAGAACGTAGAGCGTGGAGCGTGAGTGCGTTCTTCCGAGCCACCTCGATCGGCCGAGACGACCGCTGCGTTCCTGCATTCCTCCCCTCCTGCTTTCCTGAGAGGAGTTCGGAAGATCCAACCGCCTCACATTTCTTGCCATTCCTTGTCAGCACTCAACTTCTGAGACACTAAGGCGTCAGGGGGCCAGGGTCAAGGGCCGACTCGCCTCTCTGACATGCGGAGCATCAGGGCCAGCTCGCCACGTGGAATATCCAGCTTGGTCGAGATCTCGTCGGGGGTGAGGCCCTGATCGTGGAGAGCAGTCGCGAGATGCTTCTTGTCGAGAACTGACATCGGCGGCATCGCATCATCCGGCTCGCGCGCCGTGTGCGTCAGCACGAGGCTGGCCGTTTTCTTGACGCCGTTTCCGACCGCTTCGACGGTTTGCAGAAGATCGTAGTAGCCGGTTTCGCTTTCGGAGAGGAGCTTGGCGAGGGCGGCGCGGATCTCCGTGATCTCCTGGCGAACGACGGCATGGTGCAGGGCAGTCCTTCGGTGGACGTGCAACATCGTCCCGAACAGCAGGAGTCCGACCACGAGCTGGAATCCGAGGATAAGTAGCTGCATGCCATCCATCGCCATGTCCTCCTCACACCAGCGAACGAATTCGCGACGCGGCGCTCTCGATTTCGATGATCCGTAGCGCGTAATTGCCGTCCACCACGACCACCTCCCCTCGCGCGAGCACCTTATCATTGACCATCAGATCGACCGGTTCGTTTTCCTGCTTGTCCAGCTCGATCAGCGACCCGGTCCCCAGCTTGAGAACGTCCCTCAAGATCATCCGGGTCTGACCGAAGCGGACGGTGAGGGGCAGCCGGACATCCATGATCAGATCGAGGTTGGGATTGCCCGTCGTCAGAGGCGGGAGGCTCGTGGCGAGCATCTGTGTGGGGAGCTCTTCCTCCTCCTCGATGCCGGGCAGCATCAGAACAGGGGTGGTGAGACAGATCTCGGCGTCGAGCGTGGTCCCGAGCTTCAGTGAGAGTGTCGCGAACTGAGCCGGCGCGAACCCGAGGAAGCTCGCCACCTCCCCTATGCCGCTCTTACCGAAGTCGACGACATCGAACGGACCGAGCGCCACCGGTGTCCCGAAATCCGCGCTGAGCCTGGTTTTGAGGCCACCGCCGAGCTGATTGAAGATCTCGATGACGGCGTCCTTCATGTCGGCGCTGAGCTCGGCACTGGCGGCTCCGCTGCCCCCGATGAAGACGTCGGCCAGCGCCGTGGCCGCTTCAACCCTCATCAAAAACGCCGCCCCACCCATCAGTCCCGTCTTGAAGGGCGCGCGGAGCACCAACGGACAGCTCGCCAACACCTCCTTCAACCCGTCCAGATCGCGGGCCTCCGTCTTGAGACACTTCGCCTCCGCATCCGCCCCGGTCACGGTCTTGACGATTGAAACCAAGTTGTCGACCGTCGCATCCACGAACTCGCTGAAATTGTCCCCCATCACTCACCCCCTCGGTAACCGTAATCCGCCGTCGGAACAGTGGGAGTGTGAAAGAGTGTGAGGGTGGGAGCGTTTCCGTGCCTCACTGACCGACCGAGACGACGGCTCCGTTCCCGAATCGCTTCCGGGTTGTGTCCCTCTGCGGAACGGCGAAGGATCACGCCGATTCTAGAAGTCCCGGAGGATTCTCTGACCCCCCCAGTCTGCAACTCTCTCACTCTCTCACACATGCCACGACCACCGGCACCTGATCGCCCCGCCTACAAGATCGATTCTCATGAGATCTCAATTCCCTTCTTGACTCTCACCCGAACTGGCCGCCCCTCGAATTTCTCCAGGCCGCCGATCATCACGCTGAGCGTCTGCTCAACGGAGTTCTCGAGTTGCAGGATGTCACCCGGTTCCAGGTTGAGGAGGTCACGGATCTGAAGCTGGTTCCCCCTCGCATCCAGCGTCACATCGAAAGGAGCTTGCATCAACAGGTCGACAAGTCTCTCACGCTCCTCCGCCGAGATCCGCTTCCGAGCCGATTCCCATTCCTGCTCAAACTTCCCGGCGATCGGCTCCAGCACCAGGTACGGGATGCAAAAATTGATGATCCCGCGGATATCCCCGATCTTCACGTCGAACACGATGACGACGACCACCTCGGAGGGCGACACAACCTGCAAGAGCTGCGGGCGGACCTCCCGTCCGTGGATATCGAAGGACAGGTCCGCGATTGGTCTCCAGACCTCCTTGAGATCCTGGGTGACGAGCCGCACAACGCCCTCGATGATGTTCTGCTCGATCTCCGTCAGATTCCGGATCCCGGACGACGGCTCGCCCTCGCCACCCAGCAACCGGTCGATGATAGGAAACGCGAGGCTCTGATCGATCTCGAGCGCGCACACGCCGTCCAGCGGGGCCATCGATAGAGAGTAGATCGCGGTCAGATCGGGGAGCGAGAGCAGGAATTCACCGTACGTGAGCTGCTCTACCGAGACCAACGACACCGAGATGAGAGCCCGCAAGTACGCGCTCAACGATGATGAAAATGTGCGCGCGAACCCCTCGTGCAGGAAATGCAGCGAGCGCATCTGTTCCTTCGGGACCCGGTCCGGACGGCGGAAGTTGTACAGCGACACCTTCCTCTCAGCCTCGCTCTTCCTCCGCGCCGCTCCCGCCTCACCCCCACCAGCCTGCGATTCGGCCGCAGGCGCGCCTCCCCCGACCGTTGCCAGCAAGGCATCGACTTCTTCTTGTGTCAGTATTTTTCCCATCGCCTCAGCTCCGTCCGCTCAGCCTCAACTGCAGCTTCCCTCGCAACCGCAGCATCGCTTTCGTGTGAAGCTGCGATATCCGGCTCTCGTTCACACTCAATACGGCCGAGATCTCCTTCATCGTCAGCTCGTCGTAGTAGTACAGCGACACGACCAGCTTCTCGTTCTGCGGCAGCAAATCGATCGCCTCTCCCAGGATCCTCCGCATTTCGATCTTCTCAACCAACACCGTCGGCGATGTCTCCTCGCCCGCCTCCAGGCAGTACTCAATCGGATCGGCATCCTCCTCTCCTCCGTTGCTGCCGCTCTGCTGTATCGATCCGATGTTGATTCCACGGAGCTGGTCTAAGAGCTTCTGGAACTCCTCGAGACTCATCCCGATCCGCGCCGCGACCTCCTGATCGGTGGCCGGCCTCCCGAGCTCCTGCTCGAGATCCGCATAGGCCCGCTGCACATCCCGGCTCTGCCTCCTCAGGTTCCTCGGCACCCAATCAACTTCCCGGAGGCTGTCGAGGATGGCACCGCGCACACGGAGCTCCGCGTAGGTCTTGAACTTGATCCCCCGGTCCGGTTCAAACTTCTCGATCGCATCGATGAGTCCCAGAATGCCGGCCTGAATGAGATCCTCACGATCCACCTGCGGCGGCAACCGCGCCCCAATCCGATGGACGACATACTTGATGAGCGGCAGATGTTCCAGGATCATCGCCTCGCGCTCCCTGGCCGTCAATCGCGTGCGTCCAGGACGCCGCGCTGGAACCGCTTCCGCACTCTTCAACATGACCTACGGCTCCACAGGTATCTCGCATTGATTCTTCAAGAAGTCCGTCCAGAAAATGGCCGTCGCCTTCCTCGGGTTCTTCTTCCAGTCGGCCAGGAGCTTCTTCCCCAGCGCCATGAACTGGCGGCCCGCCGGAGAATTTGAGTGGCCGTCCATGAGCGCCTTCTGTTCGCGCACGCAGTCGGCAAGCAGGCCGTCCCACGGAATGTATCCGAACATTTCGATATCGCGCTTCAGGAACTTCACACAGGCCGACCGGACCTGCCCAAAAACAGCCTCCGCCTCCTCTGCCCCGCTCACGTTATTCACGAGGAGCTTCACCGGAAAATCCGAATCCGGATGATTGAAAGCAACGACCTTGATCACGGCATACGCGTCAACGATCGCCGTGGGTTCGGGCTGGGTCACCACGATCACCTGGGAGGAGGCGAGTAGCATCCGGAGGACGTTCTTCGAAATCCCCGCCGCAGTGTCGATGAGAAGGAAATCGCATCGGTCGCGCAGACCCGCCAGACCCCGGAACAGGCGCGTTTCCATGTCGGGGCTCAGGTGGGTCAGCTCCTGGAATCCACTCCCCGCGGGGATTATCTGCATCCCTGCGGGCCCCTTCACCATGATCTCTTCGAGCGTTTTCTCTCCGAAAAGGACGTGGCCAAGATGGTAGCGCGGGGACAGGGCCAGGAGCACGTCGATGTTTGCGAGGCCGTAGTCGGCGTCCATGATCACGACGCGCTGCTGGTGACG
The DNA here is from genome assembly GCA_016191015.1 of Acidobacteriota bacterium. Lineage (GTDB taxonomy): Bacteria > Acidobacteriota > CAIWXX01 > CAIWXX01 > CAIWXX01 > JACPPM01. The sequence goes on along the minus strand of JACPPM010000102.1, from coordinate 5,866 downwards.
GATCAGAGCGAGCGCCAGGTTGGCGACGATGTTCGTCTTCCCCACCCCGCCCTTGCCGCTCGTGATCGCGACGACGGCCGGCTGTATCCCGTCTCCCTCAACCTGCTTCTCGTCCTTCAGCTTCTGCAACCGTCGCAGTCCGGACGCCTGGTCAACCATGTCACATCCCCCCTCCCATGATCAGCTCGGATACACGTTTCTTGGTGGCGAGCTCGAGATCCTCAGGAACCCGTTGGCCGACCCCGAAATACGACAGCGGCTTGCCGGTCCGATTGTGTTCGTTCAGTATCGGCCCGTAGGTCGTGGTTTCGTCGAGCTTCGTAAAACAGATGAAATCGGGAAAGAAGATCCCGAACTTGTCGACAATCTCGCGGAGGTCCAGCGGCTTCGTCGTCGCCGACACGATCAGGTGCTTCTCGATGTCCTCCCTCCCCTTCAGGTAGGCTGCCAGATCGGCGAATTCCTCGAGTTGCCGCTGGCTCTTGCCCACAGTGTCGATCAGGATAGTGTCAAAGCTCTGCCAATCGACCAGAACCCTGTCCATCTCGGCGACCGACCTCGCAACCTTCACCGGAATACTCATGATCTCGGCGAAAGTCCGGAGCTGCTGCGCCCCACCGATCCGGAAAGTGTCCATCGTGATCAGTCCGACCTTGCCCTCACGATTGACGAGTGCGCGGGCGGCGAGCTTGGCCGCCGTCGTCGTTTTGCCGACGCCTGTGGGCCCGACAAAGATCTTGATCTTGCGGGTTGTCGCTTTCACGGTCACCAGCTTTTCCACAAGCGACCCCACGTACGCTTCAATCTCACCAGTCTGCCCTGGCACGGGCGCGGGGAACTGAGTGCCTGCGCTGTTCAGGAGCATCTTCGCGATCGCCGGATCGAGATCGTTGGCGCAGAGCGATTCGTAGATCTCGCCCAGGGGCTCCGCCATGAGGAAAACGTCGGGTGGCTGAGAGAGCCGGGTCAGCCCGTAGATCCACCTGCGCAGATCCGCCAACTCACGCCGCTCCTGCGCGTTCGGTACCGACGGTTGTGGCGTCAGTAGCGAAGTGTACTCCCGCGCCACCTCTTCGGGGCGCTTGATCGCTCGCGTCGTCGGCGACGCAACCGGCGCCCGCACCGGTGGTTCCTTTCGTACGGCGCCCCCCGGTTCGCCAACACCCTCGAGACCGGCCGTGACCTCGAAAACCCGCCGGCCCAGTACCCCGCTGATCCCTGGAGACTTCACCTGCTTGCTCGAGAGAACAAATGCCTCCGCCCCCCACTCGGACTTGATCTGTTCGAGGGCTCCTTTGAACGTTTTCGCCCGGTACGTTTTCATCCTCATTTTCGAGTTCCCCCAACACGTATACAAAAAGCGGGCCAAGCCCTCATGAGATCACCCCGACCGAGACGACGTTCACGTTTGAGGGGACCTCGGCGTGGGAAAGGATGGCCAGATGAGGCAGGAATTTCTCGGTCAGGCGCTTGAGGTGGTACCGGATTGGAGATGAGACCAGGAGGACGGAGGCGGCGCTAGGCAGAGCAGTTTCAAGACCTTTGCGGATCCGACCGATCAACTGCTGAGCCATCTTGGGCTCGATCGCCATGTAGGTTCCCTGTTCAGTCCGCGTTATCGACTTGGCCAGGGCCTGCTCAATTTCAGGACTCAGCGTCAGCAGATACAAGTCTCCCTTTTCATTCTGATACTGGCGGCAAATGTTCCTTCCAAGCGCCTGTCTGACATACTCAGTCAAAAGATTGACATCCTTGGCCGTGGGCCCGTAGTCGGCCAGTGTCTCCAGAATCGTGACCAGATCCCTGATCGTGACGCGCTCGCGAAGCAGGTTTTGCAGGACCTTCTGGATCTCCCCCACCGAGAGGAGCTTCGGCGTCAGCTCCTCAACCAGCTTCGGATGGGTTTCGGCGAGAGTGTCAAGGAGCCCCTTGGTTTCCTGGCGCCCGAGCAGCTCGTGCGAATAGCCCTTGATGATCTCCGAGATGTGGGTGGAGATGACCGTGGTGGGGTCGACCACGGTGTAGCCGGCGAACTGCGCCTTCTCCCGCTGCTCGGATTTGATCCAGAGCGCCGGCAGTCCGAATGCGGGCTCCCGCGTCGGGATCCCGGGCAACTCCTCACGCGTCACGCCCGGGTTGATCGCAAGGAACTGATCGGTTATGAGCTCGCCGCGGCCAATCTGGACGCCGCGCATCAGGACGGAGTACTCGCGCGGACCGAGCTGGAGATTGTCCGTGATGTGAATGGGCGGGACGACGAAGCCGAGGTCGAGGGCTACTTGGCGCCTGATCGACTTGATCCGATCGAGGAGCTGCCCGCCCTGGGCCGAATCGAGCAACGGGATCAGTGCATAGCCGACTTCGAGGCCGACGGCATCCACCTTGAGCAGGCTCTCCACTCGCTCCGGCGGCGCCACCTTCGCCGCCTTTTCGATCCTGGCCCTGTCTTCCACTGCCTCCCTCTCCCTCATCCGCGTGTTCGCATAGTACGCGGCGGCAGCCGCAGCCGCGCCGATGATCAGAAATGCAACCTTGGGCAGACCGGGGATCAGAATGAAGAGGAAGAGCCCGCCGGCAGCGATCGAGAGGGGGCGCGGATTGGTGAAGAGCTGTACGGAAAGATCCTTGCCGATCTGGCTCTCGGAGGCCGCACGGGTCGTGATGATGCCTCCTGCCACCGACATGATGAGGGCCGGGATGGCCGTGACGAGCCCGTCGCCGACCGTGAGGATCGTGTAGGTCTGGAGGGCCTGGAGCAGGTCCATCTTGAGCTGCATGACGCCGATGATAAAGCCGCCGACGATGTTGATGATCGTGATGATGATGCTGGCGATCGCATCGCGGGAGGTGAAACGAATCGCACCGTCCATCGAGCCGTAGAACTCGCTTTCGCGCGTCAGCATGTCACGACGGAGCCGCGCCTCCTGCTCGGTGATCAACCCGGCATTCAAATCCGCGTCTATCGAAAGCTGCTTGCCGGGCATCGCATCCAACGTGAACCGCGCAATGACCTCCGAGATTCTGACCGCCCCGTGATTGATGACGATGTACTGGATCGAAATAATGATCAGGAAGATGATGACCCCGACGACATAGTTGCCCCCGACGACGAACTGTCCAAAGCTCTTGATCACCTGGCCGGCAGCGCTGATACCTTCCCGGCCGTTGAGGAGGATCAGACGCGAGCTGGCGATGTAGAGCGAGAGGCGGTAGAGGGTCAGTAGCAGGAGCAGCGACGGAAACACCGAGAACTGCACGGGCTTGGTGAGGTAGAGGGCGGAGGTGAGCACGACGACGCTCATCACGATGTCGAACGAAATCAGCAGATCCATCAGGAACGGCGGCATCGGAACGATCATGATCGCGAGGATGCCGACCACAGCCAGCGGCATGATCATCTCGGAGTTGGCGAAGGATCGGCCGTTCTCAGTAGCCATGACTCATGACCTCCTGCGCCTCTTTCAGCACCAGGCCGCGGAATTTGATCAGATAAGCAAGGAGCTCGGCGATCGCCTTGTACAATCCTGCGGGAATCGGCTTTCCGATCTCCGTGCTCTTGTACAGCGCCTGTGCCAGTGGAGGATTCTCTACAATGGGCACTTCATGCTCCGTGGCCACTTCCCTGATCCGGGCCGCCATGTAGTCCTGCCCCTTCGCTACAACCGTCGGCGCTGCCATCGATTTCGGCCGGTAGGCCACCGCCACTGCGAAGTGAGTCGGGTTCGTGATGACGACGTCAGCCTTCGGAACCTCGGCCATCATCCGGCGGCGCATCATTTCGCGCTGAGCACGCCGGATCCGACCCTTGATCTTCGGGTCCCCTTCGATCTCTCGGTAGTCGTCCTTCACCTCCTGCTTCGTCATCTTCATGCTCTCTTCAAACAGATAACGCTGGTAGAGGAAGTCGCCGATCGCGATCACACCGAACAGAATCCCGACCCGGATAGAGATCGTGTAGATGACGTCCGTGAGGCTGTTGAAGGCATGGTACGGCGAGACGAGCGCAAGTCCCGGTAGACTGGGCAGAAAGCGAACGCTGGCCTTCCAGGCGATGTAGCAAACGACGCTGAGGTAGATGAGGTTCTTCACGAGCTCGACCACCGAGGACTTGGGCAGGAGCTTCTGGAGACCCATCGCGGGCGAGAGGCGGTCGAACTTGAGGCGCATGGCTTCCGGTGCGAAAAGCAGACCGCCACCGCCAAAACTTCCGGCCAGCGAGAAGGTGATGGCCACAAGCAGGATCGGGCCGACAATCGAGATGGCCGAGTCGGCTGCTAGGTGGAACACCGTCGTGATCGTGGCCGCGTCCAGATGCGGCCGCGAGGGCATCTGGAGGAACTCCGCGAGCACATGCATGCACTTGTCGAGTACGGACTTGCCGGTGAAATGCAGGAAGACGATCACGGAAAGGAAGACCAGGGCCTGAGGCAGCTCGCGGCTCCGCGCGACCCGACCCTCGCGGCGAACCTTCTGCCGCTTGCGCGGGGTAGCAGATTCAGTCCGGCTGGAATCAGCCATGCGCGAAGGCCCTCAGGAGACTCCCCACATCCCCCTCGAACAGAATCAGAAAATGCTGAAAAGAATCCCGGAAGTAAGCCAATCCAACACCTAACGAAGCGATACCGACAATCACTTTCAGCGGGAAGGCGATGATGAGGATGGGGACCTGCGGCGCCACGCGGCCGATGATGCCGACCACGACGTCGAGCAGGACCAGGAGGAAGAGCATCGGAGCGGCCAGCTGCAATCCCAGGACGAAGATGGTGCCCGCGGCCGAGCTGACGGCATCGAAAACCCCGCGCCCGAACGCAGCGTGCATCGGGGGAATGTGGGTGAAGCTGCCGGCCAGCGCGGCGATAACGAAATGATGCCCGTTCATCAGCACGAAGATCACCACGGCGATGAAGTTGAGGAATACCGTGAGCGTCGAAGTCTGGACCGCCGTCTGGGGGTCGATGACGTTGACGAATGAGTAGCCGATCTGGAATCCTATGAGGTGGCCCGTCATCTGGACGCCGGCCAGGATCATGCGCATCACGAGGCCGACACCGAGGCCGATGAGAGCCTCCTGGACGAAGAGGACTGCCCAGCCGAGGAAGGGCATAGGTGTTGGCAGATCTCCGATGTGGACGACCGGAAGCAGCGCGACGCTCAGGAACAGCGTGAGGTAGACCCGCACCTGGACGCCGAAGGTCGTCACCGAAAAGAACGGGGCGAAAATCGTGATCGTTCCGACTCGCGCCATGATCAGAAAAAGAGTCAGAATCAGGCGCTCGTCGATCGCGAAATGCAGCATGGCCTCACCGGATGTAGTTGGGTATCGAGCTCATCAGGGTGACGGTGAAATCGGTCACCAGGTTCATCATCCAGGGGAATACCAGGAGAAACGAGATGAAGACAGCCAGCAGCCGCGGAACAAAGGAAAGAGTCGAATCCTGGATCGACGTGACGATCTGAAAGACGCTCACCAGAACGCCAACCACGAGCCCGACAATCAGCATGGGCGCGCTCACAACCAGCAGCAGCTCGATCGCCTGCTTCGCGAGCGTCAGAACCAGTTCCTCACTCATCCAGCCACCTCATCCTGAGGATCCGGCCGGAGGTGGGCGAAGATCGATCTCATCCTACTTTCCCAACGCGGCGGAGCCGCAACCAAAGAGGTTGCGTCTCCGCCGCGCGCGTGAGAGCGTCCGGCCCGCTTCGCAGACCTAGAGCGTGGAGCCGGAGCCCTTGAGCGAAGCGAAGGGGTGAGAGCGTTCTTCCGAGCCACCCGGATCGTCCGAGACGACCGCACCGTTCCTGCATTCCTCCCTTCCTGCTTTCCTGAGAGGAGTTCGGAAGATCTAGCCGGCTCAAATTTCTTGCC